>CABUXM010000036.1 GCA_902495545.1 uncultured Collinsella sp. | reverse complement strand
GGTGGACAGCGGGTAGTAGATCATGGGCTTGTCGTAGACCGGCAGCAGCTGCTTGGAGGTCACGAGCGTGAGCGGGTACAGGCGCGTGCCGGACCCGCCGGCGAGGATGATGCCTTTCACTGGTTATCTCCTTCCGAGGAAAAGGTCTTCGTAGCTGTCAGTGATGGACCGCCACGAATACCGGTCGCGGATAACGGAGGTCGATGCCGTATCGAGCTCCTCGATCGACTTCCAATCCATCACGTCGGCGCTATTGATAAGTTCAGCCAAGTCTCCGGATTCCTTGCTCCAATACAGGGCCGAGTCCTCAGCGACCTCGCGGTTGAAACCGACGTCGAGAAGGAGGTTGAGGCGCGTGGACGCCAGCGCCTCCAGGAGGCTCGGATTGGTACCCCCGACCTCATGGCCGTGGAAGTAGCCGTAAGCCTGCTCACGGATCTTCTTCAGGAGCTCCTGGTCGTAGACGGTCCCGACGAACTTGATGCGTGGGTCGGACTTGAAGTGCGTCTTCCGCTCGAGCTCCGCGAGGAAGGAGTCGTCCACTCCCGTCACGAGCGCGAAATCCCGCTTGGAGTCGGAAGCCATGAACTCCCGGATCATGGTCTCGTAGTTGTTCTCGGGCACGAAGCGTCCCACGACCAGGTAGTAGCCGAAGGGCTCGAGGCCCTTCTCGGAGAGCCATCCAGTGAACTTGGGGTCGTCGTCCGCGAGCGCTGAGTGCCTGATGTCGGCCCCGTAGGCGATGAAGGTCGTCTCGGGGTGCAGGTCGGCATACTCCCCTCGGATGTACTTCTCGATGTTCTTGGAGTCGCACACCATCAGGTCGGCATGCTTGACCATCCCGCGCTCCGAGACTTTCCAGTACCTGCGGACGGGCGCGCTCCACTTGGCGCGCTTCCACTCGTGGCCGTCGGGGTTCACGAAGACCTTGCCACCAAGGGCGTGGATCCTCTTTACGTACTTTCCGAAAAACGGTCCGATGCGACAAGCCAGCACGTAGACGATGGGGTGCTCGACACGGTTATTCTCGATATAGGCGGTGCACCACTTGAGGGCGTCTATGTCGTAGAAGATCGCCCTAGCGGCTCCGACGGGCCTGCGTAGTACCTTGAAGCAATGCGCTCCGTTGTGCTTGAACTCGCCGACCTCCTCGGCGGAGTCCACAGCGCACGCCACGTGGTACTTGATGTCGGGCAATACCTGATTCTCGGTCAGTTTCTCCACGAACGTCTCGTAGCCGCCGTAGTTTGCCGGAATTCCCTTGGATCCGATGATGAAAACATGCTGCATTAGTACGCATCGCTCCCGTTAAAGACCTCCAGAACCGTTAGGAGGATGATCTTGAAGTCCGTGATGACTCCGCGCTTGGCTATGTATTCGAGGTCCCGGCGGACCATGCCGTCGAAACCGGTGGAGTTGCGCTCCGTAACCTGCCAGAGCCCCGTAATACCTGGTTTCACTGCTAGCCTCTGCAGGTCGTACTCGGTGTACTCGGCCACCTCATTCGGAAGTGGCGGCCGCGGGCCGACGACGGACATCTGGCCCAGAAACACGTTCAGGAACTGTGGGAACTCGTCAATGGAGTGCTTGCGGATGAACTTGCCGATCCTGGTAACGCGCGGGTCCTCCTTCATCTTGAACATGGCACCGGCGATCTCGTTCTGCTCCTTGAGATCTGCCAGGCGCTCGTCGGCGTCCTTGTACATGGAGCGGAACTTCCACATGCGGAAGGTGGACAGGCTGCCATCACGGTGGGTCTGGCCCACGCGGATCTGGCTGTAGAAGGGGTTGCCCTCGCTCTCAAGGCGGATGGCCGCGGCAAGCACAAGGCTGGGAACGGCGATGACGGCCAGCACGCAGCCGCTGAACACGACGTCAAAGGCGCGCTTAACGGCGCGGTAGACCAAGCGCGAACGATCCCAGTCCATGATGGACTGCATAGCCTTGTAGCGGCCGGCGCCCTCGCGTCGGTCCATGGCCTGAGCAATGAGCGCTGCCCCCGCAGGCGCATCCGTTGCAAATTGAGTTTTATCCGACACGTTTTCTTCCAAGACCTCGTCCCCGGGTCGGGGATCCTCCCTGTTCTGTGTAGCGATCGCCTGCAACTAGGAGATTGCCTTTTTAAGGTTGCGCATGACGCGCTGCTCGCTTGAAAGCACGGCAAGGCCAACGCGGGTGGTTACGCGTCGGCCGCACAGATCGAGCTCCAGATAAGCAGTGCTCTTGCGTCTATTAATGGTTTTTATGAGGCCCTCGTGACCCAACAGCGGGCCTGCCGTCACTACGACCTGGTCGCCGTCTTTAAGGGCCTCGCTCATGGGCACTACGCGGTCTCCCCTATGCGTAAAGCCGCCAATAAGCTGGACCTCTTCTTTTGCCAGCGGCACAAACTGACCGTCCTGGGTAAGCACCCGGGCAAAGTCGTCCATACGCAGCAAACACTGTTGCACGGTGCGGGGGTCTGCCGTATCGCAGATGAGATAACCAGGGAACAGCGGCTTGGTCGTCTTGACCCATTCGCCGTGTACTTTGATCTCGGTTTGAAATTGGGGATAAAAGAGCTCTTGCGTGGCACCCACTGGCACCACGTGCTCGATGCGCTCGCGCATTACATCTTCGCGACCGTTTATGACCTGAATCACATACCACACGAGCATCACCCCCTTGTTGTCTTACGTGTGGCTCACGGGGTTTGGGTATGTCTTCGCCAGGGCGCTTGTGCACGAAGGCGCTCCATATTCAAACCCTGAGCCCAGTTAGACAAGCACGTGGCTCTGCCCCACCGTGAACGGTATGTATAAGTGCAGTGGCTAGAGACGCGGACGTGTATCGCAAAATAACCGCGTCTCCAGCTGGCTGCGTGCGAACCAGTCAAGCGGGTAGAAAACTGGACCACACGCAAACAGCTGTAGGACTGCTACGCTTTGACATGCAAGCTTATCACTATTTGCACCTGTGAATTAACTCAATACAAATAAGTAACGTCGCATGACTTCTTTATTGGAGCTCGTGGTGTTTCTGGCACCGCCGTTACGGCCGGATGCTGATCGACCCTACGCTTTGTGGCTTGCTGGAGCCGTGAGCACAGTTGAACTCATGTAACGTTAGGTATCCTAGCACAAGCTGTTAGTGAAATTGATTTGGGCTGCGTTGGACAACATATCGTTCATTTGACGTGCTTAAGGGGGTTATTTTGGGATGTTGTTCACATTGACGCAGGTTATTGGGGTGCTGGCAATAATTGGGAGCGTTCCTGAAGCCCAAATGAAGCAGCGAGCAGCGCCGATAATCGCGTTTGTCTAACAAACTACGTACAGACATGAGAAATAAATTGTGCAACTTTTTATGGGGCGGGCGCGGGCGTCGCACTGCGAAGATACTCATCGCACAATAGACACGCCTGGCTACAGAGTCAACACATTTTGAGGCAGATTGTTGGACGACTTTTTAGGTGTAGTTGTCGCAAAATTTGCGACAACTGCTGCTGACGGCGAACTTGAACAGGAAAGCATTTTGCATATTTTGCAAAAATGCAGTTCAGCCACTTAATATCGCATGCAAATAAAAAAGGCCACTCGATTGAGTGGCCCTGCATTCACGATGGTGGAGACGAGGGGAATCGAACCCCTGACCTCTTGACTGCCAGTCAAGCGCTCTCCCAGCTGAGCTACGCCCCCGTGACGAGGAGATACTATAGGGGAAGACTTTCTTTGATGCAAGGACTTTTTTGGGTTGAATCTCTTACTTACGGGTTTTCCTGGGACGGGGCAAAAATAATCACTCTACGAGCGATTATTTTTATCCGCCGTCCCGATAAAACCCTGATGCAGCAAATACGCTATTGCAGTACCGGTGTGGACTTCGATCTTTGCGGTAGATCTTACTATGTTGCTAATGCCTGTGTCGGCCAACAAACCCAGGGGTCTGTGATCTAGTTCCCACTCTAGGCCGTGCTCGCTAACCTCGGTATTGGGGGCTATGGCGATGATAGAAAACGTCTTGCCTTCGGCACCTTCGATGGCCCAGGATTCGCCTCCGTGCAGGATACGGGCCGTGATCTCGTCTTCGGCAATCCAGACTGGGGCGTCATCGTAGCCCGCGAGCAAGCCCAGTACGGAAAGCGCCATATCAGGACGGCCGCCAGTGGCGCAGGTCGCAACCACTTCGGCACCCGGCCAGCAACGGCGGACGGAATCGAGCGCCAACGCAAGATCGGTATAGTCCTTGTACGGGTCATGGCACTCAACTTCAAAGTCGGTGGCGGCATCGACCAACGCACGACCCGCATCACTCACCGTGTCGGCATCCCCTACATATACGTCGCAGCCCAGGCCGGCGCCCAGCAACGCATCGAGTCCACGATCCACAGCGACAACGTGGTCGCACTCCCCCGCCAGTTGGCGAAGCAGATCCGCGCTGGCCACCACGGGCGAGCCGCAGACCACTAATACCTTGCAATCCACAGCCCTCGCCTATCCCTCAAACGAAAGCACGCGGGCCAGATCCAGGTCCTCATAGCTGTCGATAAAGATATCGCAGTTGGCGCGCACGCCGTCGCGCTTCATGCGGCCGTGCGGGTCATAGATTCCCACGCGCTTAAAGCCTGCGGTGCCAGAGCTCTTTAGACCAAAGACCGCGTCTTCAAACACCCATGCGCGCTCAAACTTGCACTCGTGGCGCTCTTCCAGGCGACGCAGCGCCAGCTCGTACACATCGGGGAACTGCTTGGAGCGCCCCGCCTCGCCCGTCGTGGTCACAAACTCCATGTAGGCATCGATCCCGGCACCCGCAAGCGCAGACTTAACCAGCTCGGCTGGCGTGGACGTAGCCACGCACATGGCTATACCCGCCGCCTTCGCCTGTTCCAAAAATGCCAGGAGACCCTCGCGCGGCGGCACCTTGGAGTACCCATCAATCAAAATATCACCCAGCTCGCGATACAGCTCCTCGCCATTCGCGCCAATGCCCCAGGTGTCGTGGTAGGCCTGGCACTCATCCTCCAGCGACAAATGCTCAAACTGGGCAAAATCATCGACCGTCACGTCGACACCGTGGCGGTGCAATAACTCGGGCTGGGCATAGGCCCAAACGGGGGTACTATTAACCAGTGTGCCGTCGCAATCGAAAATAAAAGCAACCTTGGGAGCGGCGGTATGGGACATAAACGAACCTTTCGATATCAAATGGTAAACATCCTGCTAAAAGCGTTTTACCAAACGTCAGCCAAACAATTTTGAAACCCAAATTGGTAAAACTGTCAAGAGTTTTACCACGGCAATTCTGCCAGTGGTATAAACATGTCGCTTACCGATTAAACGCCCCCGCAAATCCGCTTTCGTCCATAAAACTAACGCACAGGTGTTATCGTAGTTTCTGCCGAAAGTTCCACCGAGCACGCGAGGTGGAACGAATCACAGAAACTTCGCCGTCCCTTCGATTCGTGCAGCCTTGGACCTTTCGCATCTAGTCACCAAGGCAACACGCTGCCGCGTCATGATGGGATCAAACGTGAGCGATACAAAGCTAAAGCCAACGGCTAAAAAGCCCGCAACCCGCAAACCGGCTCCGCACGCACCGGAGCTCTCCAAGGACGATGTCTACCTATTTGGCATTGGTATGTGGGAGCGCAGCTGGGAAAAGATGGGCGCGCATCCCGACACGCAGCAGCGCACGCGCGGCTGGCGTTTTTGCGTTTGGGCGCCCGACGTGAAGAGTGTCCATGTCATTGGCGAATTTAACAACTGGGATGAGGAAGCCAACCCGCTGGTGCCCGTGCATACGAGCGCTATTTGGGAAGGCTTTATTCCTGGCGCCGAGCAGGGTCAGCTCTATAAATACCTCATCGAGACCAACGAGGGCGAAAAGCTCTATAAAGCCGATCCGTATGCCTTTAAGGCCGAGTGCCCTCCGGGTACCGCCAGCGTGCTGTGGACCCTCGATGGCTACCAGTGGAACGACGCCGCGTGGCTCAAGCGCCGCGCCGATCACAACCACATGTCGCAGCCCCTTAACATCTACGAGGTGCATATTGGCTCGTGGAAGCGCCACGGTGACGCGCCGCAGGGCGAGCCCGACGAGTACGGCAACTACCCCGGTCCCATGGATCCCTTCCCAGCGCAGCGCGGCGAGTTCTACACCTACGACGACCTGTCGGTGGAGCTCGTGGACTACGTGCGCGACATGGGCTATACGCATATCGAGGTCATGCCGCTCATGGAGCATCCCTTCGATGGCTCCTGGGGCTACCAGACGACCGGCTACTATGCCGCCACGTCGCGCTACGGCAATCCGCAGCAGCTCATGCACTTTATCGATGCGTGCCACGAGGCGGGCATCGGCGTGATCATGGACTGGGTGCCCGGCGGTTTTTGCGCCGACTCCCACGGCCTTGCCACCTTTAACGGACACATGCTGTTTGAGCACGAGATTCACCCCAACTGGGGCACGCACAAGTTTGACTTCGCCCGCGGCGAGGTCCGCTCCTTCCTGGTCTCCAACGTGCTGTACTGGCTCGAGAACTTCCACGTTGACGGCATTCGCATGGACGGCGTGTCCAGCATGCTGTACCTCAACTTTGGCATCGACGATCCCGGCCAAAAGAAGTTCAACAAGTACGGTACCGAGGAGGACCTGGACGCCAGCGCGTTCATTCGCCAGGTCAACTGCGCCGTGGAGGCGCACTACCCCGACGTGATGATGATGGCCGAGGAGTCCACCGCGTGGCCGCTCGTGACCTACCCGCCGCAGGACGGTGGCCTGGGCTTCCACTACAAGTGGGACATGGGCTGGATGAACGATACCCTGCACTACATGCAGACCGATTTTCCGTGGCGCCCCGGCAACCACGGGCTGCTCACGTTCTCCATCATGTACGCCTTTACCGAGAACTTTATTTGCCCGCTGAGCCACGACGAGGTTGTGCACGGAAAGTGTTCGCTTATCGGCCGCATGCCGGGCGACTGGTGGCGCCAGTTTGCCGGCCTGCGCACGCTGGCTTTCTACCAGATGACCCACCCCGGTGCCAAGCTCAACTTTATGGGCAACGAGATCGGCCAGTTTATTGAGTGGCGCTACTACGAGTCCATCCAGTGGTTCCTGACCGAGGAGTACGAGACCCACCGTCATCATCAGGCGTTTATCAAGGCGCTCAACCACCTGTACACCGCCGAGCCCGCCCTGTACGAGCGCGGCTACACCGATGACGGCTTTACCTGGATCGACGCGGACAACTCCAAGCAGTCCATCGTAAGCTTTGTGCGCCAGGGCGAGGACGTCGATGACGACCTGGTGATCTTGATCAACTTTGACCCGGCGAGCTATGAGAGCTTCCGCGTAGGCGTGCCGCGCGAGGGTGACTGGGAGATCATCTTCGATTCCGACCGTCCCGAGTTTGGCGGCAGCGGCTATGCCGGCGAGGAACCCTACACCTGTTCGAGCGAGCCCTATCCCTGGAACGGGCAGATGGACTCCATCGAGATTAAGGTGCCCGGCTTGGCAGGCGTGGTGCTCAAGCGCCGCGGTCCCAGCAGCTACAAACCGCCTGTGGTCGAGGAACCCAAGAAGGCAACGCGCAAGCGTGCGTCTTCGGTGAAGCCCAAGGCCGCGGCTGCTAAGAAGACTCCGGCCAAGGCGAGGGCAACCAAGTCTGCCGCCAAGGCTTCGGCCAAGTCCACCTCGGCCAAGAAGGCAGCCACCAAAAAGGCTGCTCCCAAGGCCAAGGCAGCTGTTGTTAAGGCTCCTGCTAAGAAAGCGTAACAAAGGCGTTACCACTGTAATTACCCGCCCCGCGGGGGCGTAGGATACAAGTCATAACCGTTCCGGGAGAAACATCCCCGGGGGAAAGGAACGTATGAATAAAATCTTCGACAACAAGCAAGAGTTTACCGAACTCTATCGCGATGCCGTCATGAGCATCAGCGGCAAGAGCGTCGAGGCCGCCAGCGACCTCGACCGCTTTAACGCTCTGGCCAAGCTCGTGGCCGAGAAGGCCCGCACCGTTGCCACCAAGAGTGACGCCCGCGCCACGGCCGAGGGCAAAAAGCGCGTGTACTACTTCTCGATCGAGTTTTTGATCGGCCGCCTGCTCGACAACTACCTGCTTAACTTTGGCGTGCGCGACATGGTCGCCGAGGCGCTCGATGACATGGGCTTCGACCTGTCCGTCATCGAGAACCAGGAGCCCGATCCGGCTCTGGGCAACGGTGGCCTGGGCCGTCTTGCCGCATGCTTCCTGGATTCCATGGCAGCCGAGGGCATCGCCGGCTACGGCAATGGCATGCGCTACCGCTACGGTCTGTTTAAGCAGGAGATCGTTAACGGCAGCCAGGTCGAGGCCACCGACGAGTGGCTCACCCACGGCTATCCCTGGGAGGTCCGTCGTCAGGACAAGGCCGTGACCATTAAGTTTGGTGGCCGCGTCGAGGGCTTTGAGGAGAATGGCCGCACGTTCTACCGCACGGTGGACACGCAGGACATTCTGGCTGTCCCTTATGACATCCCCGTCGTGGGCTATGCCGGCGAGACCGTCAACAAACTGCGCGTCTGGGCCGCTGAGCCGGTCGAGGAGCACTTCGATCTGGAGGCCTTCAACCGCGGCGACTACGCCCTGGCCGATGCCGAGCGCGCCGAGGCGGAGGCCATCAGCGCCATCCTCTATCCCAATGACGCCGGCGAGCACGGCCGTCTGCTGCGCCTAAAGCAGGAGTACCTATTTGTCTCGGCCGGCATCTACAGTCTGCTCGACACCTTTGAGAAGGAGCACGGCGAGAACTGGGAGCTGCTGCCGCAGTTTGTGGCCATCCACACCAACGATACCCACCCCGCCATGTGCGGCCCCGAGCTCATGCGTATTCTCATCGACGAGAAGAAGCTCGAGTGGGACGACGCCTGGAACATCGTGACGCAGGTCGTGAGCTACACCAACCACACCATCCTGCCCGAGGCTCTGGAGAAGTGGCCCATCGGCACGTTCTCCAAGCTCCTCCCCCGCGTGTACCAGATCATCGACGAGATCAGCCGTCGTTGGCACGAGTCGTTCGACACCACGCAGGAGGGCTGGCAGGAGCGTCTGCGCCAGACCGCCATTCTGTGGGACGGCGAGATTCGCATGGCCAACCTGTCTGTGATCTGCAGCCATAGCGTCAACGGCGTAGCAAAGATCCACTCCGACATCATCAAGAACATCGTGCTCAAGGACTTCTATGCCCTGACGCCCGAGAAGTTCAACAACAAGACCAACGGCATCTCGCACCGTCGCTTCTTTGCCGAGGCCAACCCCACCTACGCCAAGCTCGTGACCGAGGCCATTGGCGACGGCTGGCTGAAGGACGCCTTTGAGCTGGAAAAGCTCAAGGAGTTTAAGGACGACACCGAGTTCCTGAAGGCCGTGGGCGCCTCCAAGCGCGCCAACAAGGAGCGTCTGGCTGCCTACGTTAAGGCCGAGACCGGTCTGGTCATTGACCCCAACACCGTCTTCGATGTCCAGGTAAAGCGCTTCCATGCCTACAAGCGCCAGCTCATGAACATCATGAAGGTGATGGACATCTACAACCGTCGCATCGCCGATCCCAACTTCCACGTGACGCCGACGACCTTCATATTTAGCGGCAAGGCTGCCTCGAGCTATACCTTCGCCAAGGAGACCATCCGCCTCATTAACTCCGTTGCCGACGTCATCAATAATGACCCGCGCGTCAACGAGGTCATGAAGGTTTGCTTTATCCCCAACTTCCGTGTGAGCAACGCCCAGCTCATCTACCCCGCCGCCGAGATCTCGGAGCAGATCTCAACGGCTGGCAAGGAGGCCTCGGGCACGTCCAACATGAAGCTCATGATGAACGGCGCCATTACTCTGGGCACCCTCGACGGCGCCAACATCGAGATCGCCGACCTGGCCGGCCGCGAGAACGAGGCCATCTTTGGCCTGACCGCTCCCGAGGTCGAGCAGCTCTGGGCATCGAACAGCTACTTTGCGTGGGATACCCTCAACGGCGACCGCGAGCGTCTGGGCCGCGTGATGGACGAGCTCAAGGACAACACCTTTGCGGGTCTTTCGGGCAACTTCGAGAGCATCTATAACGAGCTCATGAACAACAACGACCCCGACCTGGTTATGGCCGACTTCCGCAGCTACGTCGACGCCTGGGAGAAGCTCACGAACAGCTACGGCGACCAGGAGACTTGGAACCGTAAGGCGCTGCTCAACACCGCCTCCTCCGGCTGGTTCTCGAGCGACCGCACCATTCGCGAGTACCGCGACGAGATCTGGCACGCTTAAAGGCCGCGAGCTCCCTTTGCCGCACGGCATTATTCGGTGGGCGCGACCAGGCGCCGTGCCCACCGCTAATGGGTTAGAAACATCGATGACAGAAGGAGAAATCGATGAGTAAGAAAGAATGCATCGCGATGCTCCTCGCAGGAGGACAGGGCAGCCGATTGGGGGCACTCACCCAAAAGATCGCCAAGCCGGCGGTTAGCTTTGGTGGCAAGTTCCGCATTATCGACTTTTCGCTCTCCAACTGCTCCAACTCGGGCATCGACACGGTGGGTGTTCTGACGCAGTATCGCCCCTACCTGCTGCATGCCTACGTGGGCTCCGGCGAGGCGTGGGATCTGGACAGCCGCGACGGTGGCGTGTCAATCCTGCCGCCGTACGAGACGCAGACCGGTGGCGCCTGGTATGCGGGCACGGCGGACGCCATTACGCAAAACCTCGACTACATCAAGGCCAACGACCCCAAGTACGTCCTGATTCTTTCGGGCGATCACCTGTATCGCATGGACTACCGCAAGATGCTCAAGACGCACATTGAGAACAACGCCGACCTCACGGTGAGCGTTATGCCCGTGCCGTGGGAGGAGGCCAGCCGCTTTGGCATCCTGACCACCGACCCCGAGGACGGCCGCATCACCAAGTTCACCGAGAAGCCCGATAAGCCCGATTCGAATCTCGCCTCCATGGGCATCTACATCTTCTCGGCCGACGTGCTGATCGAGGCGCTCGAGGAGGACGCTCTGGACCAGCGCTCGAGCCACGACTTTGGCAAGGACATCATCCCCAAGCTGCTCGGCGAGGGCAAGCGCCTGTACAGCTACGAGTTCCACGGCTTTTGGAAGGACGTCGGCACCATCGCCAGCTTCCACGAGACCTCGATGGACCTGCTGGGCAACAACCCCGAGTTCGATCTGTTTGACAAGCACTTCCCCATCATGTCCAACATCACCACGCGTCCGCCGCACTACATTGGTCCGGATGGTCGCCTGGACGACTGCTTGGTCTCCAACGGCTGCAAGATCTACGGCACCGCTCGCCACTCGATCCTTTCGACCGATGTCATCATCGAGGAGCGCGCCGTGGTCGAGGATTCCGTGCTGCTGCCGGGTGCGCACGTTAAGAGCGGCGCGCACATCTGCCGCGCTATTTTGGGCGAGAACTCCACGGTCGAAGAGGGCGTGAAGCTCGGCTCTGTCGATACCACCAAGGATACGGCCGTCGTTGGAAATGACGTCGTTATCGGGAAGGGGGAATGATCCGATGATCAATCGCAAGGCCATCGGTTATATCACCGCTAACTACTCTTCGACCTACGGCAGCGTGCTGCTCAAGGACCGCCCCATCGCGTCCGTCCCATTTTTGGGCCGCTACCGCCTGATCGACTTCCCTCTGTCCAACATGATGAATGCCGGCATTAAAACTGTCGGTGTCGTTATGCCGGGCAACTACCGCTCGCTGATCGACCATGTGGGCTCGGGCAAGGACTGGGGCCTGGACCGCAAGAAGGGCGGCCTGTTCATGGTGCCCGGCAACGCGTATGGCACCACCAAGGGCGGCATGCGCTTCCTGCTGCGCGACATCATCTCCAACAAGACGCTGTTCCAGCGTTCGGACAAGCCCTACGTTGTGATGATGGGCACCAACATCATCTTTAACATGGACCTCAACACCATCATCGACGCGCACGAGAACTCCGGTGCCCAGATGACCGTGGTGTACTGCAAGGCCACGCACAACGTCGATGACGAGACCAAACTCGAAATTAACGAGAACGGCCGCCTGACGGGCGTGAGCGCCGGCGTCGTGTACGGCGACAACGCCTCTATGGACTGCTGCATCGTCAACCGCGAGACGCTGCTCGAGATCATCGACCACTACCAGGCCGCCGACTATCTGGACCTGCTCGAGGCACTCCAGGGCGACTTTGGAAACATCGACGTATGCAGCTACGAGTACAAGGGCGAGGTCGTGGGCGTGTTTAGCGAGAAGTCGCTGTATCGCCGCAGCATGGACCTGCTCGACCAGACCGTAGCCGACCAGCTCTTCGACCCCGAGCGCCCGATCCTGACCAAGGCTCACGACGTGCCGCCTTCACGCTATGCGACCGGTAGCCACGCGTGCAACTCGATTATCTCGGCCGGCTGCATCATCAAGGGCACCGTGCGCAACTCGATCCTGTCGCGCGGCGTCGTGGTCGAGGAAGGCGCCTCGGTGACCAACTCGATCATCAACCAGAGCTGCGTCATCAAGAGCGGCGCCCGCGTTGAGAATGCCATCCTGGACAAGAACAACGTGGTTCCCACCAACACCGAGCTTCGCGGCACGCCCGAGAACATCCTGGTGCTGGGAAAGGCCCCGTTAACTTCTGATATCACCAACGCGAGCTAGCTTTGGCACCGCAACATCGCTCGCAACATGTAGAATAGCCGCCCGGTTTGCGCCAGGCGGCTATTCTCGAATTGCAACAGGGAGACAATATGGCTGATTCCAGCAAAAAGATGCAGATCGTGTTTGCCTCGGCCGAGTGCGCACCGTTTGTTAAGACCGGTGGCCTGGGTGACGTGGCGGGCTCGCTGCCTGCGGCGCTCGTGCGCGCCGGCGCCGAAGTCATCGTGATGGTGCCCAAGTACGCCACCATCAAGGACGAGTACAAGGCGCAGATGGAGCACTTCTCCGATTTTTACGTGAGCCTGGGCTGGCGCAACGAGTACTGCGGACTCGAGAAGCTCGAGCACGACGGCGTCACCTATATGTTCATCGACAACGAGCGCTACTTTGCGCGCGACTATCCGTACGGCTTCTTTGACGACGGCGAGCGTTTTGCGTTCTTCTCCAAGGCCATCACCGAGAGCCTGCAGCACCTGCCGGCCGGCTTTGAGTGCGACATCCTGCACTGCAACGACTGGCAGACGGCACTGGCGCCCGTGTTTTTGCGCGAGTTCTACCAGGGCCTGCCGCTGTACGACCGCGTCAAGACCGTGTTCTCGATCCACAACGTGGCGTTTCAGGGCCAGTTTAGCGATACCGTGATGGAGGACATCCTGGGCGTGGCGCATATTCCGGCGGCTGCCTCGCAGCTGCGTTGCGACGCCTGCAGCATCAACTACATGCTGGGCGCGCTGCGTTATGCCGATGCCATCACCACTGTGAGCCCCACCTATGCCAACGAGATCCAGACGCCCGAGTTTGGCGAGGGCCTGGACGGTGTGCTGCGCGAGCGTTCGTACGCGCTGCAGGGTATTTTGAATGGCATCGACGTCGCGGGCTTTGATCCGGCGACCGACAAGCGCATTGCCGCCAACTACACCGTCGAGGATCGTTCTGGCAAGGCCGTGTGCAAGGCCAAGCTGCAGGAAGAGCTGGGGCTCGAGGTTCGCGACGACCGTCCGCTTATGGTCATGGTCACGCGTCTGACGCGCCAGAAGGGCATGGACCTGGTCATGTACGCGCTCGACCGCATTCTGGCCGGCGGCATGCAGGTGGCGGTGCTGGGCACCGGCGACCGCGACTACGAGGACGGCCTGCGCTACTTCCAGGACAAGTACCCCGGCACCATGGCCGCGCGCATCGAGTTCGATCCGGCGCTGTCGCAGCGCATGTATGCCGCCGCCGATATGTTCCTGATGCCTTCGAAGTTTGAGCCCTGCGGCCTTTCTCAGATCATCGCGATGCGTTACGGCACGCTGCCCATCGTGCGCGAGACCGGTGGTCTGAAGGACACTGTAATCCCGTATAACGAGTTTACCGGCGAGGGCACGGGCTTCTCGTTTAGTAACTTTAACGGCGACGAGATGGGCGACGCGGTGTTCCGCGCAGCACGCCTGTTCTGGGATAACCGTGAGGCATGGAACCAGCTAGTCACGCAGGCCATGAGCCAGGACTTTAGCTGGACGCGCTCGGCCGATAAGTATCTGGACCTGTACTTCTTTATGCATCCGGAGATTGAGAGGCCGGTGGCGGTTGTCGACGAGTCTGAGGCTGTTGCTGAGCCGGTGGCCGCTGAGGAGCCCAAGGTCGAGGAGAAGCCGGTTGAGGCTGAGCCCGAGGTGAAGGTCGAGGCTACTCCCGAGCCCGAGCCCGAGCCCAAGGTGAAGCCTGCTGCGAAGCCTGCGGCAAAGAAGACCACGACTCGTAAGACGACGGCCAAGAAGGCCACAGCGACCAAGGCGGCGGCAACCAAGAACACCGCTACCAAGGCGACGACCACGCGCAAGCGCACCACCGCAGCTGCCAAGAAGGCCGCCGAGGCCGAGGCCGCTCCCGAGGTAAAGGCTGAAGCCGCCGTCGAGGCCAAGCCCGCCGTCAAGGCACCGGCCAAGACCACTGCCAAGAAGACGACCGCGACCGCCAAGAAGGCGGCGGCCGCAAAGTCGACGACGACCAAGGCTGCCGCTACGAAGGCCGCCGCGAAGACGACCACGAAAGCAGCCACGACCAAGGCAGCCGCAAAGCCGGTCGCCAAAGTCGAGGAGACGCCCGCCGAGTCCAAGGCCGAAGTAACCGTCGAGGCCAAGCCGGCCGCCAAGACCACCACGCGCAAGCGCACTACAACGACGGCCAAGAAGACCACGACCAAGGCTGCTGCTCCTAAGGCAGAGGCTAAGGTCGAGGACAAGCCCGCAGTAAAGGCCAAGCCTGCGCCGAAGACCGCTGAGGTCAAGACCGCTCCGAAGGCTACGGCAAAGACCGAGCCCGCCAAGGCGGCCCCGGTCTCCCCCGCCGCTAAGACTGAGGAAAAGGCTCCGACCAAGAAGACCTCCGTCCGTAAGGCAACGGCCACCCGCAAGCGCCACTAATTCGGACGATTCAAACTTAATCCTCAACGCAAAAGAGGGCGCCCCAACCAGGCGCCCTCTTCTTGGTTGAACTTCTCTAGTAAAAAGAAGCCCGGTTTACTACAACAAAATGGCTCCGGCTGACCACGGCGAGTAATCTACGAAATTGGCAACGCCTCTACCTGCGGTTTTAATATCATCAAAATGACCGTGGTTGAGATCATCCAATTCATCGTAGTAAACCGAAGTACTTTTGGTTGGCTACAAATAGTATCGGTATAGACGTTTTTAAATATCGCGATAATTTGGGTGGTAAAACGATTTTCTAGGACAACCGTTCGCCGATGGTAAACGGATGTTGTTTATACAGCCTGTGTACAACAGATATACTTACATCCTGTGCGTAAAGCCCATGGCCAGCTGGCCATGATTCTATTGAACTGGACCGTACTATGAGATTGATACACAACAGCCGTCTGCCGCAGTTTCGCACTCCGTTTGGCGCTGTGACCACAGGAACTACCCTTTCGCTCTCCGTGATTCTAGAGGATGCCGATCCCGCGCAGGCAACGCTTACGCTGCGCACCTGGGTCGATGAGATCGGTGAGTCTCTGTATCCCATGACGCACGAAGGTGACGGCATATTTAGCGTAGAGCTTGAGTGCACCGAGCCCTGTCTTATCTGGTACAGCTTTATCTGCAATATCGAAGGCCAGCCCGAGGTCCGCTTGGGCGCACCGCAGGGACGCACCGGCGGCGAGGGTGTAACCTACGACTACGCCGAGGTGCCGTCATTCCAGGTCACCGTCTACAAGCACCGCGAAGTTCGACCCGAGTGGTACGAGCGCGGAATGGTCTACCAGATCTTCCCCGATCGCTATGCCCGCGACGAGCACTGGCGCGAGCGCACGCTGGCCGAGGTCGAAAAACCGCGCAACGGAATCCAGCGCCGGATGGTCGAGGACTGGAACGAGCCGCCCGTTTACGAGCGCGCCGAGGACGGCTCCATCAAGACCTGGGACTTCTACGGCGGATCGCTCAAGGGTATCCAGGAAGACCTGACTCGCATCGCCGAGCTGGGCTTTACAGCCATCTACCTCAACCCCATTTTTGAAGCCGCGAGCAACCACCGCTACGACACAGCCGATTACACCAAGATCGATCCGATTCTGGGCACTGAGCAGGACTTTACTGAGCTGTGCGAGGCGGCCGAGAAGCTGGGCATTTCCATCATTCTGGACGGTGTGTTCAACCACACGGGCGACGATTCGATCTACTTCAACCGCTACGGCAACTACCCCGGCGTGGGCGCGTGGCAGAGCGAGGATTCGCCGTGGCGCGATGCGTTTTATTTCCACGAGGACGGCTCATACGACTGCTGGTGGGGCGTGGGCAATATGCCCGCCATTAATGAGAGCTCCGAACTGGTACGCGAGCGGCTCCTGGGCAAGGACGGCGTCATTCGAAAATGGCTGCGCGCCGGCGCTCACGGCTGGCGCCTGGATGTGGCCGACGAGCTTTCCGACGATTTCCTAGCCGAGATCAAAAAGGCCGTGCTCGCCGAGAAGCCCGATGCACTGCTGCTCGGCGAGGTCTGGGAAGACGCCTCCAACAAGATCAGCTACGGCCATCTGCGTCGCTATCTGCAAGGCTCCGAGCTCGACTCGGCCATGGATTACCCCTTCCGCGACATGGTCATCGGCTTTTTGATGGGCTACAAGAACGCCTACCAGGCAGCCGAGGATATCGAAACCCTGCGCGAGAACTACCCGCGCGAGGCACTGGCCTGCGCGCTCAATCTGCTTTCGAGCCACGATCGTCCGCGCATTATCTCGGTGCTCGGCGGCGGCCCTGACGAGTCGCAGCTGCCCGAGAGCGAACGCAGCAAGTGGCGCCTGGACGAGAACTCGATGGGCCAGGCCAAGAGCCGATTTTGGCTCGCGACGCTTATGCAGATGACATTCCCGGGCGTTCCCTCAATCTATTACGGTGACGAGTACGGCCTTGAGGGCCTGACCGATCCGGGTAATCGCCGCACCATGCCGACCAAGGAAGACCTGCACGACTTCGATACGTTTGCAATCGTCAAGAACGCATCTGCTGTGCGCCGCGCGCTGCCGTTTATGGTTGACGGCGAGATCAAGGCCTTTGCGCTCAATGACGAGGTGCTGGCCTACAGCCGTACCGGTAAAGACGGCGAGTCCGCGACCGTCATCATCAACCGCAGCCTGCGCAATTCGCATCGCGTGACCATTCCGGCGCTCGGCGAATGTGCGAGCGATGTGATTAGCGGTCACGAGTGCGAGATTCACAACGGCACGGTCACGCTCGACCTGTACCCGCTGGGCTCGTCGATCATCTATCACCACGCCGAGCAGCGCCTGCAGGAGCCGCTCGATCACGGTGCGGGTGTTGTGTGCCATATCACATCGGTGCCGACCGACGACGGCAAGCCCGGTACGATCGGTGCGCCCACGCGTCGCTTTATCGACCATCTGGCCGCCATGGGCATGCGCTACTGGCAGGTTCTCCCCGTCAACCCCACGGACTTCTTCCGCTCCCCTTACGCCGGTCCTTCGGCCTTTGCAGGCAATATCGACCTGCTGCCCGAAAGTCACGAGGAGCTGGCCGCCGACTTTGAGACCTGGAAGGCCCGCGGAGGCGAGGATGCCGATCCGCTGTACACCGCGTTTAAACATCGCAATGCCGATTGGCTCGAGAAGTACTGCGTCTACATGGCCGTTAAGAAGTACTTTGAAGGCGATTCGCGCCATGATTGGCCGGCAGATGTCGCGCGCTACAACGAGCATCTGATCGACGACAATCGCTTCCACAACGAGGCCGAGCTTCAGGCGTACATGCAGTACCGCTTTGACCTCGCTTGGTGCGAGCTCATGAACTATGCGCACAAGAAGGGCATCGAGGTTATCGGCGATATTCCTATGTACGTGTCCGACGATTCGGCGGATGCGTGGAGCGAACCCGAGAACTTCTGGCTGTCCGATACCGGCAAGGCGATTGAGATTTCCGGCGCGCCGCCCGACAACTTTGCACCCGAGGGCCAGGTGTGGGGCAACCCGACGTTCCGCTGGGACCACATGAAGCAGAACGGCTATAACTGGTGGATGGATCGCCTGCGTCGCGCGTTTTCACTCTACGACCGTGTGCGCCTGGATCACTTCCTGGGATTCCACAGCTACTTTAGTATCCCCGCGGGCAAGGCTTGCGCCGACGGTCGATGGCTGGCGGGCCCGGGCAAGGACCTGTTCCAGACCGCCTACGACGAGCTGGGTCCGCTCAACTTTATCGCTGAGGACTTGGGCTATCTGACGCCCGGTGTTCGCGCCATGGCTTCGACCTGCGGTTTCCCCGGCATGGACGTGCTGGAGTTTAGCGATTACGACGTCCGTTGCGGCGTGCACCCCACGCCCGGCAAGATTCTGTACACGTCGACGCACGACACCTCGACGCTCGCCGGTTGGTGCACGCGTTCCTTTGCCGGCGGCGACGAGCCGAGCGGTGTTGAGTTTGCGGCCAAGCTGATGAGCGACGCGCTGGCAAGCGACGCTCCCCTAGTGATGATGCCGCTACAGGATATCCTGGGGCTTGGCGACGACGCGCGCATGAACGTTCCGGGCGTGGCCACGGGCAACTGGACCTGGCAGGCTGACGAGGCGGACATTGCAGCCGCTGAGGACAAAACCGCACAGCTCCTGCGCAACAACCATAGATTCTGGGGCGAAGCGTGATAAAACCCCCGATATAGGGTACAGTTACAGGCGTTTGAATTTTTGCGGGCAGAGTAATCTGCCCGCTTTGTGCTGAAAAGGAAGTATTATGGCGCGCTACGATTACAAGTGCTCGAGCTGCGGCAACGTGTTTGAGGTCGAGCATCCCATGTCCGAGACTCCCGAGGTCGTGTGCCCGAGCTGCGGTGCCCCGGCGGCCAAGACGTTCTCGGCCAGCGCCATTAAATTTGAGGGCAGCGGTTTCTACAACACCGACCAGCGAAGCGGCGGCTCCAGCACCAACGCCACGAGCGGCTGCTGCGCCAACTGCCCGCATAACCACTAGGAGAACAACGCGGCCCCGCGATCAACACCGATCGCGGGGCTATTTCTTTGCGCTATGGGTCGATAATTATTTTTAAAAATTAGTATATTTTAAAATCCGCCCATACCGGCAGCATAAGGATCATCACAAGTACCATCGCTATACCAATGAGTAGATCCGATATAGTTACCAGCTGCATCATATTGATCTAATTGACGAATGACATACTTACCACCACTATTATTGGAAGAAGAAATACTGCTAGAAGATCCACCAGAATTATTATTAGAGTAGTTACTACCGCTAGAATAATTGTTCGGCTGAGAAGTCTGCTGTTGAGCTTGTGCTGTTACTTCCTCTAGAGCCTTCGCTTCAGCTTCAGCTTTTGTCTTGTTCACATCATCAATACGAGTTTGATAACGACTGATCTGTTCATTAATTTGATCAATGAACTTTTTAGAATCCTTTTTGGCATCTTCAAAAATAAGCTTCTGATTATCTTTGTTAGAAATATCATTAAGAAGGCCATTGAGGCTATTAATATGCTGTTGGAGAGAGTCAGTATCTTCAGTAGAATTTACATCAAAGTTAACATGGTCAGCTAGAGAAGTATTCCACTCATTATTTTGAGCATTACGGCAGTCTTTAATTATGGAATCGTATTCATTAAGCAACTTCGTCCAATCAGGGGAAGTGCCATCAGCATACTTATAACTGTCATCAGAGATTTCTTTATTCAATATCTCTTTATTATTTTGAGCATTTTTAATGGCATCAAGACGTTGCTCAATAGTTAGCAGCCTAGGATCAGCTTTAAAGGCAGCAACACTATCGCTAGCCTTTGAATACAAAACTTCAACCTGCTGATTATGTTCACTACATGCTTGTTTGTAATTGTAACCAGCATATCCACCGACACAACAAGCAATAAGCAGAGCAACAATACCGGCACCAATAATTACTCGCTTTTTATTCGAAGAATTCTCAACCTCTTCATTTTCCTGAGTTTTATCTTCAGGATAGTCAATCTTGTCATTGTTAAGATCGATCATTTTAACCCCTCAATATTAAATCTGCGAGCAGTTCATGTAACCAGAAACTTACAGAATCCAACCCTTGATTATCAACTTCATCCGAACACCTCCCACATTCATCCGCACATGTGCGGATGAATGTGGGAACCCGATACCCTGAGGGCCGGATCGGCCGGCCCCGGGAGATCGGAGGACGGCATGTCCGG
>CABUXM010000035.1 GCA_902495545.1 uncultured Collinsella sp. | reverse complement strand
GTCCTCGACGGCAAGGTTGCAGATGATGGACATGTCATTGGTGACGAGCGCAGAAAGCGACGAACCCAGCACCTGGTAAACAGCTTCGGCTTCGGCCTCAACCGTACCGACGAGCTCCTGGGGCAGCGAGATGTCGGCCTTGATCATATGACGCGTGGCGCGGCAGATCTGGCGAACCTTATCGGTCATGCGCTGCAGGTTAAAGTCGACGTAGATGATCGTCTGCAGCAAGCGGAAGTCGGAGGCGACCGGCGACTGCGTGGCGATCAGGTTGTAGCACACGGCCTCCAGGTTGGCGCAGCGCGCGTCGATTGAAAGCGTGCGCTTCTTGGTCTTGGTGGCGAGCTTGCGGTCGTCGGTCACATAGGCCTTCACGGCATCGTGGAGGGCCAGATCGACGGCCTCGTAGATGCTCAGCATCTCGTGGCGGGCCTCGATGAGCTGACGGGAAAACAGTTTGCGCATGGTTCACTCCAATCAGTTGGGTGCGGTCATGCCGCCCGCACAGTGAATACGCACCGGACCAGGTCCGATCGGCTTGGGACTAGTCGCGCCGATCAGCCAAAGCGGCCGGTGATATAGTCTTCCGTCCGCGAGTCCACCGGGCTGGTGAAGATCGCGTCGGTTTGACCATACTCGATGAGCGTGGCGGGCTCGCCGGCAACTTCCTGCAAGAAGAATGCGGTGTAGTCGCTGATACGAGCTGCCTGCTGCATTGAATGCGTGACGATGATGATCGTCATCTCGGGCGCCAGCTCGGCCATCAGATCCTCGACCTTAGAGACGGACGTGGGGTCGATGGCGGAGCAGGGCTCGTCCATCAGAAGGACATCGGGTTGCACCGCAAGCACGCGCGCGATGCACAGACGCTGCTGCTGACCGCCCGAGAGCGCCAAACCATCCTTGTTGAGCTGATTGGATACCTCTTTCCAGAGGTTGGCGCGCTTGAGCGATTCTTCCACGATGTCATCGAGGTCGCTTTTGCTAGTCACGCCCTGCAGACGAGGGCCAAAGGCGACATTCTCGTAGATGGATTTAGGAAACGGGTTGGGCTGCTGAAAGATCATACCCACGCGACGACGGAGGTCGACCGGGTCGACGCCCTCGGCATAGATATCGTTGCCGTCGAGCGTCATGGTGCCCTCGACGCGCGTACCCTCGATCAGGTCATTCATGCGGTTGATGCAGCGCAAAAACGTCGACTTTCCGCAACCCGAAGGGCCAATGAAGGAGGTGATGGCGTTTTTGGCGATGTTGAGGTCAAGCCCCGTCAGCGCATGAAAGTCACCGTACCAAAAGTTGAAATCCTTGGCCGTAATGGCCGCTTGCTCCAACGTGGGAGCGGACTGATAAACGGACATGGGACTCCTTAACTAGCGACGCTTGCGCGACAGGAAGCGCGCAAACAGGTTGAAGGCCAAAATGATCACCATCAGCAAGAGCGCGGTGCCGTAGGCTGCGTTCATGTTGATGCCGTCGTTGGCAAGCAGGTACAGGTGAACGGTCATGGGACGACCGGAATCGAGCGGCGAAATAGGTAGATTGATGGCCTGGCCCATGGTGTAGAGCACCACAGCGGTCTCGCCGATGGCACGGCCGATGGCAAGGACGATGCCCGTGGCAATGCGGCCAAAGGCCGAAGGAAGCACGATCTTGGAGACGACCTGCCACTTGGTGGCGCCCAGGCCATATGCGCCCCAACGGATATAGCGCGGAACGGCGCGGATTGCCTCCTCGGTGGTGCGCATGACGATGGGCAGCATCAAAAGTGCCAGCGCCAGAGCGGCAGAGACCATCGAAAGGCCCAGGCCCATGGCCTCGACAAACAAGGCGTAGCCAAACAGGCCCATAACGATGGAGGGCACCGAGGCCAAAGCATCGGCAGCGTAACGGATGAGCTCGACGACCTTGCCCTGTTTGGCGTACTCGGCCAGATAGACGGCCGCTAGCACGGCGATAGGCGTGCAGATGAGCATGGCGAGCGCCGTCACGTAGATGGTCGAGACGATCGTGGGCCAAATTCCGCCCTCGGCGTTGACGCCCTGGGGCCAACCGAAGATAAAGTCGAGCGAGATATGCGGCAGGCCGTTGATGACCACGTAGGCGATGATAGCGACCAGCACCAGCGTGGTGATGTAGGCAGCGGCACGAAACACGCCAAGCATGATCTTGTTGGACAGGTCCTTGTTGATGCGGCCCTTCTTGCCGTGGGAAAGGGCACGCTTGATGCGCTCGCGCGACGAGGTCGTATCGACCGTCGTGTCAACGGAATCGGACATAGCCTACCCCCTCTTCTTCTTGGAAACCAGGCGGACGATGCCCACCAGCGTGGCGGAAATGATAAACAGGACCACACCCATGCCGAACAGCGCCGAGCGATGCAGACCCGAGGAATAGCTCATGTCGAGCGCAATCTGGCTCGTGAGCGTCGAGATGGGGCTCGCAATGCCGTCGGGAATAACCGGGGCGTTACCCACGACCATGAGCACGGCCATGGTCTCTCCGATAGCACGGCCCATACCCAGCACGATGGCATCCACGATACCCAGCTTAGCGGCAGGTAGCACGACCTTATAGATGGTCTGCCACTTAGTAGCACCCATGGCATACGATGCCTCGCGAATACCCATGGGAATGGAATTGAGGGCATCGATGGTAAGCGTCGTGATGGTAGGGACGATCATGATGGCGAGCACGAACCACGCTGTCAGCGCACCAAAACCAAGACCACCGGTCAGTTGTGCGATAAACGGACGGATGATGATCATTCCAAAGAAGCCATAGATGATAGAAGGGATGCCGGCCAACAGGTCAACGGCAGGGCTGATAAGCTTGCGCACGCGCTTGCCGGCGATCTCGACCAGGTACACGGCCGTGCCCACACCTAGCGGCACGCCCATGGCGAGCGCACCGACGGTCACCAGACCTGAGCCGGCAAGCAGCGACACGATGCCGTAGTGGCCCTCAGAGGGCGCCCACGTAAAGCTAAAGAAGTCCGCCAGACCGATGTCGGTAAAGACGGGCAGCGCCGAGTACGTGGTAAAGACAAAAATCAGGATGACGGTAACGACCGCCAAGAACGCGCAGGCAAAGAAGATCCACTGCAGCGCCTTCTCCTTGATATAGGTACTGCGCGATACGAGCGCCAGCTCGCGCTTCTTGGGCGCCTGAGCATTCTGCTCAGCCTGGGAGTTTTCCTGTGCTTCCATGCTACTCACTCCCCTTCTCGTCGTTGGTGACGGGAATAAAGCCCGCCTCGCGAATCTGCTTGTCCATCTTTTCGGACGTCACGTAGTCGATGTAATCCTGCGCCTGCTGCGAAGGCTCGCCCTTCACAAAGAAGTAAAGGTCGCGCGAGATGGGATAGCCGCCGCTCGCGACCGTCTTCTCGGACGCCTCAACATGATTGACCGAGACGGCCTTGACCGAGGTCTTGGCGTTGAGGCTATCGACGAAGCCCAGCGAAATGTAGCCAATGGCACCGCGCGAACGAGATACCACGTCACGCACCTGGCCCGTGCCCGAAAGAACGGCCGAGCGGCGATCGAACGGGGTGCCGTCCATCACGATGGTGCGAAAGGCCTCACGCGTGCCGGACGCCTCATCTCGGTTGATGACCTGGATCTTCAGGTCCTCGCCACCGACTTCTTTCCAGTTGGTGATCTTGCCGGCGTAAATATCGCGGAGCTGCTCGGTCGAGAGGTTATCGACGGGGTTGTCGTCGTTCACGATGACCGCAATACCGTCGTGGGCAATGACGATGGGGGTCAGGCCCAGATCCTGTTCGTCGGCATTGAGTCCACGGGAGGAGCTGGCGATATCGGCCGTGCCGGCGCTGACGGCCTCGATGCCAGCGGAAGAACCCAAACCGGAAACGAGCACGTCGATGCCGGTCTCCTCCTTAAAGCCCTCGGCCGCAATCTCGGCGATAGGAAGGCAGGTCGTGGAGCCAGCGACGGTAATGGAAGAGGTAGAAGATCCCGAAGAACAGGCGCACAGCGTAAGCGTAAGCACAGCGGCGCTCAGGACCGATACGATCTTTCTCATAGCATCACGCCGATCGCAGCATGGCGCCCACAGGTGCCGTCCTCGTTACGGTAGGAATAAAAGCGGTCGTTCTGACGCACGGTCGAAAGCTGGGTATCCACGATATTATCCGCGTCGACACCGACATCTACCAGCGCCTCGCGAATGGCAGCGGAAAGATCGAGCATGCGAGAGGTATTCGCATCGACGCACGAGAACTCGGCGGCAAAGCGATCCATGAGCTCCTGGGATACCTCATATTCGTCACCCAAGATATGGGGGCCGATATAGGCGGAAACGTCGCTCGCATCGCAGCCGGCAGCATCGCAAAGCGCCTGGCACGCCTTGGCGGAAATACGTGCAATCGTACCCTTCCAACCGGAGTGCACCACGGCAAATCCGCCAGGGGCCACCAGCACCACGGGAACGCAGTCGGCAAAGCAGAGCAGCACGGGCACGTTATGCGCCGTACAGACGATGGCATCGCAACCCTCGGCAATCTGCTCGCGGACGTCCTCAAGGTCATCGGCGCCGTTCGAGGTCACCGCAACGATATGGTCACCATGGACCTGATTGGGAACGAGCAGGTTGTGCTCGCACTCGGCAGCACCCATAGCCTCGAGCGCGCGACGACGATTTTCTTGAACAGCAAAGGGGTCATCGCCAACATGCGAGCCCAGGTTGAGTGAGGAGTACGCATCTTCGGAAACACCACCGGCGCGCTCGGTGAAGGCAAAGCGAACATCGGATGTCGCGCCTTCCACCAACGTAACTCCATCATGGTCGACACGCGAAACGTTGTCCGCACGTGCTGCCATACTAAAGCCTCCTAATAACACAAGTACCGCGGCATCGCCGCTACAGCCAGCGTTTATACGGCTGTCATACTTCTCTAAAAGGATACCTGCTGCGCTGGAGGCAATCGTAAAGGGAACGTAAAGAGATTGGAGGTTCTAGTTTACAAAGTCGAAATAAAAGGGCGCGTCCATACGGACACGCCCCTGTGCACAACAATGCAAAGAACGACTTAGAAGCTGCCGCGCTTCAGGAAGTCGGGAAGCTCGAACTGATCGTTGCCGAAGTTAGGAAGCTCGGTGCCACCGACGTTGCGGGTCGGAGCGGCCTGAGCCGGGCTGGTGGCCGGAGCGGTGCGCTGCGGCTCAGCGGAAGCAGCGGCCTTGCTCTGAGACTGCTGAGCGGCAAAGAGCTCGTCCTGACGGTTGACGTTGGAGTCGGAGAAGCCCGTAGCGATGACGGTGATACGCACCTGATCGCCCAGGGACTCGTCGACAACGGTACCGAAGATGATGTTGGCCTCGGGGTCGACGGCGTTGGCGACAACGTCGGCGGCGTCGCTGATCTCCTGGATGCCCAGGTCCTTGGAACCGGCGATGGAGAGCAGCACGCGTGTGGCACCATCGATGGAGCTCTCGAGCAGCGGGCTGGAGATGGCCTGCTGGGCTGCGTCGACGGCACGGGTATCCCCAGAAGAGGTACCGATACCCATCATGGCGGTACCGGCCTGCTTCATGATGGTCTTAACATCGGCGAAGTCCAGGTTGATGATACCGGGGACGGTGATGAGGTCGGTGATGCCCTGGGTGCCCTGGGAAAGGACGCCATCGGCAATCGCGAAGGCCTCGAGCATGGTGGTCTTCTTCTCGGCGATGTCGAGCAGCTTATCGTTAGGGATGACAATCATGGTGTCGACGCAATCGGAGAGGGTCTTAATGCCCTCCTCGGCGCTCTTCTTGCGCTTGCGGCCCTCGAAGGTGAAGGGCTTGGTCACGACGGCGACGGTCAGTGCACCGACCTCGTTCATCGCGATATCGGCAACGATGGGAGCAGCGCCGGTACCGGTGCCACCGCCCTCGCCGCAGGTGATGAACACCATGTCGGCACCAGCAAGCGCCTCGGCAATGTCGTCGCGGGACTCATCGGCAGCCTTGCGGCCAACCTCGGGGTTGGCGCCGGCGCCCAGGCCGCGGGTAAGGTCGGTGCCGATGTGCACCTTGATATCGGCATCAGAGATCGCGAGTGCCTGAGCATCGGTGTTGATGGCAACAAACTCGACGCCGCGGATGCCCTCTTCGATCATTCGATTGACCGCGTTGGTACCGCCGCCGCCGACGCCGACCACCTTAATGACGGCAAGGTAGTTGTTGATCTCTGTCTCGTGCATGTCGGTCCTCCGAACAAAGGTTATAGCCATAGCATGGGTCGACCCCTGCGCACATTAACCTTCAGGTTGAAAGTAAATGCAAAGGTAAACCGTATTATGTTTGCACATTATGAACGTATCAGTCAAATAATTGACCGTGAAAACCAAACAAACCAGATAAACGGCGTGGTATGGCCCCTCAACAAAGTAACAACCAGCGCTACGAGGTCGGAGCATTCCTAAATGTGTAGTTGCCCGGAGAGCGCACATTGATATACGTTACGCCCTCTACCTGCGAAAGCAACTTGGTGACTACGCGTTCTTTCTTGGCGATATCGTTCGAATCGCCCAGCGACACCTCAATGCCGTTATTGAGGTTTGCCGAGATGGCTTCGACCGAAGGCGTGGAAATATCCTTGACTTGTCCCAAGAACTCGCTCGAAAAACCACGCACATAATCCAGGCCGGCCTTAACGGCTTTGGAGTTCACCGCCTGGCCGGAAACCGGAGCGACATCCGCCGAGACATCAGTCAACAGCACCGCGCCATAATGCTTAGCGAGCGCCAGCGCGGCATCGATTCCGGTCAAGGTATTTGAGCCCTGCCCTGTCGTGATGACGTTGCCCTGGTCGTCCACTTCGACCGACGTCGACAGTGGGGCGATCCAGGTGTCATCATCCCCGATGGCCCAGGCAAGGTCATCGGAGCTGATATAGGCAATTGCGATGACCTTGCGCTCCATAGGCGTAATGATGAGCGTATGCGGGAACTGACGCTGGACATCCACGCCCGAGACCCACGGGTTCTGCTTGAGATCCTCGGTAATCTGGTCGGGATCGACGTTAAAAAGCGACGTTCCCTCGGGCAAATCGATCAGCTGGATAGCATCGTGCTTCGTCACATGCTCGCTGCCTTGAATCTGAATATCAGTGGCGGTAAACAATCCAGAGTTAATCACCACGATGGCAACGACGACGAGCACGGCCAAGACGGCCAGAACGCCGCCCACGATTTTGCCTTTGCCTGTAACGACAGAAGCGGCGTCTGATGTTTTATTTACCATCGCCCCAAGTGAAGACAACGGGTTGACGCTTTTTTTACCCGAAGGCTTCTTGACGGTAACCGGGACCGATGTCAGCGAGCGCGGTTTCGATGCGCCCAGCGTGCGACCTGGACGCGGCGCTTTAGTTCCCGTCGAGGGCTTAGGAATTGCCATGGGACGGGCAGGTTTGGCGCCCATAACAGGCTTTGACGTCACCGAGGGACGCGAGGACTTTTTTGCGGCCGGACGATTACCGAGCTGCGAGCCGACGACCGGACGACTGGTCTGTCGAGCATGCCCGACAGACTTAGAATGCGCGACGGTATTGCGTTGAGGTTTGGCAGGCGCGCCGGAACGCCCTCCGGCGCGGCGGAAGGTGGGTTTCGATGCTCTAGAAGCCGAGGAATTTAACTTCCGGTCTGAGCTCGATGCCATACGCCTCCCTCACCTTTCCGTGCACATGTCTGATAACCGCGGCAACGTCATCGGCCGAGGCAGTTCCGTTATTAACGATAAAATTAGCGTGAACGGGCGAAACTTCCGCGCCGCCAATTGAAAAACCCTTTAATCCACAATCCTCGATAAGCTTGCCCACACTCGCATCGGGCGGATTGCGAAAGACCGACCCGCAGGATGCGCGACCCATGGGCTGCGTACGCTTGCGCCTCGTCAGGTACCGCTCCATGCGCTCGCGAATGTCGGCCTTGGGCGCCGGTTTAAGCTTGAGCACGCACTCGAGGATGATCTCATTGCGGGGAAGGCTACATTCGCGGTAGCCCCAAGTGATCTCGGACCCCGCATAATGCTTGATACCGGATGCCGGGTCAAACGTTACGACATCCTCAACCAGCGAGCCAATCCACTCGGTCCGTGTGCCGGCATTCATAGATATCGCACCGCCGACCGAACCAGGGATGCCAACGGCAAACTCAAGGCCCGAGAGGCTACGCGACAGGGCATCGTTGACCAGGCGCGCAAACATCACGCCCGCACCGACCGTCAGCGTACAACCGTCATCGGCAACAACCGTGCGCTGAAACTCACGTCCGAGCGAAATGACGGCACCGCGATAACCGCCATCGGCAACCAGCAGATTGGAGCCCTTGCCGATGATGACCCACGGCACCTGCTCGCGATCGAGCACCGCCACGGCGCGGCGGAGGGCATGATAGCTATGACACGTCACAAAGAGGTCGGCCTTGCCGCCGATACGATAGCTCGTATGACGCGCAAGGCGCTCGTCCTCGATCACATCCGTGTCGATCATGCCCGAAAGCGCCATGACGGCGTTAAACAGACCCATTAGACTTAAGCGTCTTTCTTGGCAGTCAGATACTCGATAAACTCGGGGCCGACGGTCGTAACGTCACCGGCACCCATAGTGAGCAGCAGGTCGCCCTCGCCCACCATCTGCTCGAGCTCCTGATTGAGCTCAAGACGGCTGGAGCAGTACACGACCTCCTTGCCAGGATGCTTGGCGCGCACGGTATCGGCGAGCATCTTAGAGGTGACACCCGGAATGGGCATCTCGCCAGCCGAGAACACATCAATCAGCAGCAGTTTATCGGCATTGGCAAATGCATCGGCAAAGTCGTCGCACAGGGCCTGCAGGCGCGAATAGCGGTGCGGCTGGAACACGACGTCGACGTGCTTGTAGCCCAGCGACGAAGCGGCAGCAAGCGTCGCCTTGATCTCGGTGGGGTGATGGCCGTAATCATCGACCACGGTGATGCCATCGATATCGCCCACGTGGGTAAAGCGACGGCGGACGCCCTCAAAGCTCGAGAGCGCCTTGGCGGCGGCGTCGATGTCAAGGCCCAGGACATGGGCGACGGTGAGCACCGCCGTGGCGTTGAGCATGTTGTGGCGACCGGGATTGCTCTTGATCTCCACAGCGTGCTCAGTGCCGTCCTCAAAGCGAACGATAAAGTCACTCTGGATACCCTTGACATCCGGGTGCATGCAGACGATGTCGTTGCTCTCGGCAAAGCCGTAGGAAAGCACGTGACGACCCGTCGACTTGGCGAGCTCGACCAGATGCGGGTCCTCGCCGCAGACGATGACGGTGCCGTCCTCGCCCACCAGGCTCATGAATTTGGCGAAAGTTGCCTCGATCTCCTCGATACCCGAGTAGTGATCGAGGTGGTCGGCCTCGACGTTGGTCACGATGACCACGTTGGGGTTCAGGAACAGGAAGGAGCTGTCGGACTCGTCGGCCTCGGCGACAAAGTAGTCGCCCGAGCCGTTCTTGCCGTTCGTGTCATAGCCCTCGACGATGCCACCGATCAAGAAGCTCGGATCCAGACCCATGCGGTCGAGCATGGTGGCGCACATCGAAGACGTGGTGGTCTTGCCATGCGTGCCGGCAACAGCGACGGTGGTGTAGCCGTGGCCCAAAGCAGAGAGCATCTTGGCACGGGGCCACACGGGAATACCAAGCTCGCGAGCGCGCACGAGTTCAGGGTTGGACTCCGGAATAGCGGTGGAGACAACAACCACGTCGGGCTTGACCTCGTCGATCGTGGCGGCCTCATGGCCCACATGCACCTTCACACCAGCGCGGGTAAGCTGGCGGATATAACGTGACGTCTTAAGGTCGGAGCCGGTAACGGCATAACCGCGCTCGTGAAGAACGAGGGCGATGCCGCTCATGCCGGCGCCGCCGATACCGATAAAGTGGGCGCTCTTAAACTCGGGCGCGGAGGTTGCAGTCTGGGAATCAGCCATGTGCTCGTGTACTCCTTGCGTAAACACTGCCTGTAACCCGTTAACTGTACCGCACCTACCGCATCAGCGCGAGGGCGACCGACGATATCCCGTCTAACTAACGCAAACCCTCTACCGCATCGGCCAGAAGAGCGGCGGCCCTATCCTGAGCCAGACCACGCGCCGCCTGACGCATGGCGTCGCGCGCCGCCGCGTCATCGACCAGGTGCAGCAGTTCATCGGCAAAGGCAGAACCGTCGATATCGGCATCGGCGCAGAGCACACCGGCCCCGGCGTCGACCAGATAACGGGCATTGGTGGTTTGGTGGTCGGCCGTCGCATGCGGATACGGCACGAGCACCGAGGGCACGGCGAGCGCAGCGATCTCGGCCACGCTCGATGCACCCGAACGCGAGAGCACCAAATCGGCAGCAGCCAGCATATCGCCCATGTTGTCGATGTAAGGCTGGACGCGGTAACGCTTCGCCTCCTCGGGCGTCAGCGCCAAAGCGCGCTCGGTCTCCTCAAAGCCGTCGGCACCCGTCGAATGCAACACATAGAGGTTCTTGCGCGAAAGCAGCTCGTTTTTGAGCGAAGCCACGCGCTCGTTGAGGTGCTGGGCGCCAAGTGAACCGCCAAAGACGAGCAACAGCGTAGCGTCCTCGGGAACGCCAAGTGCCTTGCGGCCGCGAGCGCGATCGCCCTCGATCACCGAGCGACGTACGGGGTTGCCGGTCATGAGTACGTGGTCAGGGTCACCTTCGCGCTCAAAGACCGAACGCGCTGCCGGCACCGAGATGCACACGCGGGCGGCGTGGGAGTTCATCATCTTGTTGGCCAGGCCCGGAACAGAGTTCTGCTCATGCAGCAGATACGGAACGCCCGCGCCCTTGCACCACCCCAGCAGCGGAACCTCGACATAGGCACCAAAACCGATGGCGGCATCGGGCTTGCCGACCTTTGAGAAATGACTGGCGAGCGCACGTTTGGCCTTGTTGACACGCCACAGCGAGGTCAGCGCCGTCCAAGGACGGGAGCGGTCGAAGCCCGTGACCGTAATGGGCACAAAATCAAACCCAGCCTCGGGGACCAGACGACCCTCGAGCTTGCGCGACTGACCCACGAACACAACGTGGTGGCCACGGTCACGCAGTTCTTCGGCCAAGGCGAGCGCGGGGTTGATGTGTCCTGCCGTGCCGCCGGCTGCAATAGCAACGGTCATTTTATCGGTCATGGTAGTCCCTTCGTACACGCGGTCCCTGGTCGTCGGTACGCAGACGCGCCGACGGGTCCGAGTTCAAATCGATTCGATTATATCCGCCGCCCGCGTTGCGAGGGCTGGGGCGCTGCGGACGACCTTGCGGAGCCATTCGCGGGCGTGGACGAGCTGCCGGCTCGGATGCAGAACCATCCAGAACGGTAAAGCCGCTACGCGAAGGTCGTTCACCGCGCACATGGGCTACGCCGGCGGTACTCTCATCCATAACGGCAAAGCTCTCGCGGCGACGGTCGTACTCATCGCGACGGGCGCTCTCGTACGAAACGCGCAGGATCAGACCGGCGAGCATAAGCGACACAATAATCGACGAACCGCCGTAGCTAATAAACGGCAACGGTTTGCCCGTCATGGGAAACACGTTGAGGATGCCCAACGCGTTAATCAAAAACTGCACCGCGAGAATGACCGCGGAGCCAGACGCCATAAGCGCGCCCCGACGATCGGTCGCCTGCTCGGCAATGCGAAACGCCGAATAGATCAGCATCGCAAACACCAAGAAGAACAGCACGGTTCCGACAAAACCGACTTCCTCGCCAATGATGGCCAGGATGTAGTCATTGTGCGCCTCGGGCAGATACGAGTACTTCATGGTTGAGTTGCCGATGCCACGGCCGAACAGACCGCCCGAGGCAAAGGCCATGATGGCAAGCGTGGCCTGATAGCCGTCACCATACTCGTCGGCCCAAGGGTTCAAGGCAACCTGAATACGCACCATTCGGTACGGCTCTGCAACAAGCGCAATCACGATCACGAGAATGCCGAAGATTAGCACGCCGATGATAAATCTGGGGTCGAGACCCGCAAACAACGCCATGCACATGAGGGTCAACAGGATGATCAGGACAGTACCGAAATCGGGCTGGATAAAGATCAGAAAGAGCGAAATGCCCAAGTAGATGCCCATCTTGCGAAGGAATTCGTTGATGTTGCCACCGGGCGAAAAGAAGCGGTCGAGCATGATGGCCGAATACGCAATGGCAAATGGCTTTAAAAACTCGGAAGGCTGGAACTGAATACCGGCGATGTTGAGCCAGCGCGTGGCGCCACGGCTGCCGCTGCCCACCAAGAACACCAGAAGCAGTAGCCCCATCATGCCGATGAGGAAGATCCTGAGCACGTCTTCCCCAAACCAACTGTCCGGCAAGATGCGCACGATGGCAACCATAGCCAGCACGCCAACTCCGGCAAACGCGGCTTGTCGAAACAGAAAAAACGTCGCCGAGCCATTCTCGTGCAGCGCCTCGACCGAAGACGCCGAGTACACCATCAGCAGGCCAAAGCACACCAAGGTAAACAGGCAGGCCATGAATATCAAACGGGGGCGCATGATACGGGCGGGAACGCCGGCAATATAGCGTTCGCTAAACGTCTGCCCGCCGCGACCGGAACGCGGTGTGCTGCGCCGCGAGGAAGCACGGTCCGAGTCGGGCCTCCTCATACCTTGTCGGGGGCTCTCCTCTCTCACCGGCAACCCCTATTCCATTTGCGATTTCGCCGCAGCGGCAAGCTGGGCCACATAGTCCTTAAACACGCGGCCGCGCTCCTCATAGCCCGAGAACTCATCGAACGAAGAGCAGGCAGGAGAAAGTAAGATCACATCGCCACGGCTCGACAGCGAACGGGCGACGTCCACGGCATCGCGCAGGTCATCCGCCTGGGCGATATCCACATCGCCATCGACATCGGCCTCGTCCATAGCGGCGGTGAAACGCTCGCGCGCATCGCCAAAGCAGACGACCGAGCGTACGTTATCCATAACAACGCGCGCGAAGTCCGTGAGCGGCGTGCCCTTATCGTGGCCGCCGAGCAGCAAGATCACGTCGTCATCGGGAAATGCCGTCAGTGCCTTCTCGACCGCATCGGTGTTGGTCGCCTTGGAATCGTTGACGTAGCGCACGCCGTCAATCTCGCCACACGGCTCCACGCGGTGCTCGAGCGGCTGGAACGAGGCCAGACCGCGGCAGACGCCATCGACATCGGCACCGACTGCCAGGGCAGCCGTGGCAGCGCACAGGGCATTGATAACATTGTGATGGCCCGAAATCTTGAGCTCGGATGTAGCGATGAGCGGGGTCTCGACGCCCTTCAGGCGCACGATCATCTTGCCATCGCGTACAAAGGCGGCATCCTCACCCTCAGGCTCGTCAAAGGCAACCTTGCAGATGCGACGACCCGGCGTGTAGATGTACTCATCGAACTCGTGAATGCCGGCGTCTTCGACGTCGACAACCGCCAGATCGTCATCGACCATATTGTCAAACAGTTTGATCTTGGCAAGCGCATAGTTCTTATGGCTCTTATGCCAGCCCAAGTGGTCGGGAGTGATGTTGAGCAGCACCGCCACACGAGGGTGGAGCTCGGCGGTCGTAGCAATCTGGTAGCTCGAGAGCTCGGCCACAAACCACTCGTTGTGGGCTCGGCCGTCAATCTCGTTGACCGGCGGCTCGCCGATGTTGCCGACAGCTACGCTGACCTCGCCGGCAGCCTTGAGCAGATAATCAGTCAACGACGTGGTGGTCGTCTTGCCGTTGGTACCCGTGATGGCAATCCAGTTATCGGGCGACAGGCGATAGGCAAACTCGGGCTCACCCATAATCTGGGCGGCATGCTCGCGCCCGGCCTTAAAGAAGCCCGAGAACTCCGAGATGCCCGGGCACGTCACGCATACGTCATAGGCGCCCTCGACCTGTTCGGTCCCATAGACAAACGACGCACCAGCAGCCTCAAGCGCACGCGTGGCGTCATTGGGCTCAGAGGTGCCGCCGCCATACACGGTAACGGCGCTTACGCGCTCGGGATGTGCCAGCGCCCAGCGGGCGACATCGAGACCGGATTTGCCCTGACCCAAAACGAGCAGGCTAAAGACATCAGCAAGAGGCATGAAAGACCACTATCCCAACTGGAAGAACAGAGCAAGGCCAACGGCACCAAAGGCCGCAGCGATAATCCAAAAACGGATGACGACCTTGGTCTCGGCCCAGCCCTTCTTTTCGAAATGATGATGGATGGGCGCCATAAGGAAGACGCGCTTGTGCGTAAAGTGGAAGTAGACAACCTGAATCATTACCGACAGGGTCTCAACGATAAACAGGCCGCCGATGATGAGGGAGACGACCTCGGTGTTGGTCATGATGGACGTGCAGGCAAACGCGGCGCCCAGGGCAAGCGAGCCGGTATCGCCCATAAAGATGCTCGCCGGATAGCAGTTGAACCACAGAAAGCCCAAGCAGGCACCGGCACACGCGGTGCAGAAGATGGACAGGTTCACGTCTCCGTGCAAAAACGCCATGGCGGCCATGGCGAGCATGGCAATCATGGAGGTGCCACCAGCAAGACCGTCAAGGCCATCGGTCAGGTTCACGGCATTAGAAAGACCGGCGATCATCAGCCAGCAAAAGACAATGTAGAGCCACGGGAACGAAAGGCCGCAGATGGTGGTCGAAAGAACACCGAGGTCAATCGTCAGGCCGCCGGGAAAACGAATCTCGGGGGCGACGCCGCACCAGTTGACGGCAAGTACCGTAAAGGTGACACAGATAATGGTTAGGCCGATCATCTTGGCATGAGGCGTCAGACCGAGCGAGCGCCCATGCGTAACGGAGGTCAGGTCGTCGATCAGGCCCAGCACGCCGGTCGCCAGCGTGGCGAGCAGCACGAGCACGAGCTCGGTGGTGAGCTTGCCCATCAGCAGGCAGGTCAGCGAGATCGCGACGAGGATGACAACACCACCCATGGTGGGCGTTCCCTGCTTAACCAAATGACGCTTGGGGCCGTCGGCACGAACCTGCTGGCCGATACCCTCGACCTTGAGCAGCTTGATCCACCACGGCATGAGCAGCAGCGCAATGGCAGCGGCGATGCCAAGCCCCAAAAAAGCCTGATACGTTGGATACGAGGGATTGCCGAACATGGGCTAGCACACACCTTCCACAAAGCGGTCGAGCTCAACAAAGCGGGAACCCTTGACCAGTACAACATCATGTTTTTCAAGCGCGCCGCCCATGCGGTCGAGCACCTGCTGATAATCGGAGAACACCTGGATGCGGTCCTCGTCCATGCCCATCATGCGCGCGGCATCGGCCATAAGCTGGGCCAGCTCACCACCCACGCACGCCAGCATGTCGAGCTTCTTGGCGGCGGCATAGGCGCCCACGAGTTCATGCATGCGAGGGGCCTCATCGCCCATCTCGCCCATCTCGCCCAAGATCGCCATGCGAGACCCCGTGCACGAAAGCGAGCACAGTAGATCGAGGCCAGCAGCCATGGATTCGGCGCTGGCGTTATAGGAATCGTCGATGACGCGGGCACCGCTCTTGGCGCGCTTGATCTCCTGGCGATGACCGGTAATCGTGAGGCCCCTAAAGGCAGCATCGATCTGCTCGGGCGTCACGCCCAGGCGATAGGCAACCGCGGCGGCCTTAACGGCATTTGGGACGGACTGCACGCCGGGGATGGCAAGCATGGTATCGATTGTCTCGCCCTGACCAAAATCGAGCGTAAAGACCGGACGGCCCTCGTCATCAACTCGAACGTCGCGGGCACGGACCTCATCATCGTCCGAGACGCCGGCCAGCATCACGTCGATACCAGCAGGCTGGGCGAACGTATCGCGAATGAACGGCGTAAAGTCGTCCTCGCCGCCCAAAACCAGCAGCGGCAAGAAGTCGCCGGCGGCGCACATACCCTGGACAATCTCGGCCTTAGCGCGGGCGATGTTCTCGCGGCTACCCAAAATGCCGATATGAGAGGTGCCGATCTTGCTCACGATGGCAAGGTTGGGATTGGCGGACTGGGACAGGCGCTCGATCTCGTGGAAATGGTTCATGCCCATCTCGAGCACCAGGACCTCGGTATCGGCCGGAGCGGAAAGCACCGTGAGCGGCATGCCGATCAGGTTATTGAAATTGCCCTTGGTGGCCCAGACACGATAGCGCTTGGCGAGCACGGCGGCGAGCACGTCCTTGGTCGTCGTCTTGCCGATAGAACCGGTAATACCAACGACCAGGCAGCCAAGCTCCAGACGGTACGTGTGCGCCAAACGCAGCAGAAACTCCTCGGGATCATCGGTCAGCAAGATGGCACAGCCCTTGTCCTGCGCCAGCGAGACCAGCTCAGTCTCGGGCTCACGCGTCATCACGACGGCGCCGGCGCCCGACTGGACGGCACGGGAAGCAAAATCATTGCCGTCGACGTTTTCACCGGGAAAGGCGACGAAAATCGTCCCTTCCTCGACCTGGCGCGAGTCGATAACGCACCCGCGGCATACCCGATCGGCTTCTCCCGTCACGGTTCGGGCCCCTGTTGCGGCCGCGAGGTTGTTGACGGCGATCTCTATCATTGCAGCTCCCCTGTAAACCTAAATAATGCTATCGGCGTATTGTATCCCAGCGCCGCGCATGCGTGGTGCAGGGCATGTGAACACCCCTCATATGGGACAACAAACCACGCCCCAAAGATTGTAACCCCCTACTTCGTGTGCGGGATACCCAGCACGTCGAGCGCGTTGGCCATAATGGACTGGAACGGCACCGCAGCGGCATCTGAGCCGCTCGGCGTTCCGTCGAGCGTGATATAGCACAGCACCTTGGGCGATTGTGCCGGTGCAAAGCCCATAAAGGACGACATGTAGTTCTCCTTGAGGTAGCCGCCGTTCTCGTCGGCACGTTCGGCCGTACCGGTCTTACCCGCCACGTCATAGCCGTCAACCGCGCCGCCAACGCCCGTTCCCTCCGACACGACCGTCTGCATGCACGATGTCACCTGGGATGCGGCGTCCTCCGAGATCGCGCGCTCGCCTTCGCCCCAGTCCTTCTCGTCGCCTTTGCTGGACTTATAGAAGTGCGGGGTCATCATCACGCCGCCGTTGGCGATGCCGCCCACGGCACGTGCGATCTCAATCGGCGAGACAGACAGCGCCTGTCCAAAGCTCATCGAGCCCAGCGTGGCGCCGTCATACTGGTCACGCTCCTTGACGATGCCCAGGCTCTCGCCCGGAAAATCGACACCAGAGCTGTGACCGATGCCCCACTTATCCACATAGGCGGCAAAGTCGTCGGCACCGATCTTGCGCCCCACCAGGACAAATCCCACGTTGGACGAACGGCGCATCATCTCGCGCACATCCATGGTCATGGCGTAGTCGCGCTTGTCGGCATCGGTGACGGTATCGTCGCCCACCTTGATGCTCGCCGGCACCTCAAACGACGTACTCGACCGCACGACACCCAAGTCGAAGCCGGCGCCCGCCACGAGCGTCTTAAAGACCGAGCCGGGCTCGTAGGCGTCGGTGACCAGGCGCAGGTTCATATCCTCGGTCTTGGCGTTTTCCAAATTGGTCTGGTCGTAGGTCGGATACGAGCAGGCTGCCAAGATCTCGCCTGTCGTAGGATCGGTGACCAGCGCCGAGCCGTTCTTGGCCTTTGTCTTCTCGACAGCCTCTGCTAGGGCATCCTCGGCCGCACGCTGGATATTGACGTCGAGCGTCGTCACGATATCAACGCCGTCGACCGCAGCCACCTTTTTATAGGCACCGCCCGCGATATAGCTGCCGTCCCTCGCGCGCTCGCGCACAAGAGAACCGTTCGTGCCGGTCAGAAGCTTGTTGTATTGCTTTTCGAGACCCGTCAAGCCGTCGTTGTCTACATTCACTACACCCAGCACCTGCGATGCCAGATTGCCGTATGGATATACGCGCTTCATGGCCTGCTCAAAAAGCACGCCGGGCAGGTTCTTCTTCTCCAGCGCCGCAGCGTCGTCTTCGTCCACCTGGCGCTTGATATACACCCAGGTTCCATCGGACTCAACGAGCTTGCGGCAGGTCTTTTTATCGATTCCAGTTGCCTTGACCAGCGCCGACACCGTCTTGTCAACATCCTCGACAAGCTGGGGGTTCACGGCGATGTTGCGACATTCGACCGACGACGCCAGCACGTTACCGTTGCGGTCGTAGATGGTGCCACGTTTGGCATAGAGGGTCTGCGCAAGCAGGCGGCGCGCATCGGCACGCTCGCGCAGTTTATCGGCTTCGACAATTTGATAGTCGGCAAGGCGAAAGACGCCCAAGCCCAAGCCAAGCCCAATGAAGCCCATGACGGCTTTGCGGCGAGGCAGAGGCGTGCCTGTGAGCCATTCGGTCGACGAACTCTTGCGCGACCTGGTGTTATGCACTTGAGGGCCGCCCGAGCCGCGAAGTCGCGACGCCGGGTCGTTGCCACGGGACTGCCCGGCGTTGTAAGATTGCCGGCCCGTTCCTTGATAACCAGAACGTCCCCGCGACGAGGGACGTCCAGAACCGCGGCCCCCATCGGGACCGCGGCGATAGTCATTTGTCATACTCAGCTACCGTCTTGCTACTGAGCGGTCGCGGTCGCGTTGGCGCCCGCGGCTGCATCCTGCGAAAAGTCAAGTGTAACGCTCTCGCTGGGCTCCACCATGCCATAAGCGCCCGCAAGGTCGCGAATGCGCGTGTCGGCGCCATAGACCGAATGCATGACCTCCAGGTCGGAGCTCTCATCGGTCGCCTTTTCGAGCGTGTTGGTAAGCTCGGCGTTGCTGTTGAGCACCTGGGCCGTAACGCCGGCGAGCGCCACGCGGGCGACGCCGATCGTCATGAAGATAGCCGCAATGATGCAAAACGTTTTAAGAACGCTCATGAAAACCGGGCTTACCGCCTGGTTTGCCTGACGGCCCGCGCCCGTGTAGACATCAAAGCGCGGCGTGCGCTGCTCACGGGGAGCAACGGGGGCCTGCGGCGTCTCACGATAGGCGGGCATGGCGTTCATATCATAGGCGAGTGCTGCGCTTGAAGTGTTGTAGCCCATGATATGCCGCCTCCCATCCCGAGTACATTGGTAGTGTGTTTAAGCTTCGTTTATGGTGCGAGCGGGAGGTCCAATATCGCGCGGTCGCGCCTACAGACGCTGCGCCACGCGGATTTTGGCTGATCTCGCCCGAGGGTTGCGCTCAACCTCATCAGGCTGGGCAACCAAGGGTTTGCGGGTGATGACCTTGAGTATCGGCACGTTGCCGCACACGCACACCGGAATCTCCGGCGGACACGTGCACCCCTGGCTCATCTCCTTAAAGTGATTCTTTACGATACGGTCCTCGAGCGAGTGATACGAGATGACGCAGATACGTCCGCCCGGGTTGAGCCACCTGGTGGCGGCATCAAGCCCTCGTTCGAGCACATCGAGCTCGTGATTGACCTCGATGCGAATGGCCTGGAAACTTTTCTTGGCCGGGTGTCCGCCATGCCGACGAGCGGCAGCCGGGATACCCGCCTTGATGATCTCGACAAATTGGCCGGTGGTTTCGATCGGTTCTTGCTCGCGGCGGCGCACGATCTCTCGCGCGATCTGCGAGGCGAACTTCTCTTCGCCGTAGACGCGTAGAATCCGGGCGAGGTCGTGTTCGTTATAGGTGTTGATGACCTCAGCTGCGTTTAAGGTGTTATTACCCGGATCCATCCGCATGTCCAATGGGGCGTCCTCGTTATACGAAAAGCCCCTGCCAGGGATATCGAGTTGCGGTGACGAAACGCCCAAATCGAACAGGAAGCCATCGACCCCGGGCACCTCGGCCGAGCAAAGCAGCTCGTCCAAGTCGCCGAAGTTGCCCTTCAGCAGCTGGTGCGGAACGCCGGGAACCTCGCGGTCCAGACGGGCGCCAGCGGCCTCGAGGGCCATGTCGTCCTGATCGACGCCGAGCAAAAGGCCCGTCTCCCCCACCTGCGCGGCCATCTTTACCGAATGGCCGGCACCGCCAAGGGTGCAATCGCAGACAACGGAGCCGCTCTTTAGCCGCAGCGACTCAAGCACTTCGCCGAGCATGACAGGTTCATGCCGATATTCTTGTGTCAAGATCCCACGCTCCATCCGTTACCCGTGCCTTGCCCTTACGAGAAGAAGAGGTCCAGCAGGGCCTCATCGTCATCGTCCTCATCGGCCGCGGCGCGATCCCAAACCTCAAGGTGGTCGTAGTTGCCCACAACCGTGACCTCGCGGTCGAGGTTCGCCTGCTTGCGGAGAGACTCGGAAAGACCGATACGACCGGCGCTGTCCACGTCCATCGACGTAGTGCGCTTGTTGATCGCCCTCATGAGCTTCTGGTCGTTAATGTCACGCGGGTTAAAACCCTCGTGGCCCTCACGACCCGCGAAGAGTCCTTCGACCCACTTATCGAAGGCCTCGGCAGAGAACACGTACAGAGCATCGACATCCAGGGCTTTGAACACGCGAACGTGCTCTCCAAGCTCCTCGCGAAGGGGTGCAGGCAGGGACAGACGACCTTTTGCATCGAGATTGCGCTCGTATGCACCAGTCATTCCCATGTGCGCCCTCCCCTCGGTTACTCAGATGGCACGTACGCGGGGAACCACCCCGCCTGTCGACGTCATCAATAATATGGGGAACCG
>CABUXM010000034.1 GCA_902495545.1 uncultured Collinsella sp. | reverse complement strand
TAGTTACGCGGTTCTACGAACCGCGTAACGGCTCGACGCTGCGCGGGCCGCATTTGGACAATCTGACGTTCAACTTCAAGGGCGCGACCAGAAGGTCAGCGCCCTTTCGTTTCACGTCACCTTGCCTCAAATGCGACCCGCTCGCTGTCGTTGCCAAAACATCGGCGTTGCCGTGGTTGTCGCTGTAGTCATTGGGTAGTCATTGGGTAGTCATTGGGGACGTTCTTAAATGACTAGTCAAAGGGGACACTCTTACGGCACTTGGCACTTGGCACTTGGGGACGTTCCTTTTGTGCCGGCACCTGGGGACAGTCCTTATGTCAAGAGATCGGTACAAGAGGGATAGGTTGCCTTGCGTCGATCTAAATAAGTTGCGGTGAGATAGTTCTTGAATTGGCCTTTTTGGGGCTAAACAGAAACTTTCTCACCGCAACTGAGTTGAGGCGTTTTTTTGGCAGCTGGTTTACTTGCTCGCGAACAGCCAGATCAGGATGATTACCAGAATCACGGCGACAATGCAGACGATGGCGCCGGTGAATTTGATGCGTGAGTCGCGGGTACGCTCGCGCACCGCGTCCTCGGTGGCCTCGAGCTGGGCGACTTCTCGCTCGGTCTCGGCGTGTTCGGCTTTGTCTCGGGCCAAGGATCCTGCAAGCGACTCAGTGATCTCTGGATGGTCATGTACCTCGGTCGCCTGTTCGATGATCGACTGCGCATGTGCGGCATCTGCTTGGGCGTTGGCGATGGTCTGCTCCTGGTCGCGGCGTGCCTTGTCCTCGGCAGTGATCTTCTCGCGCAGTTCGCGCTGACGAGTCGAGGCGGCAGTCTTCGCCGTCTGCAGCTCGTCGCGCGCGGCATCGGCTTCGGTCGTCACGGCTTGGTGCGCGCGTTTTGCGTCGGCGATAGGGGCTTGCGCCTGCTCGACGGCCTGGTCGGCTGCGGCAAGCGAGTGCTCAAGGTCGGCGGTGATGCGCGGGACATCTTCTTCGGCTTTACGCAGGGCATCTGCCGTGTCGGAAATCTGCATCGAGAGCTCGCTGGTGCGCACCGTATAGTTGGCGGGATTTGCCGAGGGATTGCGTTGCAGCTCGGCATACTCATGACGCAGCGTCTCGAGCTGGGCGTGCGTGGCGTCGACGGTTTGTTGTGCGGCCGCAATGCCGGCGTCTCGCTCGGCCTTCACCTTGTCGCGGATGCGCTTGGAATCCTCAAGACGTCGAACGAGGCGGTTGCCGGTCTCGCGAGAGCTCGCCTCGCGGGCCTCCACGGCGTCGAGCGCGGCCTTCAGGCGGAGCTCAGTCGCGTCATCCTCTGTCTTCATTTGTTCGAACTGACCCTTGAGCTCTGTCGCTTTGGCGGCGTGGGCATCACGGTCAATCTCGGCGGCCGCTGCAGTCTTTTGGGCCGTGACAATCGCCTGGCGCTGGTCGGCGACGATCTGGTCGTAGCGGCCTGCGATATCCTGGCGCGTCTCGAGTTCCTCGCCTTGATCGGCGATGCGCTGCTCAAGTTCGGCCAGGTGGGCGCGGGCATCGGCAAGTGCCTTTTTCGCGGCGTTCATCTCGCGCATGGCCGAGGCGCCCTGGGCAATAAAGGTGCCCACGGCGTTCGCGGTGTTCGAGACAGCGGTCCCCAGATCGCGGTTCGCGGCAGGGGAGTGCGAGGCGGTCGGGCGAGCGGTGTCAGCAGCATCCGCATCGGCAGCCTGCGGCACGGCGATATTGCCGGTGCCGCCCTCGACCACAGAAAAGCCTGCTGCGTGCGGGTCGACCGCATCGGCGCCAATCGTGGGATGCTCGAGCTGCAGAAACGAGGGCATGGTGCTGCCCTGGTCGGCAACCGGAGTCTCGCCGGGTACAAAGGTCGAGGCCGCCTCGGCAGCCTCCTCTTCCTCGGCATCAATATCGGCATCGGCCACGGCGTCTTTCATCGCTTTGACGGCATCCATCATGGAGTCCATGACGGCATCGAGCTCTTCTTCCGAAGATACCTCGATGGGGCCCGCTGCTTGCTGAGCGGCATCCTGTACAGGAGCGTCGTCCTGAGCGGGCGCATCGTCGTTTCGCTCGTCAGCGTTTTCTGCGGCAGGGGTTTCTGCCGCAGCGCTTTCGTCCAAGATGGGGTCATCGACGTCGGTACCATCGCAGGTCACAGCGTCAGTATCTGCGGTGACGTCTGCGGGATCATCAATATGCTGTTGAGTCTGGGGGTCCAGCTCGTCTGTCATAGGTATGTGCTCCTCATCGTTGTTTGTCACCCTATGATAAAGTCTCGCGCCGACTTCCCGCGCGCCGCAGCAAAGTTTCAAAACGTGTTCGATGGCTCGATCCGATAACAATAACTCGGCCGTTTTATCCAGTTTGTACTTGACAATCCCTTCGCCGAACTACGTGGTGCCGTTCGCCTACCGCGGTCTTTTATTTTCGCTTGAACACGCTAAAGTTGCATCTCAGCTTTTGGCGCGTGAAGTTGGATACGCGCAGTCGGCGGGCGTGCCCGTCGCGATTTGAAAGGACTTTGTATGGGACTTTTCACTGGTAAGACCGTGATCGTCACCGGCGGCGGCAAGGCCACGCTTAAGGACGGCTCCGCTGGCTCCATCGGTTACGGCATCGATATCGCTTTTGCCAAGGAGGGCGCGAACCTCGTTATCACCGGCCGCAACGTCGCCAAGCTCGAGGCCGCCAAGGAGTCCCTCGAGGCCGAGTACGGTGTCAAGGTTCTGCCTGTTCAGGCCGATGTCTCGGCTGGTCAGGACAACGAGGCCGTCGTCCAGAACGTCATCGACAAGGCCATTGGGGAGTTCGGCCGCATCGACGCCGTCGTCAACAATGCTCAGGCCAGCGCCTCGGGCGTGACCATTGCCGATCACACCATGGATCAGTTTAACCTGGCCATTTACTCCGGTCTGTATGCTACCTATCTGTACATGCAGAAGGCCTACCCGCACCTGAAGGAGACCAAGGGCTCTGTGGTCAACTTCGCTTCGGGCGCCGGCCTGTTTGGCAACTATGGCCAGTGCAGCTATGCTGCCGCCAAGGAGGGTATCCGCGGCCTGACTCGCGTTGCCGCCAACGAGTGGGGCAAGGACGGCATCAACGTCAACATCGTGTGCCCGCTTGCTTGGACCGCTGCGCTCGAGAACTTCCGGGATGCCTATCCCGAGGCGTTTAAGGCCAACGTCCACATGCCGCCGGCTGGTCACTACGGCGACGTCGAGAAGGAAATCGGACGCGTGGTCGTTCAGCTCTGCGGTCCCGACTTTAAGTATATGAACGGCGAGACCGTCACCCTCGAGGGTGGCATGGGCCAGCGGCCGTAGGAGTTACGGCGTTTTACCAAACGCCGTAACGGGCCGACGCTGCGCGGTCACCAGGGCGACAACTTGTCATTCAAAGAGGGCGGCATGACCAGAAGGTCTATGCCGCCCTCTTTTCATGCCAATTTGTTCGCTCTGGCGACCGCTCGCTGACGTTGCTAGAACATCGGCGTTGCCTCGGCTGTTGGAGATGATTCCAGATATAGTTGTTGGGGACGTTCTTAAATGACTAGTCGAAAGGGACACTCTTGCCGACACCTGGGGACAGTCCCTGAGTGCCAGCAGATTGGAAATGATCCGTTGGGGACGGAGGAAAACGGATCAATTTTATCCTAGTGCATTGGTGCAAGGGGGCAGGTTTCCTTTGCGCCAGTTTCTGTCGAGTCGGTGCTTCTTGCGGGTTGCCCGTATAATGGTTTGCGTATGAACCGCAACCAAGGAGTTCCAGTTTATGGACCAGAGCCTTTTTAAATTCGATCTGATCGCCGAGGACCCGACCACGCATGCGCGCGCCGGCGTGCTGCACACCCCGCACGGCGACATCGAGACGCCGATCTTTATGCCCGTGGGCACCAAGGCAAACGTCAAGGGCATTCCTACCGAGACCGTCAAACAGCTCGGCGCCCAGATCGTGCTTGCCAATACCTATCACCTGTCCATGCGTCCCGGCGAGGACACCATCGCCGAGCTGGGCGGCCTGCACAAGTTTATGAACTGGCACGGCCCTATCCTCACCGATTCGGGCGGCTTCCAGGTGTTCAGCCACAACGATGCCGTCAAGCTCACCGACGAGGGCGTGCGCTTTATCGTCAACGACTATGACGGCCGCCATGTGTTCTGGACGCCCGAGGACAACATGGAAATCGCCATGAAGCTCGGTTCCGACATCTGCATGCAGCTCGACCAGTGCCCGGGCTATCCCGCCACGCGCGCCTACGTTGAGCGCGCCGTTGAGCTGTCGAGCATGTGGGCCGAGCGCTGCTATAAGGCGCATACCCGCGACGACCAGGCGCTCTTTGGCATTGTTCAGGGCGGCATGCACCTAGATCTGCGCCTGCGCTCGCTGCGCCATCTGGAGGAGTGCGGCGACTTCCCCGGTTACGGCATCGGCGGCTACTCGGTGGGCGAGGACCACGAGACCATGTTCGAGACCCTGGCACCACTCGTAAGCGAGTACATGCCCAAGCACAAGCCGCGCTACCTGATGGGCGTCGGCAACCCCACCACCCTCGTGCGCGGTGTGGGCGTGGGCATCGACATGTTCGACTGCGTGCTGCCGACGCGCACGGGCCGCATGGGTACGGCGTTCTCCAGCGAGGGTCGCCTCAACTTCCGCAACGCGCGCTTTGCGCACGACGACGGCCCCATCGATCCCACCTGCACCTGCCCGGTGTGCACGGGCGGCTACAGCCGCGCACTCATTCGCCACATGGTCACGCAGAAGGAGATGCTCGGCGGCATTCTGCTGTCGATGCACAACATCTACTACCTGCTCAACCTTATGCGGCGTGCCCGCCAGGCCATTATCGAGGGCCGTTACGGCGCGTTCGTGAGCGACTGGATGAACAGCCCTGCCGCGGTGGATTACTAAGGGCGACAGACACGCTTGCAGAGCGTGGGCAACGGCAATGGTCGAGCGCCAGCCGGTCGTCGCATTCGCTGACACCGGCTGCGCGACCGCTGACCGATAGCTTGCAAGTGCTTGATGCATCGTGGGTACCATACCGAATAGTTGATGCTCGGGCGGGTGTTTGACGCATGGCGTCGACCCCGCCCGTTTTTCTTTTTCTCGATAGGAGTACCCATGATTAAGAATGAGAACGTCGAGGGCGAGCCTGCCTACGACGAGACGTACCGCCGCGGCCCCGTGGTCATGCGCGGCCCCATGATTCCCAAGGACAACACCTACGCCAACCTGCTGGCGCCCGAAGATTCGACCGACTGGCTGCATGCCGATCCCTGGCGCGTGCTGCGCATTCAGGCCGAGTTTGTCGATGGCTTCGGCGCGCTTGCCGAGCTTGGCCCCGCAGTGACCATCTTCGGCAGTGCCCGCACGCCTAAGACCGATCCGCTCTACAAGGCGGCGCGTACCGTCGGGCGCAAGATCGCGCAACGTGGCGTGGCGGTCATCACCGGTGGCGGCCCCGGCATCATGGAAGCGGCCAACAGGGGAGCGGCGAGTGTCAACGGCAAGTCAGTTGGCCTAGGCATTGAATTGCCGCACGAGCAGGGGCTCAACAAATACGTGAACCTCGGCATGGACTTCCGCTACTTCTTTGTGCGCAAAACCATGTTCGTTAAGTACAGCTCGGGCGCCATCGTATTTCCCGGCGGCTTTGGCACGCTCGACGAGATGTTCGAGGTTCTCACGCTGGTGCAGACGCACAAGGTCAAGCGCATGCCGCTCGTGCTGGTGGGCAGCGAGTACTGGCAGGGCCTGTTCGACTGGCTCAACGGCCCGGTGATGAGCGCCGGTATGATCAGCCCGCTCGATCCGGATCTGGTACACATTACCGACGACCTCAACGAGTCCGTCGACATTGCGCTCAGCGGGCTGATGTAGGGCGCTGTGACTGTTGTTATAGTAATGTGAACGGCATACTGATGCTATTTAACATCAGTATGCCATCAAAACGGGGTATACTCATGCAAAAGACGAGGCGAGGAGGTCGCGTATGTCTACTGCAACGGTTAAGCCTACGACGGTTCGCATCGAAGAGGGGCTCAAGGAACAGGCGACTGAGTTCTTGGATTCGGTCGGCCTCAGCCTCAATTCCTATCTCAATCTTGCCGTTCGGCAGCTTGTAAATCAGCGAAAGATTCCTTTTGAGATTGTAGGAAGGGCGGAGGTGCCCAACGAGGCGACGAGGCGTGCCATGGTGATCGCCGAGGCTCATGAGTTGGGGATTTTGCCGGACGATAGCCCGTCATTCAACAACGCTGATGAGCTTATGTCATTCCTCGATGAGGAATAGCGATGTTCGAGATTAAAGTCGAGGCTCAATTTAGGGCGGACTACAAACGAACGATGCGCATGCATCCGCAGCTAAAGAGTGAGTTTAAGGCGGCAGTCGCAGAGCTTGCAGCTCACGGCTCGCTTCCCGCGGAATATGGCGCCCATGAGCTTTCAAACCCGGGCGGAAACTACAACGGCCACATCGATTTCCACCTATCCGATGGCTTGGTCGACGTGGTCGTTCTCTACTTACCGCATAAGACTAATCCTGTGATCCGGCTGGTCAGAATGGGCTCGCATGAGGAGCTGTTCCAGGGCCCGCAGGGCTGATTGCCGATTTCTAAGTTGCGGTGGAATAGGGATTGATTGACGGCTAATAAGTCAAAAACAGTCCCTATTTCACCGCAACTGCTGGGGGTACCCCGTTCGTCGCCGCGGCCTCCGGTTCCACTTTTCGCTGAATTTCGCTCAAAAGCTCGGCTGCGACTTCGCTGCTTTTGAAACGAATGCTGCAGTCTTCTTTCTTTGGGAAAGCCAGCAACGGAATAGCTCCGTACCAGACAGTTTCCTCGTCAATCACTGATGCGCACAGGCGTCCTTCGGCTTTGATGAGATAGTTGACGTTCATCTCGGCAAAAATCGCTTTCACGTCATCGCGTGGAGTTGAAGCAATAGAAATCTCAAGGGCAATTCCACGGGTAGCGGCATCCGCGAGTGCAGCGGCGAGCTTTTCAAGGCATGCGGCGGACGCGTAGGGTGCGGCAATAAAAATGCTTTTCGATGCGTTCTCGATGTCATTCACTAAAGCCTCCACGGCTCTTGCCGACCTAACGAGGATGTTTCGATCGTCCTGTCTGTTGTCGTTTGCCGCAAAGACTTCATACCCCAGCTTGGCGTAGGTCTTGAGCCTCTTTTGGTACATGCGCGCGAACATGGGTATCGACAGGTCAACATAGTCGAATATCTCAACCCGCTGTTTGCCCTCGTGGCTTCTGTGTAGCCTACCTGCCTGCTGCGTTATGCTGCCGTCCCAAGATATTGGAGTGGCAATGAGCAAAGTGTCAAGGTAAGACAGGTCGAAGCCCTCGCCCAGAAGACTTTCAGTTGCGACGATGATTCGATGATCATGCTCAAAGCTGGGAAGACTCTTCAGTATTGCTTTTCTTTCTTTGGCGTCGATTTCTCCGGTTAAGAGTATGGGTTCGTGTCCACGGCTTTGAAGTAGCCTGCATAGCTCTTCGGCATGCTTTTTTCTTTTAGATAGCACAAGCGGATGCCGGCCGTTTGATGCGGCCTCGAGGGCGTCCTCGATAATTGCTTCGTTTCTCGCGGCGTGTACACACAGGAGATCGAGAATTTGGTTAAAGGATGCTCCTGGTCCGTAGGTGGGTAATCGAATTCCGGTGAAACGCGGTCTAACAATGCGCTGAATCCCCTGTTGGATTGCTTGCGTTTTTGGATCGACGACATAGCGAACCGGGCCGCAGAGCATCGAGAGTGCCCGCGTGAGTCCGTCCGAACGCTCGGGCGTTGCGGAAAGGCCATATACATATTTGGCAGGAGCGGACTTGAGGACAAGCTCAAGCTGTGGCGCGGCCGCATGGTGGCATTCGTCACAGATGATGAGACTGTAATCGCGAACGAACTCCTTGGCTAATGACTCGCCGGTTTGGGGATCCTTGCCGGATAGCGACTGGAATGAAGCAATGTCGATGAGACGGCTTATGGCGGTCTTGCCTCCTCCGATTTGCCCAATGAGCGGAGGCTGTCTTTTGCTGATTCGTCCCTTTGGGGTTCGGACGGGCTCTCTGTTGTCCGTGATGTCGAGAAATCGTTCGAGTTGGGATTTCCATTGGGCAATGAGCGCAGTTTTAGGAACGATGACGAGCGTTGGAAGACCAATGGCAGCAATAAGATAAGCTCCGATGACGGTTTTGCCGAACCCCGTCGGTGCGGACATGATCCCGTCTTCATAGCTGAGCATCTGTTCAGCGACAATTTGCTGTTCAGGGCGAAGAGTCCCTTTAAATGCCATCGCAATTGGATGGCTCGACTTGCGTTTGTCTGAATAGTGGGCAGAAACGCCGGCTTCTTGAAGCAGCCGCTCAAGTTGAACCTTGCAGCCTCTGGGAATCGCGACGTAGCCATCTCTAAGTTCGCTGAGGTCTATGAACCGCGGTTTGCCGAATACCGATTGATGCATAGATTGTGCGCGGAAGAATTCTGGGTTGGCAAATGTTGCAAGCCTGCGGACTTCCATTTGAGCTGCGGGACTCAGAGATTTTTCGGGGATATAGAGCATATCGGCCTGCGTGACGGACAGCGATGACGGGAAGTCCCGCGGTGTGAGCGGAAGCCGCTTTCGCAGTCTCTGGGAATGTGGCACACCGGTGTTTGCCGCCGCAACAGCTGCTATTCCATGTGACCTATTTTCGATGCTCTCGATCAGATTTTGCACCGTCACGCGCGGGATTAACTGGATTTGCGAAAGGTAAAGCCATTGATCGGGAAAGGGCTCAAATTGCTCGTCAACAAATACGCTGTTCCCTTTTCGCTGCGCTTTTCCTTGAAAAGGCAGCGCTATGAGATTTCCAAAGCCGCCCTCAGGAATGGTGGACTGCGCGGGCAGCATTCGGTCAAATGCTTTGAAGGTGATTGTCTTGTTCAGTATCGCCGCTTCGGTGATAAGGCTGCTTCCAAAATCTCGTGCGGTCTTTGCGCTGACGAGCTCTAGGAAGAAAAACCAGACATGTGCGCCGTCGCCCGATCTCGATCGCTCGACTGCGATATCGATTCCGTGGCTTTTTGCGACATGTCGAATGGCATTCGTCGCTTCTTTCCAATCGGCTCCGTCAAAATCGATGACCAGGACTTTCGTGTTACTGTCTTTATCGAGCACATATTGGCCTATAACGTCTCGAAGCCTATCGTCATTGCCTCTGAAATGGGCGATGATCGCGGCATCGCTCAACTCGGGGAAGACGCGGCTGCTGCATTCCGTGCATTTGACTCTCTGGTGGCTTGCTTTGGGGCAAATGCCTGACTTCCACTCATTTGCGCAGGCGGGCGTATAGCCAATTCCTCCGTCTTTTCTGCGGTACCCATGAGCGTAGACATCTTTGCGACCAGTAAAGAGATTGCGGAAGAGCTCGAGTTTGTCGCGCGCTGGGCTTGCGCTGGTGACGATATCTTCGATCTGCGCCCGTCTATCGAAAGAATCGCCAGCTTTCTCCCATTCTTCCAGCGTTGTATAACGGATGTCTGGACCGCTGCTGCAGATAACGATTTGCTTGCGCGGATCCGAAGCGTGGACGACCGTTTTATTGAATTTGAATAGGGCGCTCCCGAAAAGGGCGTATTGATGCGTGCCGTTGCTCATTTGAAAGCCATTCTTATCAGCGTTCATTGGGATGAGGGTACGTCATTTCAGCTTTATGAGATACGCGACTTCGATTTTGGTTCGGTAATAGTGGGGTACCGATCCGTGAGTGGCAATCAGCCGGTGCCAAAACGTGCGGCGGCTGTTGTTAAAGGTTTTTGACGGCTATGGGGCGGGTTGGCGGCGTGGGGAGGGGTTTTCGAATGACCCCGTGGTCAAATAACGTCAAATGTGAGTACTGCTGTTAATGTAGTCTCATAACATTTGGCAAGAATAGAATACCAATTCGACATTATTCTATATATCTAACCCACCAAACACGGCATTTTGAGCCTTGGCAAGGCGTGAAATAAATCGAAACGATCGATTTCGGCGAGATTTTGCTGCTACTAATTTGGTGGCAGTACTCATATTTGCCATTTTTGTCCAGTGGGTACCGCGAGGGGGTCTGTTCGACTGGCCCAACGGCCCGGTGATGAGCGCCGGTATGATCAGCCCGCTCGATCCGGATCTGGTACACATTACTGACGACCTCAACGAGGCCGTCGACATCGCCCTGAGCGGGCTGATGTAGAGTAGCTAAAATGGGACGGGGCTAAAAAGACTGGTCTGAAACGTTTGATACCAGTCTTTTTAGCCCCGTCCCAAATGAACTGCTTCTAAGTTGCGGTGGAATAGGGATTGATTTGCGGCTGGTAAGCCAAAAACAGTCCCTATTTCACCGCAACTGATATGGGCGTCCCTAGCGAGTTGGCTGGTAGCGGGGGCAGTAGCTGATGGCGATGGCATCGACGCCTACATGGGTGGCGATGGTGCAGCCGATGGGGCCGGTGCCGGCGTCTACGTAATCCTGGCCCGCGAGTGCCTCGTTGACAAGCTCCTGCTCCTCGGCGGCGCCGGTCGTGAGCACACGCACGCTTGAGCCCGGGTGCTCGTCCAAAAACGCGAGGCAATCTGCCATGGTGTTGGCGACGATGCGCTTGGCGCCGCGACCCTTCTTGATGGCCTTGATCTCGCCCGACTGCCACTCCGGCGAAACGGCCAGGCGAATGTTGAGCATCTGCGTGAGCTGGCCGGCGAGCTTGGGCGCGCGGCCGTTCTTAACGAGGTTCTCGAGCGTGCGGGGAATCAGCAACAGGTGTGCGTCGGGCAGCGTCGCGCGGATCTGCGCCTCGGTCTCGTCCAAGTTGCGGCCGTCTTCGCGCATGGCCAGCGCGTACTCCACCAGCAGGCCCTCGGCGCCGGAGCCGGTGCGCGAGTCGATGCAGCGCACGTCGAGCTCGTGCGTTTCGGCCGTCAAACTGGCGTTGGCATAGCAGGCGGACCACTCGCTGCACAGCGAGATAAAGATGGCGCTATCGTGGCCGTCGGCGTGCACGCGGTCAAAGAGTGCCTTGAACTCGCCGGCGCTCGGCTGCGAGGTGTGTGGCAGCTGCTCGGAGCCGGCCATGCGGGCGACGTATTCCTCGGCGGTAATCTGCACCTGGTCGAGCAGGTCCTCGCCCTCGATAATCACATGTAGCGGAATCACGTAAATGCCGAGCTCTTGGGCGCGGGCGGGGGAGATGTCCGACGTGGAGTCGGTTATGATGGCAAAAGACATAATTGCACCTTTCATTGGGGCGCTTGCGCGCCGCCTTCTGAGAGCAAAGTGCGACAAGTATAGTGGAGTCGTTCCACATTTCTAGGTTCAATTGTTGAATAGTCAACAGTTTGAAGTGTCGGTGTGGAAATCATCAACTGGGGAAGAGGAATGCCGATGGAGGCGTTGGAGATATACAGGCGGCCGGTTGTGCTGTTCGATTTTGACGGCACGGTGGCCGATACGGGCCGGGCGGTGATGAGCTCGACGCGCAAGACGTTGGCCGCGCGCGGGTTTTCGGAGGCGCAGATGGGTGACCTGCGCCGCATGATCGGGCCGCCCCTGTGGAAGAGCTTTCACGACTTTTATGGCTTCTCCCGCGAGGAGTCGCTTGTGGTGGCTGACGAGTACCGTGCCTTTTTTGATGAGCTGGGACCGGAAGAGTATCCCGTGTTCGATGGAATCCCCGAGCTGCTCGATGGCCTTGTCGCGCAGGGGCATCGCTTGGTCGTGGCGACGTCACGCATGGAGGCAAAGTGCATTGACATGGTGGGCGAGCTGGGGCTTTCGCAGTTTGAGGCGGTTGTCGGCATGAACCCTCCTCAGGGGCGCGAGACCAAAGCCGATTCGGTTCGCGACGCGTTGGCGGCCTTGGGTGCGGTCGCGGACGAGGCCGTGATGATCGGCGACCGCTTTAACGACGTTGAGGGCGCGCACGCGATGGGCGTGCCGTGCATCGGCATTTATTCGGGTGCGGCGGCGCCGGGGGAGCACGAGGCAGCGGGCGCCGATGCGGTGGTGCACTCGGTGGCCGAGCTTGCTAAACTTTTCGCTATCTAATAGACGTAATGTGAGGGGCGGGCGTGATCGCCGCTCATGGGTTAGGAGGTCGTCCATGAATCAGGTGGAGCAGAGCGTTGCCGAGTATGTTGACGAGGTCTGGGAAGATGTCGTCGCCGATATCGAGCAGCTGGTGAGCTATCCGTCCGTGGCCGTTGCTGCCAATGCAGAGCCCGGTGCGCCGTTTGGCCGCCCGGTCCGTGACGCGCTCGATTGCGCGCTCGGCATTGCGCAAAAGCTCGGCTATCAGACGAGCGACGACGAGGGCTATGTGGGAATCGCCGATATCCCGGGTCGCGGCGACAAGCAGCTTGCGACTATCTGCCACGTGGACGTGGTTCCCGCCGGCCCTGGCTGGAACACCGACCCGTTCGCGATGGAGCGTCGCGAGGGCTGGCTGCTCGGTCGCGGCGTGATTGACGACAAGGGCCCGGCGGTGTTGTCGCTTTATGCCGGCGCGTACCTGCTCAAGCACGGCATTGTGCCGCGCTATACCTTCCGCGCGCTGCTGGGCTGCGATGAGGAAGTGGGCATGTCCGACGTTCACCATTATCTGGAGAACCACGCAGACCCCGACTTTTTGTTTACGCCCGATGCCGAGTTCCCGGTCTGCAATGCCGAGAAGGGCCAGTTTGGGGCGACGTTTGTGAGCCCTAAGATCGATGGAGGGCGCATTGTGTCCTGGAGCGGTGCCGAGGCGAGCAACGCCATTCCATCGCAGTCTATTTGCGAGCTCGCGATTGCCGCCGATGAACTGCCGGCGCCGGTCGAGAACGCCGATCGTTTGGAGATCACAGCGCTCGATAACGGCCATGCGCAGATTTTCGCCCACGGCATTGGCGGTCATGCCTCGATGCCCGAGGGAACGATCAATGCCGTCGGCCTGGTCGTGGCGTATCTGCGCGAGGCCGAGGACGCGTTTGGTGCCCGTGACGAGCGCCTGCTGACGCCTGCCGAGCACGAGTTTGTCAAGTTTTTGGCCTTTGTGCATGCGGACGCCTATGGCCGCGGCCTGGGTATCGACGCGACGAGCCCGGCGTTTGGCCCGCTCACCTGCAATCCCGGCGTCATCCGTGTGGTGGATGGCCACATCGAGCAGGTCATCGACGTGCGCTTCCCCGATAGCACCAGTGCCGATACCATCCGCGAGCAGCTCGAGCCGCTCGTGGGCCGTTTTGGCGTGACGTGCCAGCTGGGTCGCGCGAAGGTGCCGTTCTCGGTGTCTGCCGACGATCCGGCCGTGAGGGCGCTCATCGATACCTATAACGAGTTCACCGGTAAACATGCCGAACCCTTTGCCATGGGCGGCGGCACGTACGCGCGCAACTTTGCCCGCGCCGTCTCGTTTGGCCCCGAGGAGACCGGCCTTGAGCTGCCCGAGTGGGGCGGCCAGATGCACGGCCCCAACGAGTGCGCCAACGAGGAACAGCTCAAGCAAGCACTCAAGATCTACATTGTTGCGATCCTCCGTTTGAATGAATTAGAGCTTTAAGGTTTCGCGGTTTCCCAATCTAAGTTGCGGTGGAATAGTTCCTAGAATGGGCCATTTGATGGCCAAGCAGGAACTATTTCACCCCAACTTTGTTTTTATTGGTGTAAAAGGTGCGCCATGTTCGGCGCTGGATTGTTATCCGTTTGTAAAGGCTGGACAGAGCTTGCGGTAAGGGTCTATCAGATGCCCGTAAGAAACCGCAGTTGGCGCGGGCGCTGCCCGATCGAGGTCGTATCTTTCCAAACAGCAAAGCGGGCAGGGTGCCCGCGAGTCGCATGTATGAAAGGAAGATCATGCTCGATCAGGCTTATTCTCGTCGTCAGTTCCTCGGCCTCGCTGGTGGTCTTGTCAGCATCGTCGGTCTCGGTCTCGTTGGTTGCGGCGGTTCCGGCGCATCCGACGCCGCCGACAAGGGCAGCGCCGCTGCTGACGAGTCCGTCTCCGGCGAGGTGACCTACGACGGTGCCTCTTCGTTCCAGGCTCTCGTCGAGGCCGCTGCCGAGAAGTTCATGGACGCCAACCCCGATGTCTCCGTCTCCGGCTCGGGCAACGGTTCGGGCAAGGGCCTGACCGCTGTCGCCGCCGGCACCGTTACCATCGGTAACTCCGACGTCTTCGCCGAGACCAAGCTCGAGGCCGACCAGGTCAAGAACCTCGTCGACCACGAGGTTGCCGTCGTGGGCATGGGTCCTGTTGTCTCCAAGAACGTCAAGGTCGACGATCTGTCCCTCGAGCAGCTCAAGGGCATCTTCTCCGGCCAGATCACCAACTGGAAGGAGGTCGGCGGCGACGACGCCACCATCGTCGTCCTCAACCGCAAGGCCGGCTCCGGCACCCGCGCTACCTTTGAGGCTGCCGTCTTTGGCGATGAGGCCGTCGACTTTAAGGGCGACGCCGAGCTCGACAAGTCCGGCGATGTCCAGACTCAGATGGCCAGCACCGATAACGCCATCTCCTACCTCGACTTCTCGCACTTCGACGACTCCAAGTTCAACGCCATCAAGGTCGAGGGCATCGAGCCCAAGAGCAAGAACGTCACCGATGACTCCTTCAAGATCTGGGCTACCGAGCACATGTACTGCTCCAAGGACGCCGACGAGGCCACCAAGGCATTCCTGGAGTTCATGCTTTCCGACGACGTCCAGGGCAAGCTCGTCGAGGAGCAGGGCTTTATCCCCGTTTCTGCCATGAAGGTCGTAAAGGACGCCAGCGGCAAGGTCTCCGCTAAATAAGTAATCGCCCCGGAAAGGTTTGCAATGGCAAAACAGCTGCCAAAGCGCGACCTTGAGAACGTGGGCCTGGGCGTCACGGGCGCGTGCGTAGCGCTCGTGACGCTTGTCGTTGCCGCGCTCATCTTTATGGTCGCCCAAAAGGGCCTCTCGGCTTTTCTCAGGGACGGCGTTTCGGTTGTCGAGTTCTTCACCGGCACCAAGTGGGACCTGGCCAGCACAGCCGAAAACGGCCTGCCCTATACCGGCGCCCTGCCCCTGATCGTCACCTCGTTTGCGGTCATGGTACTCTCCACGCTCATCGCGCTGCCCATCGCCATCGGCTCTGCCATCTTTGCGGTTGAGATCCAGCCTAAGTTTGGTTCCAAGGTCTTTCAGCCGCTTATTGAGCTTTTGACTGGTATTCCTTCGGTTGTCTTTGGTCTGATCGGTTTTCACGTGGTCGTCGGCCTTATGAAGAGCGTTTTCCACGTAAGCACGGGCTTGGGCATCTTGCCCGGCGCCATCGTGCTGGCCGTCATGATCCTGCCGACGATGACCACGCTTTCGGTCGATGGCCTGCGCGCCGTGCCCGACAGCTACCGCCAGGGCTCGCTCGCGCTGGGCTACACCCGCTGGCAGACCATCTGGCACGTGGTGCTCAAGTCCGCCATGCCGTCGCTCATGACTGCGGTCATTCTGGGTATGACCCGCGCCTTTGGCGAGACGCTCGCCGTGCGCATGGTCATCGGCGGTATCGAGGCCATGCCGACGTCGCTGCTGTCGCCGGCCTCGACCATCACCACCACGCTCACCACGTCCATGGCGGTCTATGCCGAGGGCTCGGCCCAGGACGATGTTTTGTGGGCGCTCGGTCTGCTGCTGATGGGCATGAGCCTCATCTTCATCCTGATCATCCACCTTATAGGCCGCAAGGGGGCGAAGGCTCGTGGCTAGCACGCGCATCCACATCGACGAGGCGAGACTCGGGCGTGTCCAAAAGCAGGACCGCATCGCCACGGGCGTGCTGACGGCGATCGCCTCCATCGTCATGCTCATCGTCATCTCCATGGTGGCCTACATCCTGTTCGAGGGTATCTCGACGCTGCTTAAGCCGGGCTTCCTCACGGAGCCGTCGCGCGCCAACGGAACCCAGGGCGGCGTACTCTATCAGCTGTTCGACTCGTTCTATCTGCTGCTGATCACCTTGATCATCTCGGTGCCCATCAGCCTGGGCGGGGCGGTCTTCCTGGTTGAGTACGCGCCGAACGGCCCTATCCGCGACATCGCCTCCACCGCCATCGAGACACTGTCCTCGCTGCCTTCCATCGTCGTCGGCATGTTCGGCTTTCTGGTGTTCTCGGTGCAGCTGGGCTGGAAGTACTCCATCATCTCCGGCGCCGTCGCGCTCACCATGTTCAACATCCCCATCCTGGTGCGCGTGATTCAGCAGGCGCTCGAGGACGTGCCGCAGGCCCAGCGCGATGCGTGTCTGGCCATGGGCCTCACCCGCTGGGAGGCCACGCTGCACATCCTAATCCCCGAGGCCATGCCCGCCATCGTGACCGGCATCGTGCTTTCGGCCGGCCGTGTGTTTGGCGAGGCCGCGGCACTGCTCTTTACCTCGGGCATGAGCTCGCCGGTGCGTCTGAACTTCTTGAGCTTTAACCTGTCGAGCCCCACGTGCGCCTGGAACGTGTTCCGCCCCGGTGAGTCGCTCGCCGTGCACATCTACAAGATCTATGGCGAGGGCAGCCCCGAGGCCCAGCAGATCGTCTGGGGCACCGCGGCGCTGCTGATGATTTGCGTGCTGCTGTTTAACGTAATCGCCCGTATCGTGGGCAAGCAACTGGCAAGGAAGATGACGGCTGAATGAGCGAGATGAATGTAACGCCCGCAACCGAAGCGGCATCGTCCGAGACCCAGGACTTCCTGTCGAGTGTGGGGGAGAGCGAGAAGCGCGTGCGCGTGAGCGGCAAGGCCGTGAGCGACGAGGTCGTGCTCTCCACCAAGGACGTCAACGTGTACTATAGCGACCACCATGCGCTGCACGATACGTCGCTCGACTTTCATAAGGGCGAGATCACGGCGCTCATCGGGCCTTCGGGCTGCGGTAAGTCGACCTTCTTGCGTAGCCTCAACCTGATGAATCGCGAGATTCGCGGCTGCCGCGTGGAGGGCGAGATCAACTACCGCGGGCGCAACGTGAACACCAGGACCGAGAATACGTACGAGTTGCGCCGTTCCATTGGCATGGTGTTCCAGCAGCCCAACCCGTTCCGCAAGTCCATTCGCGACAACATCACGTTTGCGCCCAAGCGCCACGGCATCACCGACCGTGACGAGCTCGACCGCATGGTCGAGGAGAGTCTGCGCGGCGCGGCGCTGTGGGACGAGGTCAAGGACAAACTCGACAAGAGCGCCTGCGCGCTTTCGGGCGGCCAGCAACAGCGTCTGTGCATTGCGCGCACGCTGGCGCTCAACCCCGACGTGATCCTGTTTGACGAGCCCTGCTCGGCGCTCGACCCCATCTCGACGTTGGCGATCGAGGACCTTATGTCGTCGATTGTGGCCGACCGCGCCATCGTCATCGTGACGCACAACATGGAGCAGGCGTCGCGTGTGTCCAACCGCACGGCGTTCTTCTACATGGGCGATATGGTCGAGTACGACGAGACTGACGAGATTTTCCAACGGCCCAAGGATAAGCGGCTGAATGATTACCTCACCGGCATGTTCTCCTAGTCCGGGACATGCTTGAGGCCCGCGGCGGCCACAGTTGCCGCGGGACTGATTGGAGAGGCGGGTCATCTCTTGCGGGAGATGGCCCGCCTTTTTGTGTCGCGTGCGGCCCGCCTTTTCGCTGCTATCATGGACAACGTTGAATTTCTACGAAGGAGCAGGGCATATGGCGATTCTTTTGGGATGCGATTCCGTCAGCCTAGAGTTTCCCACCAAGCATATTTTCGATAGCGTTACGCTCGGCGTGGGCGAGGGCGACCGTATTGGTATTGTCGGTAAAAACGGCGACGGTAAGTCGACGCTGCTGAGCGTGCTCGCCGGCACGTTGGAGCCCGACGACGGCCGCGTGACGCACCGCCGCGACACGACGATCGGATTGCTCGGCCAAAAGGATAACCTGGTCGATACCGACACCGTGCACCATGCCGTCGTGGGTGACACGCCCGAGTACGAGTGGGCGTCGAGCCCCCGCACGCGCCAGATTCTGGCCGGCCTTATTAGCGATGTGCCCTGGGAGGGCACGGTGGGCGAGCTTTCGGGCGGACAGCGCCGTCGCGTGGACCTCGCGCGCCTGCTGATCGGCGACTACGACGTGCTCATGCTCGACGAGCCCACCAACCACCTGGACATGCGCACCATCAACTGGCTCGCGCGCCACTTAAAGGCTCGCTGGCAGCGCGGCCAGGGCGCGATGCTCGTGGTCACGCACGACCGCTGGTTCTTGGACGAGGTCTGTACCAGTATGTGGGAGGTCCACGACGGCCAGGTCGATCCCTTCGAGGGCGGTTACTCCGCATATATCCTGCAGCGCGTGGAGCGCGACCGCATGGCCGCGGTTACCGAGGAGCGCCGTCGCAACATGGCGCGCAAGGAGCTCGCGTGGCTGAGCCGCGGCGCCCAGGCGCGTTCCACCAAGCCCAAGTTTCGCGTTGATGCCGCTCGCGAGCTGATCGCCGACGTGCCGCCCGTGCGTGACGAGCTGGAGCTCAAGCGCCTCGCCGTGAGCCGTCTGGGCAAGCAGGTTATCGATGTGGTCGACGTGGACGCCGGCTATGCGGAAACCGATGGCGCGCCCAAGCAGGTGCTCTCCGATGTGACCTGGCTCATTGGTGCGGGCGACCGCTATGGTCTTTTGGGCGAGAACGGCGCCGGCAAGTCCACACTGCTTGACGTGATTCAGGGCAAGATCGCGCCCCTGCGCGGCCGTGTAAAGATCGGCCAGACAGTGCGCTTTGGCGTGCTGTCGCAGCAGCTCGAGGAGCTCGAGCCCTACATGGGCGACACGATCCGCGAGGTGCTCAGCAACTATAAGAAGTACTACGTCATCGACGGCAAGGAGACTTCGCCCGAGAAGCTCTGCGAGCGCCTGGGATTTACGACGCAGCAGCTCTGGAGCCGCATCGGCGATCTTTCGGGCGGCCAGCGCCGTCGCCTGTCGCTGTTGCTGACGATTCTGGACGAGCCCAACGTGCTCATCCTGGACGAGCCGGGCAACGACCTCGATACCGACATGCTGGCGATTGTCGAGGACCTGCTGGACGGCTGGCCCGGCACGCTGATCCTGGTGACGCACGATCGCTTTTTGATGGAGCGCGTGACCGACCAACAGTGGGCACTGCTCGATGGCCATCTGACGCATATGCCCGGCGGCGTGGACCAGTACCTGCGCCTGTGCAACGCTACCGCCGAGGGCGAGCCCGTGGGCGCGCCGAGCGCTAAGACCGGCACGTTCGACACCGGTGCGGCGGCTGCTGCTGCCGACAAGCCTAAGTCGAGCGGTCAGCCCAACGGACTGTCCAACGCCGAGCGTCAGAAGCTCCGCCGCGAGGTGAGCTCGCTCGAGCGCAAGATGGAGACGCAGCGCGCCCGCGTGGAGGAGGCCGAGGCCGCCATGGCCCAGGTCGATCCCACCAACTACACGGCGCTCGGCGAGCAGCAGGCAAAGATCGACGAGGCTCACGCTGCCATGGACGAGCTGGAGATGGCGTGGCTCGAGGCGAGCGAAAAGCTCGAGGGCGAGGAGTAGGCGAGAATGATCAAAGCCGCGTTTTTCGATATCGACGGTACGCTGCTGAGCTTTAAGACCCACCGGATTCCGGCGTCGGCGCAGCAGGTGCTCGACAGCTTTCGCGAGCAGGGGATCGCGTGCGTGATCGCCACGGGCCGTCCGACCTACCAGATGCCGGACTGGCTGTTCGACCTGGGCTGGGATGCGTACATTACGCTTTCGGGCCAGCACTGCTTTGATGCCGAGGGGGTTTACCGCAGCTGCCCGATCGATCCGGACGACGTTGCGGTGATCGTGGACCAGGTGGCCGAGGGGTGCTACGACTCGCTGTGCATGCAGGGCGAGAATTCGTTTGTGAACCGCCTGTCCGAGCGCGTGGTGACGGCTGGGAGCAATGCGGGAATCGTCTACCACGAGGAGCCGTTTGAGCACGCCTTTGACGCGCCGGTCTACCAGTTTTGCGCCTTTGTGGACCCTGACGACGAGCATATCGTGACCGATGCCGTGTCGCATTCGCTCACCACGCGCTGGTGCGACCTGTTCTGCGACATTATCCCCGCCAACGGCGGCAAGGACCTGGGCGTGGCGGCGACGTTGGAGCGCCTGGGCATCGACGCGAGCGAGGCGATTGCCTTTGGCGACGGCGAGAACGACCTGTCGATGTTTGCCGCCGTGGGCACGAGCGTGGCCATGGGCAACGCACAGGACACGGTGAAGGCCGCGGCGACCTACGTGACGACCGCCGTGGACGACGATGGGATTTACAACGCCGCAAAGCACTTTGGGCTGCTATAGCTGCGGAATCGGCACTTGGGGACACTCCTTGCAGGGCGTCCCCATTTTGTTTTCGTCCCGCACGTTTTGTGAAACACGGCTAACTTTTAGACAAAGTAGTAAGACATGGGCAACTTTTGCGGTAAAGTTAGCCGTGGAAAGTATCCAAAGGCTAACTAGCAATCATCGCGAAAGGCGGCCCATGGCCCTGCGTGAATCCGGAGAAGACTATCTCGAATCGATCTACGTTCTGTCGGAACGTCAGAGCATCGTGCGCTCGATCGACGTTGCGGAGTACCTCGGCGTAACCAAGGCGAGCGTCTCTAAAGCCATGGCGACGCTGGAGAACAGCGGCTATGTCGAAATGGGCAAGCGCGACGTTCATCTGACAGAGCGAGGGCTGGAGGTCGCTCGTCAAATGTGGGAGCGTCACTGCTTTTTCGTGGGGCTGCTGGAGGATGCGGGTGTTTCGGCTGAGGTCGCGTCGCAAGAGGGCTGCCACATGGAGCACTGCCTGAGCGAGGAAAGCTTTGAGAAGCTACGGGCGATGTTGGGCCGGGAAGATGTAGCGGGTCCAACAACAGAAGCCTAACTGTCCCACAGTAGCGCGGAGTTCACGCAAAGCGCGAACCAGCGACTGAGACCAGCGGCCCTTTCGGCCAAGTCCATTTCAGCAAAGGAACCCTGCCAGCAAGCGATGCTCAAGAACCGCCTGAGATGTTACCGCAGGCCGGGACCGGGCTTGGTTTTGAAAACATTCCGCACTGATATCTTCTGTATTGAAGACGTCGATGATGCACCCGTATACCATTGACGTCGACACCATCAGATGCGGACCGCGCGGTGACCCCACATTCCGCTGGCGCCCACG
>CABUXM010000033.1 GCA_902495545.1 uncultured Collinsella sp. | reverse complement strand
CGAACTACGGGGCCCCGATTGCTAGGACCTACAGAAGGGTGCGACAAGCACACAACGTTTAGGAACACTCGGGAGCCGACAGATACTAATGTGACGCTTATGCAATCACGTTCGTATAGATTACGGGGAAATTACTTCGATTTCAAGCGCGAACTGCGATTTTTTACTCGTATGGAGACTTTTTCGCAATCTTGTGGACGACCGTCTCCGTAAGTTGACGATAGGCCGTTAGGCATACGGCTTTGGGGTAAAGTATCCGGAACCAACGATTCTGGAACGTTATTTCGAGAAAGGTGCCCGCGTGCTCAAAGCAGTCGTTTTCGATATGGACGAGACGCTTCTTAGCATCAACCTCAACGCGTTCATCCTTCGCTATTTTAAGGATGTCTCGTCGATGCTCGCGGATATCGGGCGCCGCAGCCGCGGTGGCACGATGGCACGCCTCGGCACCATCCTGGTCGACCTCAACGCCAACCGCCGAAGCGGCACGGACAACCGCACCAATCTTGAGTTTTACCGCACCGAGGTCGAGCGCAGGTGCGGCATCTGCCTCTCCGATCCTATCATCTACGAGGCATTTACCTACTACGATCGCGAAGTTCTTCCGCATAAGAATGACGACGTCATCAACGCCCACGCCATGCCGGGCGCACACGCTGCGCTTCAGGCCGTACAGGACGCAGGGCTGCGCTGCGCGCTTTTTACCAACCCCAGCTTTCCGCAGGGGGCCATCGAGTGCCGCATGGGTTGGGGCGACCTGGCCGACGCCCCCTTTGAGCTCGTCACGCACATGGGAAACACCACCCGCTGCAAGCCCGATGCCACCTACTATCTAGAGCAGCTTCAGGTGATGGGGCTCGAGCCGCACGAGGTCCTTATGGTGGGCAACGACCCCAAGCGTGACTTCCCCAGCCCCGCCTGCGGCATTCAGACTGCCTATGTTGGTCAGGGAAAACCCGGCCGAGCCACCTGGCGCGGAACCATGGAAGACTTCGCCCGCGACTTCAACGCCGTAGTAGAAGCCTTCTACGAACACCAAGTAGCCGACGAACTGTCTTAACAAACTCGAGTCTTGCCGATCATGATGTTGAGGATCTCGACGTCGGTGTCCTTCATGCCCACGCGGCCCACGTAGCCCATGCTGGCAATCGTCTGCTCGACGGTATCCTGGATCAGGCCCTCGCCGGCACGGAAGCCACGCCCCTGCATGGCCATGTCATGTCCCAGAATCGCAGCATCAACGGCAGCCGAAATCTTGGCGGCACAGCTCGCCTTGGCGCCATCGCACACGATGCCGCCAACGTTACCGAGCGTGTTCGAAACCGTCGCGCCAATCTGCTCGCGCGTGCCACCGCACAGCCAGGTAATCGCAGCGCCGGCGCCGCACGCGGCGCAGATAGCACCGCAAAACGCCGAGAGCGCACCAATATAGCTCTTGATATGCACGGCGATAAGATCGGACAGTATCACGGCGCGCACCAGGCGCTCGTGGTCGCAGCGCAGGTACTCGGCATACTCCATGACGGGCAATGCGCAGGTAATGCCCTGATTGCCCGAGCCGCACACAATGGCGACCGGCAGCGCGCAGCCGTTCATGCGGGCGTCGGACCCGGCGGCTGCACGGGCGCGGGCACGGCAGGCGACGTCATCGGCACGAGCGCCCAGTAGCGTACGGCCAACCTCGGCACCCCAAGCGTGCGCCAGGCCCTCGGCGCTGATCGCGCCGTTCAGCTCAATCTGACGCTCAACGGCAGCGCGGGCGCCCTCGATGTCGCCGCCCTCGATAAAGTCGATGATGGACTCGATCGACATGGGCGTGTCGGCGCTATCTGCCGCACGCTCGGCCACGACGCGCTCGGCACAGGCGGCGCACTCCCCCGCCGACTTGCCGCACACCGGAATACCGTCGAGCGTATGGCACGTGACATTGGTGTGGTGATCGGTAATCTCGACGACCGCGGTATGGCCCCCGGCCGTGGCGGTCACCTTGATGTAGAGGTTGGGCACACCCTCGACAAGCGACACATCGCAGTAGCCGGCGTCAGCGAGGAGCTCGGTCACGCGAGCACGATCTTCGTCGTTAACGCTCTCGAGCACCTCGAGCGCGCTCTTGGCGTCACCGCCCACGGCGCCCAGCACGGCCGCAGCTTCAATACCGTGCATACCGCCCGAGTTGGGCACGGTCACGCTCTTAACGTTCTTGATGATGTTGCCCGAGCAGGCAACGTCCATATGATCGGGTTCGCAACCGAGCGTCTGGCTCGCCAACGCCGCTGCATAGGCAACGGCAATAGGCTCGGTGCAGCCGAGCGCACAGACAAGCTCGCGGTTCAAAACATCGCAAAACGCGGCATCACGAAGGGAATCGGTAGGCATAGGTATCTCCTGCTTGCATTACGGGCTGGGCTCTCGAAAATAATTAGCCCTTTTATTTGATAACAATGCATCAAAAACCGCAACCATGGTTCCGGCGGACGGCGCTCAAGCACAAACTGGCGGCATTCATTCATGAAAAGCAGGTCTTATTGCATGCTAAAGCGTTTGACCAAAAAACGCCCGAGCGTTTACACAAAAGTCGCGCTATCATGCAGTCGAACGCGGTAAACACCTTTAGCATTTGCGCCGCACAGACCAGAGAGGAACCATCCATGAAGATCGGTATCGGTAACGACCACGCCGCCGTCGAGCTCAAGAACATCATTTCCGAGCACCTGAAGGAGCGCGGCTGCGAGGTCGTGAACTTTGGCACCGACACCTCCGAGAGCTTCGACTACCCCATCGCCGGTTACAAGGTGGGCAAGGCAGTTGCCAACGGCGACGTCGACCTGGGTATCCTGATCTGCGGTACCGGCGTCGGGATCAGCCTGGCTGCCAACAAGGTCGAGGGCGTACGCGCCGTCGTGTGCTCCGAGCCCTTCAGCGCCAAGCTCTCCCGCATGCACAACAACACCAACGTGCTCGCCTTTGGTGCCCGCGTCGTGGGCTCCGAGCTCGCCAAGATGATTGTCGACGAGTGGCTCGATGCCGAATTTGAGGGCGGCCGTCACGAGCGTCGCGTTAACCTCCTCAACGAGATCGACCACACGCGCGGCCTCAAGGTTGTCGACGAGGCCTAAACCACTTAGCGCCACAAGCTAACAGCAGGGGCCCGCTCGGAACACATGTCCGAGCGGGCCCCTTCATAGATTTTGGAATAAAAGGGCGCCGCGGATGGAGTTCCGCGGCGCCCAAGCCACACGCTAACAGCTTTAAGGAGTCAAAGCTGGTTTAGCCAAAGAAACGCTTGATCTCGATCTCGGCGTTCTCCAGGCAGTCGGAGCCATGAATCACGTTGGCGTTGACATCGACGGCAAAGTCGCCGCGAATGGTGCCAGGAGCGGCATCAAGCGGGTTGGTGGCGCCCATGAGGGTGCGCATCTTAGCAACGGCAGAAGGACCGGAAACGACCATCTTGACGACCGGACCGCTCGTCATAAAGTCGCACAGACCGCCAAAGAAGGGCTTGTCGTTGAGGTGAGCATAGTGCTCCTCGACGGTGGCGCGCTCAAGCGTGGTCATCTCCATGCGCTCGATAACAAGGCCGCTGCGCTCGATACGAGCAACGATCTCGCCGATCTTGCGGTCGCGCACAGCGTCGGGCTTAATCATGATGAAGGTCTTCTCGATAGCCATAAGGTAGCCTTTCAAGTAGGTTCGCGCGTGCCCAAGTCCCATTCCGGCACCCGCCTGGACTGCATCGTAACAGAGTTCTAGCTGCAGTTAAACAAAAAGCCGTTTATTGAAGCGTTATTATTAATTGAAGCGCTCCATATGTGTCACTTCTGTTCCGAAGCCCGACTAGAGTACCATCCGTCCCACTTCCAACTGCAATGAACAGAACGGACGGTCGATTGCCGCCCGTGAACGCACCCCCTTCACAACCTGCGCAAATGTCCTACAAAAGTTCTCGACAAGCTCCTTCCTTTCCTATAACAAAACGGGCGCCCACCGTAGCGAGCACCCGTAAAGGCAAGATATGATGAACGCATCAGACAGACGCATCCTATAAGCTAATTAGCTCCGAGGCCCATCTCGACGACCTTGGTCAACGAGCCAAACACACCTTCGTCGGCAACGAGTTGTGCCTCGGCACGCTGCAGCTGCACGGCAACGGCGGCAGGAGCGGTACCGCCCTCGGTCGTGCGCGCGGCGACAATCGACGGAATGTCGAGCGCCTCGGTAATATCGCGCTCAAAGAGCGGGCTTGCCTTCTGGAAGACCTCAAACGGCAGGTCCTCGAGGTTGCAGCCGCGCTTCTCGCACATCAGGACCAGATGCCCCACCACGGCATGTGCCTCGCGGAACGGCAGGCCACGCTTGGCCAGGTAATCGGCAACATCGGTAGCGGCAAGGTGTCCCACTCCGCACTCGCGCGCCATGGCGTCCTCGTTGACAGTCCAGGTCGAGATCATACCCGCCATAACGGACAAGCACTGCATAAGCGTATGGGCGGTATCGAGCGCACCCTCCTTGTCCTCCTGCAGGTCCTTGTTATAGGCCAGCGGCAGGCCCTTCATGGTCACAAGCAGCTGCACCAGGTTGCCATAGACTCGGCCGCTCTTGCCGCGGATAAGCTCGGCAAAGTCGGGATTCTTCTTCTGCGGCATGATGGACGAGCCGGTGGAGTACGAGTCGGAAAGCGTGATAAAGCCAAATTCGGAGCTCGACCACAGCACGATCTCCTCGGAAAGACGCGACAGGTGCATGGCCATAACGGAGCCGGCGTAATGCAGATCGAGCAGGAAATCACGGTCGGAAACCGCATCAAGCGAGTTGGGAATCACACCCGCAAAGCCAAGCTCGACAGCCGTCATCTGACGATCGAGTGGATAGCTCGTACCGGCAAGCGCGGCAGCACCCAGAGGGCAGTTGTCGGCGGCATCAAAGGCGGCCTTCAGGCGTGTAAAGTCGCGCGCGAACATCCAGGAATACGCCAGCAGATGATGTGACAGCAGCACGGGCTGAGCATGCTGCATGTGCGTGTAGCCCGGCAGAATCACCTTGTCGTACTTCTTGGCCGCATCCACCAGCACATGGCGCAGCTCAAGATTGGCCTCCATGAGTTCCTTGGCCAACGCCTTGACACCCAGACGCGTATCGGTCGCCACCTGGTCGTTGCGCGAACGCCCGGTATGCAAGCGCTTACCGGCCTCGCCGATACGGCGCGTCAGCTCGCTCTCGATGGACATATGAATGTCCTCATCGTTGATATCGAAGGTGAAGTTGCCGGCATCGATATCCTGTTCGATTCCGGTCAGGCCCTCGGCGATCGCCTGCTCGTCCTCGGCGCTGATGATGCCCTGGGCCGCCAGCATCTTGGCATGCGCCTTAGAACCGGCGATATCCTGCTTATAGAGATGTTTGTCGACCGGCAGCGACGCGCCAAACTCCTGCGTGACCTCGGCCACTCCCGACTCAAAACGACCGCCCCAAAGAGCCATGGAACCGTCCCCTTTCTCCAAATACCAAAACAAGCGCCCAAAGCAATGCGCCATGTCGCTAAAGCGATTTTTCAACCGCTAGTTTTACACATTCCCCACTGTGCGCGGGGCCATGTAGCTAATTTGCAAAGAAGTGACGCACCAGGCACTTGGCGCCCAACGTCTCCCTCCGGATGTTGCCTTGCGAACCATCGATCCAGGCCTTCAGGCTCATAGGGACGTCCTCGACCTTCGCAGCATCGAGCTCGGGCGCGAGGGAAAGTAAAGCATGCGCGATAGCATTGAACATAATGGATACTCCTCATATATATGGGCGCAGAGCCGCCAAATTGATAGAAGGAGCCCCGCCGGACAACCCCGGCGGGGCTCGGACTCAGCCGCAGTCGCGGCATCATATATGCGGGCGGAACGTAGGGGCCACCGATGTTAAGAAGTGTCAGCAAGCATAACGAAAGGTAGGGACCCCGTGCGCCCGTTATGTATCACGCGGATGGGCCGCGCGGATACCAAGGGAAGGAGGCGCTAGGCCTGGGCGGCAGCGGAGCTGGGACCCTGGACCTTTGCCCACGTCTTGAGCGACAGCGTATCGATCTCGATAAAGCCGGCGCTGGCCTTCTCGTCAAACGTGGTGTCGCGGTCGTAGGTAGCCAGACCGTAGTCGTAGAGGCTGAAGGGGCTCTTGCGGCCGACGACATGGCAGTTGCCCTTAAAGAACTTCAGACGGACGGTACCGGTCACGAACTTCTGGGTGTCGGCCATAAAGGCATCGAGCGCGTTCTTGAGCGGGCTGTACCACTGGCCGTTGTACACGGCGGTGGCCCAATCCTGCTCGAGCTTGATCTTGGTCTTGAGCAGGTCGCCCTCGACGCAGATGTCCTCGAGCGCCTTGTGGGCGGTGATGAGCGTCAGGGCGCCGGGAACCTCGTAGCACTCGCGGCTCTTGAGGCCCACCAGACGATCCTCGACCAGATCGAGACGGCCAAAGCCGTTGTCGCCGGAGATCTTGTTGAGTGCGATGACGATCTCGGAGAGCTTCATCTTCTTGCCGTCGACGGCGACGGGCTTGCCGGCCTCAAACTCAATCTCGGTGTAAGTCGGAGTGTCGGGCGTGTCCTCGGGGTTCTTGGTCATAACCCAGGCGTCGTCGAGCGGCTCGTTCCAGGGATCCTCCAGGTGACCGCACTCGATGGCACGACCCCACAGGTTATCATCGATGGAATAGGGGTTGTCGTTGGCACCCTCGGGAACCGGCACGTTGTGGGCGTGAGCATAGGCGACCTCGTCGGGACGACACTTCAGGTCCCACTCGCGAACCGGCGCGATAACCTTAAGCTCGGGGTCGAGGGCCTTGACGGCAGCCTCAAAACGAACCTGGTCGTTACCCTTGCCGGTGCAGCCGTGGGCGACGTAGGTCGCGCCAAACTCGTGAGCGACCTCGACGAGCTTCTTGGCGAGCAGCGGGCGAGACAGGGCGGAGAGCAGCGGGTACTTATTCTCGTACATGGAGTTTGCGGCGATGGCCTTGGTCAGGAACTCATCGGAGAACTCGTCGCGCAGATCGAGCACCTGGCAATCCAGAACGCCCAGGTCGAGGGCCTTCTGCTTCTTGGCGTCCAGGCCGGTCTCCTCCTGGCCCACATTGCCGCAGACACAAACGACATCGAGATTCTTCTCGTCCTGGAGCCACTTGACACATACAGATGTATCAAGACCACCGGAATATGCGAGAACGACTTTTTCCTTGCTCATGGCTGTTTCCTTTCGCCCTTGGTAGCTAGTTAGAACATCGGTCAGTTGCAAGTCATTTCGAGGTTAAAAACCGTGCAATATCAGGTTAAATAGCAAAAAGCAGCACAACATGCCCTAGAAACATGCGTCTATGTCGTGCTAAAACCCAACGACCTCAAAATGACTCTGTTGGGGCATTTCACCCCATACGAACAGAGACGATTATTATCGTCGTCGGGAAATTGCGCGCTGGCGTCGGATGGCATTGTCTGCAGTAGTGATGATCTTTACGAACTGCATCTGCCTCTCCTTTCACCTATCGCCGGGCGCAATTCATATATCGTAAACGGTACCTTTTCCTCGGTAAGCGGTTGTTTTTCCGTCTCCGTTTTCGATGTTCGCTATATTACGCTAAAGTGCCAGCAGCACAAGCGACAAATTCAAATTTCTGAAAAGTTTTTTCATTACTTTGTGAATTGCAGTGCAAATACGCTCCGTTCCTGCGACAATACGCTCGGTTACTGGTTGATGGTTATAACGTCTGAAACAATTTCGAAACGAAAGGCGCGCTTTTATGCAAACTTACGAATCGGACACCAATATCGGCAGCATTAAGATTCTCGCCGTTGATATGGACAAGACGCTTCTCACCGACGAGCGTGTACTACCCCAGGGCCTCGACGAGCGCCTGGACAAGCTCGCCGAGGCTGGCATCGTGTTCTGCCCCGCCAGCGGACGCCCTGCCCCCAAGCTCGAGGAGATGTTCGAGGGCATTAAGAACCGCCTTGCTTTTTGTCCCGACAACGGAGCCTGCGTCATCTATCGCGGCAGCTATATCTATAAGAGCAACATCGATGTGGCGCTGTATCAGCAGGTGCTCGCTCGTGCCTCGGAGGACCCGCGCGCCGTTCCCGTCCTGTGCTGCTACGACGAGTTCTATGTGCTCGCCCGCGACCATCAGTACCACGACGAGATCAGCGTGTACTACAACACGATCAACTATGTCGACACCTTTGAGGGCCTTGATATCGAGTCCAATAAGATCTCGGTCTTTTTCCCTGCCTACGATGCCGAGCCCGCATTCCGCGAGACCTATAGCCCCGCGTTCTCGGATCAGCTCTACGTCACCAATGCGGGCCGCGAGTGGATCGACTTTATGAACCTGGGCGTCGACAAGGGTTCGGGCGTGGCGCATTTGTGCGAGCACCTGGGCATCGATATCGCCGACGCTGCCGCCGTGGGCGACACCTACAACGATATTCCCATGCTGGAGCGCGTCGGGCATAGCTTTATCGTGGATAATGCCGAGGAGCACATGAACGCGCACGCCAAGTGGCGCATTCCGAGCAACAACGACGGGGGCGTACTGACGCTCATCGACGCCATCTTGGCGGCTCGGTAGCCGTCCCATCGGGCCTGGCCGGGCGGCACGGGATAACTTTTCGCTCGGTCAGGTCCTGCGCAAGACGAAAGCCACATTAAGTGGCTTTCTTTGCGTGCGGAATCTACGAAAAGTTAACCCGTGCCGCCCGGCCAGGCCCTAGGTTTACTTTCCTGCCGCCAAGATGGCGTCTTGAGTGTCTAGATACTTAGCTGAAATGATTTGAGCAGAGGGGAGCTCTTTGTTGGAAGGGGCTCCCCTCTGTTTTGGTTACTGTGGGACAAATTAATCAGTAGTGTTTATCCCAAATCTTAAGTATGTGGGGGCTTGCGTCTTGGGCGAGCTTGCCTTACGGAGTGCTTCCCTATTTCGCATCGGCCCAGGTTATGCCGGTGCTGGCTTCGGCGATCAACGGTACGCGGAGGTCTACTACGTGTTCCATGACGTCGCGGACCATGGCGGTGAGGCGCTCGACTTCGTCGACGGGGCACTCAAAGTCCAGTTCGTCGTGCACCTGTAAGATCATGTGGGCGGCAAAGCCCTCTTCTTCCAGGCGGCGGCTTACGCGGGCCATGGCGATCTTGATGATGTCGGCCGCGGTGCCCTGCATGGGATGGTTCATGGCCGTGCGCTCACCAAAGCCGCGGAGCTGTGGGTTTTTGGCTTTGAGCTCCGGAATATGGCGACGGCGGCCGTACATGGTCTCGGCGTAGCCCGTCTGCTTGGCACGCGCCACCACGTTGTCGAGGAACGTGCGCACGCCCGGGTAGGCCTCGTAGTAGCGATCGATCATGTCGCGCGCCTCGGCCATCGAGATGTGCAGCGACTGCGACAGGCCGTAGGCCTGCTGACCGTACACGATGCCAAAGTTCACGGCCTTGGCGCGGCTGCGCAAGTCGGGCGTTACCTCGGACACCGGCACGCCAAATACGCGCGCGGCCGTCTCGGCATGGAAGTCCTCACCCTCGTTAAAGGCGCGCACCAGGTGCTCGTCTCCCGAAAGATGCGCCAGCAAACGCAACTCAATCTGCGAGTAGTCCACCGCCAAAAAGACGCTTCCCTCGCCCGCCGAGAACGCCGTCTTGACGGTACGCCCCAGCTCCGAGCGCGTCGGAATGTTTTGCAGATTGGGGTCGCTCGAAGACAGACGCCCCGTCGCGGTGATGGTCTGGTTGTACGTGGTGTGCACACGCCCGTCACCACGGCGCAGCGGACCTAGCGTGTCCAGATAGGTCGACTTAATCTTGGACTTCTCACGCCAGTCCAAAATCAGGCGCACGATCTCGTGGTCGCGGGCAAGGTCGCTCAGCACCTTGGCGTTGGTCGAATAGTAGCCGCGCTTGGTCTTTTTTAGGCCCTTGGTCGGAAGCCCCATAACATCAAACAGCACGTGCGAGAGCTGCATGGGGCTGCCGATGTTAAAGGTCTCGTCGCCTGCCAGGTCACGAATGCTGCGCTCGACCTCGGTGATCTGGGTCGCCAGACCCTCGGACAGGCTGCGCAGCCGATCGGGATCCACGAGCATGCCCGCGCGCTCCATCTTGGCAAGTACCGGAACGAGCGGCATCTCGATGCCATCGAACACGTTGGCGGCATTCTCGCGGGCCATGCACTCGCGCAGCGGTGCGACCAGCGCCAGTGTCAGGGCCGCAGTACGGGCGGCTGGCACCGGAGCGTTCTCACCAGCACCCTCTGCGCCGCGCGCCGCAGGCAACGCCATCTGCAAATACGTATCGGCAAGATATGCCTCATCGAACTCGGAACGATCGGAATCCAGCAGATAGGCAGCCACCACGGTATCGAAGATGCGCGTGGAATCGACTGACAACGGGTCCATGAGCTCGGGCTCAGAAGAATCGATGGGCGAAAGCTCGTGCAGCAGCGCCTTCGTATCCGGGCTCGCCACACGGCCCTCCATAAACAGGCGCGCAAGTACGCCGGCGATCACGCCGTGGACGAAGTTGAAGCCCTCGACAGCGGCAGGCGTGCCGTCATCGGCTTCCTCGAGCGCGAACAGGCCCTTGGACGTCGCCAACCACAGTGTGCGCGTCAGTCCAAAGAGCGCGCCCTCTTCCTTGTCGTCGTCCACCACGGCGGCGACCCACTCGCCCGCCTCGATCGCACGGGCAACCTCGGACGCCACGGCAGCAAGCGCCTCGGCATCGCCGGCAGCGGTGCGCTCAATCGTGGGCATCTCAAACGTGCTAGCAGCGGCAGCAGCGCCACCCTCGTCACCGATCAGTGCCAAGAAACGGTTCTGCATGGCAGTGATGCCAAGCGTACCCAGTGCCGCGGACACCTCATCGGCAGAAAACGCCGGGAAGGACGTCGCCTCAAAATCGAGCTCAACGGGCGCATCGGTGCGGATGGTCGCCACCTTACGACTCAGCAGCGCGTCGTCGATGTGTGCGCGCAGGTTCTCGCCCATCTTGCCCTTGACCTCGTCGGCATGCGCGATGACCTCGTCCAGGCTGCCGTACTGCGCGATGAGCGCGCTTGCCTTTTTGGGGCCGATACCCGGTACGCCGGGAATGTTGTCCGACGTGTCGCCCTTCAGACCATAAAAGTCGGGCACGAGCACCGGCGTGATGCCGTGATACAGATCGTCCACGCTCTCGGGCGTCATGATCGCCACGTCGGACAGGCCCTTGCGGGTCGAGACCACGTTGACGTGCTCGGTCACGAGCTGATACATGTCGCGGTCGCCGGTCACCAGCAGCATGTCGCAGCCGGCCTCCTCACCCAGGCGCGCCATGGTTCCCAGGATATCGTCGCCTTCCCAGCCCTCAGACTGCAGAATCGGCACATTGAGCGCACCGAGCAGCTCCTTGATCATCGGAAACTGCGCGTGCAAATCGGGGTCCATGGGCGGGCGCTGCGCCTTATACTGCGGCAGCATCTCCATGCGCACGCGCGGCTTGCCTTTATCAAACGCCACGACCACACCGTCGGGGTTAAAGGCATCGATCATCTTGAGGAACATGTTCAGAAAACCAAAGATCGCGTTGGTGGGGCGACCGTCCGGCGCGTTCATGGTCGGCGGCACGGCGTGGAAGGCGCGATGCATGAGCGAGTTGCCGTCGATGACGGCAAAGGTACGGCGCTTGTCAGACATATTGAATACCTCGCTTTGGGCTGGGCACAGTTTGCTCACACCAGTTTACACGCTCCCCGCCCCACGGCCACCGCACATCAGGCTTCCCTGCCGCCGCGGGCCCGCGCGTGATACGATGGCTCACGGTACATCAACCAGTACGATCGATCCGAAAGGAGCCTGCGTCATGGAGCGTCCCTGCGCATGGAAAAAGTACACGCCACAGCAAATCGAGGAGCTCGAGGAGCTTTGCCGCGGCTATAAGCAGTTTTTGAGCGAGAACAAGACCGAGCGCCTGTGCGTCAAGACCGGCATCAAGATGGCCGAGGAGGCGGGATACGTCGACCTGGAGACCGTGATTGCCGAGGGTCGCGAGCTCAAGGCAGGCGACAAGGTGTACGCCGCCAACCACGGCAAGGACCTCATGCTCGTCAACCTTGGCACCGCCCCGCTCGAGCAGGGCTTTAACATCCTGGGCGCCCACGTGGACTCGCCGCGCCTGGACCTTAAGCAGAATCCCGCCTTCGAGGCCGGCGACATGGCCTACCTCGACACGCACTACTACGGCGGCGTCAAGAGCTACCACTGGGTGGCCTCCCCGCTCGCGCTTGTGGGCGTCATCTGCAAAAAGGACGGCACCACCGTCGACATCAACATCGGCGACAAGACGGACGACCCGGTCTTTACCATCTCCGACCTGCTGATCCACCTCTCGAGCGAGCAGATGTCCAAGCCCGCCAAGGACGCTGTCGACGCCGAGATCCTCGACGTGATCGTGGGCGGCCGCCCCGTCAAGTTTGACGAGGACGACAAGGACGCCCCCAAGGAGCCCGTCAAGCAGATGTTCCTGGATATCCTCAAGGAGCAGTACGACGTCGAGGAGGAGGACTTCCTCTCCGCCGAGATCGAGGTCGTGCCCGCCGGCCCGGCCCGCGACATGGGCCTCGACCGCTCCATGATCTTGGGCTATGGCCACGACGACCGCGTCTGCGCCTACCCCTCCATGCTCGCTCAGATCGACGTCGCCAACGTGGAGCGCACGAGCATCACGCTCATCGTCGACAAGGAGGAGATCGGCTCCGTGGGCGCCACCGGCATGACGAGCCGCTTCTTCGAGAACACCGTCGCCGAGATCATGACGCTCGCCGGCGAGGACAGCCCGCTGGCCCTGCGCCGCGCACTCGCCCGCAGCCGCATGCTCTCCTCCGACGTGTCCGCCGGCTTCGACCCGGGCTACGCCGGCAAGTTCGAGACCAAGAACGCAGCCTTCATGGGTCGCGGCCTGTGCTTTAACAAGTACACGGGCAGCCGCGGCAAGGGCGGCTCCAACGACGCCGACGCCGAGTACGTGGCCCTCATCCGCGATATCATGGACGAGGCCGGCGTGGACTTCCAGACCTGTGAGCTCGGTCGCGTCAACGCGGGCGGCGGCGGCACCATCGCCTACATCATGGCCAAGTACGGCATGAACGTCATCGACTCCGGTGTTGCCGTCCTGTCCATGCACGCCCTGTGGGAGGTCGCCAACAAGGCCGATATCTACGAGGCCTACCGCGGCTACAAGGCCTTCCTCGAGCGCGCCTAACCAACCCTTCATCAGTTGCGGTGAAATACGGACTAAACTGGCCCATAACCGGCCAAAACAGACCGTATTCCACCGCAACTTCCTTTTTGGCAGAGGAGAGTCCATGCTGCAGGTCATCATTTCGCCCGCCAAGCAAATGCGCGCGGCCAGGGATGCTTTTGAAGTCCTGGGCATTCCACCTTTTGTGCACGAGACGGCTCGCCTCCACCGCGCACTGCTAGATATCGAGCGGAATGAAGGCAGCGGCGGTCTGCAGGCGCTATGGAACGTGAGTGACAAACTGCTGGGGCCTTGCCTCAACACCCTGCATGAGTTCGGGCCCATCTTGGGAAACGGCGATCTCGACAATCCCGCACTCGCCCGTCACCTCTCCCCTGCCGTCATGTCCTATCACGGCATTCAATACCAGAGCATGGCGCCCGAGGTGATGGATTCCGCGCAGCTCGCATGGCTGCAAGACCATCTGTGGATCCTCTCGGGCCTTTACGGATGCGTACGCCCCTTTCATGCCGTCGAACCGTATCGGCTGGAAATGGGCGCGAAGCTCGCCGTTGACGATGCCCGAGACCTCTACGCGTTTTGGAACGACAAGCTCGCGCAGGCTATCGCCCCGGCAGGCTCAAACACCACGATCGTCAACCTCGCCAGCGTAGAGTATGCCAAAGCCGTTCTGCCCCATCTCGCGGGCGACGCCACGGCCGTCACATGCCTTTTTGGCGAGGGTATCCGCAACGGGAAGCCCATCCAACGGTCGACCGCCAGCAAAAAGGCGCGCGGCTCCATGGTGCGGTGGATGGCAGAAAACGAGCTCGAGGATGCAAGCGGACTTACCGCATTCAACATCGGCTATCGTCACATCCCCGAGCTTTCAGACGAAAACACCCTGGTTTTCATGAACGCGCAGGCACAATAGGCCCGCCGTTTCCAACCCCCCGCTACTCCGCCAAGCCACCGGCCTTTACAATCTCGCTCGTCGAGCCATCTTGGTAGTTAATCTTGACATGCTCCACCTCGGACACCTTGACACCCGACGGGGGCTCCAGGCGCCATTCCGTCAGGGCGATATCCATCGTCGTGGGCACATCCCCTTGATCTTTGAGCTCGACCAACAGTGTCTTAAGCGACGCATCGAAGGTCACGCGCTCGATCTCTTCACCAGGAATGGAACCACCGCTCAGCTGCAGCTGGACAAATCCATCGCGCGGATACCAATAGTCGCCCGGCGCGGCAACGGTATTGCCGCCAGAGACCTTCATCGTCATAATCGGTAGGCCATCATCAGCCTCGAACTCCCATGCAACGCCGCCGCGACCACCAAACGTCCAGATACAAAAGGCAATCACCAGCACGGCAAGCACCGCAAAACCAATCGCGACAAGGCCATGGTGCGCACGGCTTTCCTCGGCCGATACATCCCATTGCGTCTCTCGATACAGATGCTTGTCTTCCATGTTCGCCTCCCCACAGGCACGCTCGTTGGCCCAATCGTACCCATTCAGGCTATACTTGAGCCCATGACATAACGGGGAGCTTGCAGGACAAGACGGCAGGCTGAGACTGGGCGCGCCCGCCCTGACCCGCAAACCTGATATGGGTAATGCCAACGAAGGGAGCCGTGCCAATGAGCACACAGACCGAGCCCAAGCTCGTCACGCAAATTGACTTCGCCCGTGCCGGGCAGATTACGCCGCAGATGAAGGAGGTTGCCGAGCGCGAGCATCGCGACCCCGAGTACATCCGCGAGCGCGTGGCCGACGGCCGAATCGCCATCCCCGCCAACATCGTGCATATCAAAAAGGGCATGCGCGCCTTTGGTGTCGGCGAGGGCCTGTCCACCAAGGTCAACGTCAACCTGGGCATCTCGGGCGATAAGGCCGATGCCGCCGAGGAGTGGAAGAAGGTCAAGATCGCCGAGGACTTTGGCGCCGACGCCATCATGGACCTCTCCAACTCGGGCAAGACGCGCCAGTTCCGCCAGCAGCTCATCGACGAGACGCCGCTCATGGTAGGCACCGTCCCCATGTACGACGCCATCGGCTACTTGGAAAAGCCGCTGGTCAAGCTTACCAAGGACGACCTGTTCGAGGTCGTGCGCGCGCACGCCGAGGACGGCGTGGACTTTATGACCATCCACTGCGGCATCAACAAGTCGGTCACGAAGACCTTTAAGGAGACCGGCCGCCTGATGAACATCGTCAGCCGCGGCGGCTCGCTGCTGTTTGGCTGGATGGAGGTCACCGGCAACGAAAACCCCTTCTACGAGTACTTTGACGAGCTGCTCGAAATCTGCCACGAGTACGACGTGACGATTTCGCTCGGCGACTCCTGCCGCCCGGGCTGCCTCTACGACTCCAACGACGCCACCGAAACCGCTGAGATGATCGAGCTGGGCAAGCTGTGCAAGCGCGCCTGGGCCGCCGGCGTCCAGGTCATGGTCGAGGGCCCGGGTCACATGGCACTCGACGAGATCGCCGCCAACATGAAACTGCAGAAGCGCCTGTGCCACAACGCCCCGTTCTATGTGCTCGGGCCGCTGGTGACCGATATCGGCGTGGGCTACGACCACATCACCGCCGCCATCGGCGGCGCCATCTCCGCGAGCTCCGGCGCCGACTTCCTGTGCTATGTAACGCCGGCCGAGCACCTGTGTTTGCCCAACGCCCAGGACGTGCTCGATGGCCTCATGGCCACCAAGATTGCCGCGCACGCCGCCGATATCGCCAAGAAGGTGCCGCACGCCCGCGACATGGACGACAAGATGGGCCAGGCACGCCGCAAGCTCGACTGGGATGCCATGTGGAAGTGTGCTCTCGACCCGGTCACCGGCAAGAAACGCTACGAAGAATCCCCCGCCGCCACCGAGGGCACCTGCACCATGTGCGGCAAGATGTGCGCCGTCCGCACCGTTAACAAGGTGTTCGAAGGCACGACGATCGACCTCGGCATGGAGGACTAACGCGTCACCGGAGCAACAATCGGTAACATGGTGTTCGTCAATTGTTGACGTGCGAACATTTGCTTACATTTGCGTAAAGATTGCATCGCCCGCCCGGGTTCGACATAGAGTCGGCCCGGGCATCTTTATAATGCTGGTTTAAAGACCCATTTGATTCCGACCGAACAAGGGAGCAAACATGGATCGCAGTAAGGTACCTGCCGTCCTGTCCATCGCAGGATCCGATTCCAGCGGTGGCGCCGGCATTCAGGCCGACATCAAGACCATCACGGCGCACCGCCTGTATGCCGAGACGGCCATCACCGCCATCACCGCACAAAACACGCTCGGTGTCACCGCCGTGCAGAATATCTCCCCGAATATTGTCGCTGCGCAGATCGACGCCGTATTTGACGATATCCGCCCCAGCGCCGTCAAGATCGGCATGGTTTCCTCTGCCGAGATTATCGAGGTTATCGCCGACCGCCTGAGCGCCTGGAACGCGACAAACGTGGTCGTCGACCCCGTCATGGTAGCCACCTCGGGCGCACGGCTGATTGCCGAAGATGCCGCCGAGGCGCTCACCCGCCGCCTGTTCCCACTAGCAACCGTCATCACGCCCAATATTCCCGAGGCCATGGCCCTGCTCGACTACGAGGTCGACTCCGAGCGCACACAGCAAAATGCTGCCATGCTCCTCACCCGCCGCTTTAGTTGCGCATCCCTCGTTAAGGGTGGGCATCTTGTCAACGAGGCCAACGATGTATTGGCCGAACCCGCGCCACTCGATGACGAGGGCAACCATCTGGGCGATCCGCTCACCACGTGGTTCCGCCACAAGCGCATCGAGACCGACAACACGCACGGCACCGGCTGCACGCTCTCGTCCGCCATCGCCTGCGCGCTGGCCCAGGGCATGGATCTTGCCGACGCCGTCAACGCCGGCAAGGCCTACCTAACCGGCGCTCTCGCCGCCGGCTTTGACATGGGCAAAGGCTCCGGCCCCGTCAACCACATGTGGCAGTATTAAGATTCGCAGCCCAAAACCGCCGCAAAGGGGACAGGCACCTTTGCGGCGGTTTTTCCTTTTTGACGTCTAGCCGTCGGCGAGTTGAATTCCCAACAAACCCGAGAGCGCAAGTGCCTGCTCGGCATTGACCGTCAGGCCCCGCAGCTCACGGTAGTCGCCCGAGATGACAGGGGCCGCGAACGCGCATCGCGATACATCCACGCCGGAAAGCGGCGTCTTGAACACATCGATTCGCGTCAGGTCGCAGCCGTCCAAGCGCAATTGCCCCAGCTTTGCCCCCTGGAGTGCGGCCTCGGTCAAACGCGTGTCACGCGCAGCCATGGGGCCAATGCGTCCCTCCGAAAGGTTCGCATAGCTCAAATCGCACGATCCAAACGACACGCTCGACAGGCGCGCCTTGAGCAAGTTGAGTCCCGGTGCCGAACAGTCAACGAAGTCGCAGCGGCTGAGCCAGCAGCCTTCCATGTTGCAGCGGATAAAGCGGCAACCGCGAAACACCACGTCGCGAAACGTCGAGCCGCTCCAGTCAACGCTATCGAACTCGCAAGATCGGAACACAACGCCATCGAAGGTCGCGCCGTTCGCCACGTCGTAGGCAAGATCCAAATCCTCAAAAGCGGTATTGGAGACGAGCTCATCGCCCTCGGCAAAGAGGTCGATGAGCTCGTCCATGCCCATATGGCAGCCAATCCGTTCGTTTACCCGGGCAAAACCACCGCAAAGGCGCCTGTCCCCTTTGCGGTGGCTTGGGGGCGTGCTACTCACCGAGCATCTCTTTGAGCTTGGCTGCCACGGCGTGACCCAGGCTCTCGTGGCTTTCGGGCATCATATGCAGATAGTCGATATCGCCCGGCTCGGCAAACTCGGCGGCATCCAAAAAGTCGCAGCCAAACTGCTCGGCCACGTGCGCATAGTACTCGCCAAAATGCTCAGATGCCTCAACGGAATGCTCGTCAAAGTCGGTCATATACACATCGGCGATCTGCGGCTTGATCTTGATAGGAGCCATCAGCAGGATGCGCGGGCAAGGCGCAGCGTCGGTCCACGGAAACGCGCGGACGGCGCGAATCAGCGCCATGGCGCCACGGGCGATATCGGAAGCTGTCACGTTAAAGACCGTCTTACAGTCGTTGGTGCCCAGCATGATCACAATGGCGTCCAGCGGCTTATGGGCCTCGAGCAGCATCGGAAGCGCGCGAATACCGTTGAGGTTGGTGTCCAGATGGCACATGTCGTCGCGCACCGTCGTGCGGCCGTTGAGCCCCTCCTCAATCACATGCCAGCCCTCGCCCAGATCACGCTGCGCCACGCCACACCAGCGCACATCCTGCGCATAGCGCACTGCGGTGCCGTCGCGCATACCCGCCGGATCATAGCCATAGGTGTTACTGTCACCAAAGCACAGAACGTTTTTCATCTTGAGCTCCTCATTCAGTAAAAAGACGACGGGGGCAACCCCTCCCGTCGGCTTGGCATATCACATCGCGCGCACCGCTTACAGGTACTTGCGCCAGTCGTCGTCATCCTCGTCATCCTCGGCAGCGGCCTGAGCCTGCTCGGCGGCACGGGCGGCTGCGGCGCGGGCAGCAACCTGAGCATAGGACTCCTCGTTGCGCTCAGGGAAGTTTGCCAACACGTGCTCGAACTTGGCGAAGTCCTCGTCCCAGCGCGTAGAGGGCACGGCAAAGAAGACCTGCTTGACCTTGAAGTCGCCCGACGCGAGCTCCTTGCGGAAGAGCTCGGCCACGGCCTCTGCGTCAAAGCCGTTGTTCTCGCAGCCCCAAGCACCCAGCACGAGCTTCTCGCGGCCAAGCTCATCGCAGATAGCAAGCACAAAGCGAATGCGGTCGCGCAGGGCGTCAAGCAAGGCATCGTCGCTCACGCGGTACTCCTGGCGAGCACGCTTGGCGTTGGGTGCAGCGGCGACGATCACGTCGGCATAGGCGTGCACATGCTTGCGGTCGAAGCGCACCGCGGGCACCACCAGCGCACGGTTGCGGTACAGCTCACAGTTGATGTTGCGGCGACGGTTCTCACCGTACCATTTACGCTGCTTATCGAGGACGTTGTACAGATACGAATCGGCGCACAGCGTGGCCTCCTGGCCCAGATAGCCCTGGATGTAGCCACCGCCCGGATTGGTGAACGAGGCAAAGGCGAGCACAGCCATGTCGCAGAACTGCGCATAGCCGCGGCCGTTGTCCAAGATGGCCTGCGTGGCGGAGGCATCGAGCACGGTGACCTCGGGCAGAACCGGAGCGGGCTCCTCAGCAGGCGCGGGCTCGGTCTCCGCAGGCTCCTCGGCGGGCGCAGACTCGGCTTCGGTGGCCTCCTCGACGGGCTCGGGCGCCACCTCGACATCGACAGCGGCCTCGACGTCCTCGGCAGCTTGCTCCTCAGCAGCCGCTGCCTTCTGAACCTTGGCCTTCATCGCCGCGACAAAGCCGGCGGGCATGCCGTCAAACTCGCGAACACCGGCAAGCGAACGCTCGATATCCTTGGCGAACGCTTCGGACACAGTCGCCACATGGCGCTCGGCGGCCTTGGCACGGGCCTCGCGCTTGGGATTGGGCTGACCCGCTCGGTTGGACCTGCGGTTACGGTTCCTGTTGTCGACGTCTGCCATAAGTGGTCACCTTTCCTGTCGCTGCCGCTATCGGCTTTTCCCATCCATGATACCCCGCCGCTACAAAAAAGACGGCCCCGCAGGACCGCCTTTCACATCGTTTTACCGCGTCCGACAAGAAACGCTGCAATCCCCCGCGCTAGTCGCGACGACCAAGGATGTTCAGAATGCGCAGGAACACGTTGATAATGTCCACGAACAGATTGGACGCCATGAGCACCGCATTGGGCAGCGTGGGCGGCACCGTCGTGGCAACATAGGTGTCGTAGCCAATAAAGCCGGCGAACACCACGATCACGATCAGGTCGGTGATGGTCTGCGAGACGCCCATAAACATCAGCACGATCTCAACCAGAATAGTGGCGAGCAGAATGCCAAAGCCGATGCCATATACGCGCTGGAAAAACTTGGGGAACGTCACGCCCAAGGCGCCAAAGACAAAGGTGATGGCGGCCGTGGCGATAAAGGCAGTGTTGATGGTGGGCAGGTCGTAGTTGGCAAGGCCAAACGACGCGGTCAGGCCAAAGGTACTCGCAAAGATTACGTAGCCCACAAGGGACAGACCCACGGACTGCTTGCCCGCAGCAGCCGACATCATGACCATGCCGACGATGGTTAAAATAAACGAGCCAAAGACCAGTGGCAGGGCGGCGCCGCTCATCATCATGCGGGCAAACGCCATGGTGCTCGTAAAGTAGGCGCCGGCGCCCATGGCGCAAAAGCCCAAGAAGATGAGGGCGGACATGGCAAGATTGTACGCGCGCGGCGACATCTCCTTGGCGCGGCTTGCGCCGGTCTCGATGGGGCCGTTCTGATAGCCCTGGATATCGTTCATACTTCGTCCTTTCAAAAAGCGCCACAACAGCGCCGTAGGTGACAAGATTCCCGCCATTGTACCCGAATGCCGCGCGCTCTTACCTGCGGCGCTCGCCCTCGAGCGTACGATCAAAAGCCCAGACCCACCAACGCATCACGTGCGCCTGCGAGCCGTCCGCCCGCTCACGCGTTTGGTCCTCCAGATACAACTCGGTCGCATGTCCGCCAAAACGTACCTTATAGGTTGCCGTACGAATGCCGTGAACCGTCAGGCCAAACCCGGTGGTCGAGATAATTTCGTCGATCGTAAAACAACGGCCGTCGACCCAGCAGACGGTGACCGGCACAACCTGTCCGCCCGCGAGGATGCGAGCCACGACGTCCACATACTGCTTGTGCACGCGCCGAGTTTTGCCGTCTGTCTGTCGATATTCCATGCCTCCTATTATCGAACGCATGTTTGCATGTTGTAAAGCGAACAGGCTGTGGTTTTGGGGTGTCGGAGCGATCGCATGTGTCCGCATGGCGTGTTAGCAAAAAGAACACCCGCGGTCAACAGGGATAATATTCAATTTTAGTGCCAAAAAATTCACTGCTCCCATCAGAACTCGGTAAAGAAACCCGCAGGAGGTGATACGATTTATCATGTTTCTGTAACGTGCCTGCAAACTTCGAGAAAGCCATATATGGACGTAACGTTCTCAACCTTCCTCGGCCAACTTGTGTCGAACCCAGTCCTTGCCGTCACCGTGATCCTCGCGCTCGGCGCCATCTTCGTCAATGGATGGACCGACGCACCCAACGCCATCGCAACCTGCGTCACTACGCGTTGCATGCCCGCCCGCGCCGCCATTCTCATGAGTGCCGCATTCAACTTCCTCGGCGTGCTCATCATGACGCACTTTAACGCGAGCGTCGCCAACACCATCTCCCATATTGTCGACTTTGGCGGAAACAGTACCATGGCGCTCGCCTGCCTGTGCGCGGCACTCTTCTCCATCGTCGTCTACGGCGCCACAGCGTCGCGTTTTGGCATCCCCACCTCGCAAAGCCACAGCCTTATCGCCGGCCTGACCGGTGCCGCTATCGCCCTCGGCGGCGCGAGCAGCGTCAACGTCCACGAGTGGATGAAGGTCATCTACGGCCTGGCGCTCTCCATCGGCCTGGGCTTTGTCATGGGCTGGGTCCTGTGCAAGCTCGTCTCGATTCTTTTCGCCGCCGCCAACAGGCGACGTGCCAATGTCTTCTTTAAATACGCTCAGATCGCGAGTGCCGCGGCCATGAGCTTTATGCATGGCGCGCAGGATGGACAGAAGTTCATCGGCGTGCTCTTTTTAGGCGTGGCCTT
>CABUXM010000032.1 GCA_902495545.1 uncultured Collinsella sp. | reverse complement strand
CACGCCCGCCGGCTTCCCCGTCTCACCGGCGGGCACGACCTCGCCCGTTGTCTCCGCCGCGCGAACGGACGCACCTGCATTCGCGCCAGCGAACGGCGACACGACGATATCGGCCCGAGCGCGGTCGGACGCAATGTCAACCCCCTCAGGCGGCTGTCCCGAAATCGTCATGTCGGAATAGAGCGCCACGCGCCCACCCGAAAGCAGCCGCGCCGACACTCGCTTGATGGCCTCGGGATTCGAAACGGCGAGCCCCGCACAGCGCGCCCACGTATCCACCGCCCACACGCCGCGGACGTCGGTCGCCGTGGTGATGACGGGGATGGCCCCTGCCGCGCGTGCCACAGTTTGCGCAAGCTCGTTCGCACCGCCCAAATGCCCCGACAAAAGCGGGACGGCAAAGCGCCCCGCCTCGTCGATCGCCACAACCGCGGAATCGGTTGCCTTCGAGGCGACATGCGGCGCGATCGCCCGCACGGCGATGCCTGCCGCGCCCACGAACAGAAGCGCGTCCGACGCTTCCCACGCGAGCGCCGTCCATGCGCGCAGGTCGGCCTTCCCCTCGCCGAACCCACGCGAAACGGAAACGTCCCAGCGGGGGTCATCTTCACCTGTCTGCGCGCAATCGGAAAGCGCGCGTGCGATGCGCTCCGCCAACGCATACCCCCTCTCAGTGAACGCTATGCAGGAAACCCTCATCTAGCGCACCACCATCGTCGAGAAGTAGCTGCCCCGATCGGGCACATCGTCGAGCGAGCGGTACACGCGCTCGCCCGGAAGCCCACAGTCCTCTACGAGCTCGGCACCGTCGAAGGCGCCCTCCTCGCGAAGGATGCGCTTCGTGTCCGCAAGCGAGCGGCGCGCCTTCATGACCACCTTCGTCCCCGGCCAGCCGATTGGGCGGCGCACCCCGTACAGAACGCCTTTACTCATACGTCGCCCCCAATTCCCCGATAACTGCATCGGCGCCCGACGTGCGGAAAAGCTCGCGGCGCTCGGCGTCGAACACGACCGCGGCGATGTCGCATGCGCCCGCCGCGCGACGGCGCAACCTGTCCTCGATTGCCGCAGCGAGCGAGGCGCGCGCAGCGTCCCCCACGCCGGCGGCCTCGATTACCTCGAGCGCCGCCGTGGTCGTGACCGACGACATGATCTCGCGCACGGTCTTCGCGCCCGCGCCGGCCAAGGCCGCGTGGGCGGCCAGAATCTCCGCGCGGCAGTCGGCGGTACGCGAATGGGTGTCCATGATGCCGCCCGCGACCTTCACCAGCTTGCCGATGTGTCCCACAAGAAGGACATTGGTAAATCCCTCGCGAACGCAGCAATCAATCGCATCGCCCACGAAGTTGGAGATGAAGACCACCGGCACACCGTTTAGGTGGAAATGCCCCGAGATGAACTGCGCGCCGTAGTTGCCGGGCGTGAGCACGACTCCGCGCCGCCCCATAGCCGCATGCTGCCGGATCTCGAGCTCGATGCTGTCGCGCAAGGCAGCGAGGCTGCGCGGCTCGACGATGCCCGTCGTGCCCAGGATGGAGATGCCGCCCTCTATCCCCAGGTGCGGGTTGAAGGTCTTTTCGGCAAGGGCAACACCCTCGGGTACCGAAATCGTCACAGCAATATTTCCAGAAAAGCCGTGCGCGGCACACACCTCGCGCACCACCGAAGTGATCATCGCGCGCGGCGTCGCGTTGATGGCGGCCGCCCCCACCGGCTGCTCGAGCCCGGGCAACGTCACGCGCCCCACGCCCACGCCGCCATCGACGGAAACTTCCGATTCGCGCGTGGGCACGCCCTTGCTGCCCGCAGCGCCCGTGCCCGACCCCGCATGTTCCACGCGCGCGTACACGAGCACGCCGTCGGTCACATCGGCATCGTCGCCTGCGTCCTTTCGCACGGCGCACTGGGCGCACCCCTCGCCGATGTATGCGTCGACCACGTTCGCCTCGACAGGCAGCCCGCCGGGGGTAACGATCGACACGCGGCCGACGGGCTTTCGTGACAAGAGCATCTCGCAGGCCGCCTTCGACGCGAGTGCGGCGCAGCTCCCCGTGGTGTAGCCGCAGCGCAGGCGGGTCGTCCCGGTATATATGTAGTGCTCGAAGGCCACGCTAGCTGCTCGCCTTCCGATACCCCGTGGCAAACGAAGGGTCGTAAAGCTTGCTGCGCTCGTACGACTCCGCTTGCGCGCCATCGTGCGCAAGCCCGCCGCGAGCTCCGAGCACGCGGCCCACCACCACGAGCGCCGTGCGGTCGATGCCCTCTCGCGCGCCCGCATCGGCGAGCGTGCCCACTGTGCAGCGCACCACGCGCTCCTCAGGCCAGGTCGCCTTGTACACGAGCGCCGCCGGCTCGTCGGAGCTGCGGCCCGCGGCCAAAAGCTCGGCGGAAAGCTCGGCGAGCATACCCGAGCTCAGGAAGATGACCATAGTCGAGCCGCTTTCCGCCATGGTGCGCATGCCCTCGCCCGCGGGCATAGGGGTGCGCCCGGAAAGCCGCGTGATCACGACCGACTGGCTGATTCCCGGCAGCGTGTATTCCTGGCGAAGCGCCGCTGCGGCACCGCAAAAGCTCGACACGCCGGGCACCACCTCGTAGTCCACGCCGCGCGCGTCGAGCGCGTCCATCTGCTCCTGGATGGCGCCGTACAGGCACGGGTCGCCCGTGTGCAGGCGCACCACTTCCTCGCCCCGTGCATCCGCCGCGCACATCACGTCGAGCACTTCCTCCAAGGTCATGTGCGCGCTGTCGTAGACGACGCAGGATTCCTTGCACTCGGCGAGCAGCTCGGGGTTCACAAGGCTCCCCGCCCAAACGACCACGTCGGCCGCGCGCAGAAGGCGCGCCCCGCGCAGCGTGATAAGGTCGGCGGCGCCCGAGCCTGCACCAACGATATGAATCATCCGAGCCTTCCCTTCCCGTTTCTCATCGCAACCGTTTACGCCGCCATTCGCGCAGCGGGCAAAACACGGCGCCTGCGGCGGCAATCGGCGCAAATACGCAGGCAGGAGGCGCAATGCCGCCCGCCCTGGCTTTGACACGTTCACAAGTGCCCACTATCATAGTAAAAGTTTCGGCAACGAGCATATGACAATCGGATAAAAGGAAATGACCGGCGCGGCGCCCGCACAGCCCGCGCTGGCTTGCGGAGGGAACCAGGTGGGAATCCTGGGCAAGGGACATTACTGTATAGGACGCGCGGGCGAACCGCCTCGCGCCCCAAGCCAGACTGCTTCGCCTTTTCCTCACGGCATCGCCGTGGCGTTAGCTCCTTGTGAACCCCGAGGGGTGCGCTTTTCTTTCGCTTGTGCCGACAAGCAACTGTCGCCGGGGGACCGGCAAACCGAGGAAAGGAAAAACCATGTCCGACCAGATGTCACGCCGCGGCTTCATGGGCGCCGCAGCAACCGGAGCCGTCGCGCTCGCCGGAGTCGCGCTCGCGGGCTGCTCCAACACCTCCGCGAGTTCCGAGAAATCGAGTGAAAAGGAGAAGGCCGTGAAGCCGGTCATCCTCGTCACGAGCTTCGGCACGAGCTACAACGACTCGCGCCACATCACCATCGGCGCCATCGAAGACGCTATCCGCGAGAAGTACTGGCAGGACTACGACATCCGCCGCGCCTTCACCGCGCAGATCATCATCGACAAGCTGAAGAAGCGCGACGGCATCACGATCGACAACATGACCGAGGCGCTCGACCGCTGCGTGGAAGACGGCGTGAAGGAAATCGTCGTGCAGCCGACGCATCTCATGGGCGGCCTGGAATACACCGACGTGAAAGACGAGCTCGACAAGTACGCCGACAAGTTCGATAAGATCTCGCTCGGCGACCCGCTGCTCACCTCCGACGACGACTACAAGAAGGTGGCCGCAGCCATTAAGGAGAACATGGCGTCCTTCGACGACGGCAAGACGGCGCTGTGCCTCATGGGCCACGGCACCGAAGCCGATTCCAACGCCGACTATGCCAAGATGCAGGAAGTGTTCAAGAACGAGGGCTTGACGCAGTTCTTCGTCGGCACCGTCGAGGCTGAACCGACCTGCGAGGATGTTATCGCCGCCGCGAGCGCCGCAGGGTACAAGAAGGCCGTGCTCGCGCCGTTCATGGTGGTCGCGGGCGACCACGCGAACAACGACATGGCAGACGAGACCGACCCCGACAGCTGGGCTGCGAAGTTCGTGGCCGCCGGCTTCGAAGTGACGTGCCTGCTCCAGGGTCTGGGACAGAACGTCGCGGTCGACGACATCTACGTCTCGCACGTGGACGACGCCATCGCCAAGCTGTAAACTCGCCGCGCACGGGGGCGCCGGTCGCGTCCCCGTGCAACGGGCATGCGCCTTCCCCAACTGACGGTGCATGCCCGTTGCATTCGCATCCCGCCCGCCCACCGCACGGCGCGGGCGGTCGAAGCGATTGAAAGGAACCCCTCCATGTTGAAGAAAACCCTCGCCTTCGCCCTGTCGGCGGCGCTTTTCGCGTTCTCGCTCGCCGGCTGCGGCGGAAATTCAATCGACAGCGCAAAGGCAAGCGATGCCGATTCCCAGGAAAAGACCGAACAGGCGGCCGATGCGCCCGAGGGCGCAAGCGCTGCCCCCATCACCGCCGACAAGGTGGCCGACGGCACCTATCCGATCACCGTAGATTCCAGCTCGAACATGTTCAGGATTGTGGACGCCCAGCTCATCGTGGAAAACGGCTCCATGCACTGCGTGATGACACTTTCCGGCACGGGCTACGGCAAGCTCTTCATGGGCACGGGTGAAGAGGCTGCCGCCGCGAGCGAGGCCGACTTCATCCCCTATGTGGAAAACGCGGAAGGCAAGTACACCTACGACGTGCCCGTTGAAGCGCTCGACGAGGACACCGCCTGCGCCGCGTGGAGTATTAGAAAAGAGCAGTGGTACGACCGCACGCTCGTGTTCGAATCCGCCGGCGTCGATCTGCGCGCCGACGCACTGAAGTAACGCCATGCGGTCGATTCTTCCCAAGGGGGAAAACAGGAAGCGCCACAGCATCGCGGCGCGCGCGATTGTCTGCGTTCTCGTCGCCCTGCTCGCGCTTCCTTTCGCGGGGTGCAGTGCGAGCCCGAACGCGACCGGTGGCACGGCGGGCTCTCAGGAATACACTGTGAGCGTCTCGCTTTCCGGTGGGTCAGGGCGTGCAAGCATCGCCTCGCCCACCACAATTGTGAAGGATGGCGACACCTACACCGCGACCATCACCTGGTCGAGTTCGAACTACGACAAGATGACCGTCGACGGCGTGGACTACGCGCCCGTAAACGACGGCGGCAACTCCACGTTCGAGATACCCGTCACGCTCGACGAGGACATCGCCGTGTCGGTCGAGACCGTCGCCATGTCGACGCCGCACACCATCGACTACACGCTCTACTTCGACTCATCCACCATGAAGGAGAAATCGGGCGACGAAGCAAGCGGCGGCTCCCCTGCGAGAACGGCTTCAAGCGCCGCGGCCGACTTCCACAACGCCGATTTGGGCTGCGGCTGGAAGCCGACGGGGACGCTTCAGCTTGAATACGCCGAGCACTTCACTGTCGACGAGTTCGAAGGTGGCTTGCGGCTTATCTGCATTTCGAACGGGGAGCGCTTCCTCGTGGTGCCGCAAGATGCGAAGGTACCTGATGGGTTGAGCTCCGACATCGCGGTCATAAGGCGCCCCGCCGACAAGGTGTACCTCGTGTCGTCGGCGACGATGTGTCTGGTCGACGCGCTCGATGCAAACGACAATATCATCATGTCGGGTACGAAGGCTAACGATTGCTCGGTCGCGGGCTTCAAAAGCGCGCTCGAAAGTGGGGCGATCGCCTTCGGCGGCAAGTACAGCGCGCCCGACTACGAGCGAATATCGGCCTCGGGCTGCACGCTCGCCATCGAGAACACCATGATCAACCACACGCCCGATGTGAAGGAAAAGCTGCAGAAGCTCGGGCTCGTCGTGCTCACCGAACAGTCGTCGAGCGAGCCCGAAGCACTCGGGCGCCTCGAGTGGATTAAGCTTTTCGGCGTCCTGTTCGACAAGGAAGACGAGGCCGCGCACCTGTTCAACGAGCAGAAGGCCCGCGTCGAGCAAACGTCGGGGCTCGCGTCGTCAGGTAAAACCGTGGCGTATTTCTACATTAACTCGAACGGGGCCGCCGTCACGCGGCGGGCGGGCGACTACGTGGCGCAGATGATCGAGCTTGCAGGCGGCAACTACGCGCTCGATGACGCGCAGACGGCGTCGACGTCAGGTTCGTCAGTAACGCTCGAAATGGAGCGCTTCTACGCGACGGCGAAGGATGCCGACATTATCGTCTACAACGGCACCATCGACGAATCGGTTGCCACCTTGAACGACTTCGTAGGCAAAAACGCGCTATTGTCGCAGTTCAAAGCCGTGAAGAACGGCAACGTCTGGGTCACAAGCGCCAACATGTACCAGCAGATGACTTCTACCGCCGACATTATCGACGAACTGCACGGGGCGTTCACCGGCGATGACGCGAGCGACTTCCATTATCTGAGGAAGCTCGGCTAGCACCATGAGAAGCCGACTTTCCATGGCATACGACGAATCGGGGCGCGCCGCGCGGTGTCGCGTCGTGACGGCGCTGCTCGCTGTTGCCCTCATCGTGCTCGTCGGGACCAACCTGTGCATCGGGAGCGTGCTCGTGCCAGCAGACCACATCCCCGGCATCCTTTCGGGCGGCGCGGCAAATTCCATGGAAAGCCAGGTCATCTGGGAAATTCGCCTGCCGCGCGTGCTTTCAGCCGTGCTTCTCGGCGGGGCACTTTCGCTTTCCGGGTTCCTACTGCAGACGTTTTTCAACAACCCCATCGCCGACCCGTTCATCTTGGGCGTCTCCTCGGGCGCAAAGTTCGTCGTCGCGCTTACGATGATCGTACTTCTGGGCGCGAACCAGGCCATGTCCTCGCCGGCCATGGTGGCCGCAGCGTTTCTGGGCTCGCTTATCACCATCGGCTTCGTGCTCCTCATCGCACGGCGCATAAGTTCCATGGCCATGCTCATCGTGGCGGGCGTCATGGTGGGATACATCTGCTCGGCGGCGACGAACTTCCTCATCGCCTTCGCCGACGACCAGTCCATCGTGAACCTACACAACTGGTCTTTGGGTAGCTTCTCGGGTTCGAGCTGGGACGACATCGCGGTCATCGCGGTCGTGGTGATCACCGTGAGCGCATGCGTATTCGCGATATCGAAGCCCCTTTCCGCCTTCCAGCTGGGAGAAGCCTACGCGAAAAGCGTCGGCGTGAACGTCGCACGCTTCCGCGTGGTGCTCGTCCTTCTAGCGAGCATGCTCTCCGCCTGCGTGACCGCGTTCGCTGGTCCGGTGTCGTTCGTAGGCATCGCGGTTCCGCATCTCGTGAAGTCGACGCTGAAGTCGTCGAAGCCTATCCGCGTGATTCCTGCGTGCTTCTTGGGAGGCGCCATCTTCTGCGCGGGCTGCGATTTGATCGCGCGCACGCTGTTCTCCCCCGTCGAGCTTTCCATCAGCGCCGTCACCGCCATCTTCGGCGCGCCGGTGGTTATCGCGCTCATGTTGAAGAAGCGGGTGAGGTAGATGGGGAAATTCGTGCCGCGGCCCAAAACGCTCGGAGGGGACATTCCATGCTTAGACAGTCCTGAGCTCGCACGAAAGTGCCAGAAGGCACTTTCGACTCGTGCGGAACTGCGCGCGGAAAGCCTCCTCCGAGCGGAGTCGAACCTCGAAATCCCGGTCGTAACGCAGGCTGACGGAGCGCCGCTTTTCCGCATAAGCGACCTGTCGGCGGGCTACGACAAGAAGGTCGTAGTCGAAGGCGTCGATCTGGAGGTTCGCGCGGGCGACGTCGTGGCGCTCATCGGGCCGAACGGCTCGGGCAAGTCGACCATCTTGAAAACCATCACACGCCATCTGGCACCGCTTGCCGGCGCGATCGAGCTCGACGGGCGGGAGATTTCCCGATGGAAGACTGCGGAGTTCGCAAGGAACCTTGCCGTTATGCTGACAGATCGCCCCCGGACCGAGCTCCTCACCTGCCGCGATATCGTAGAGGCGGGAAGACATCCCTACACCGGGCGAATGGGCACACTCTCGCCCGACGACCATAGTCGGGTCGATGAGGCCATGAAAACCGCACATGTAGAAGAGCTCGCCGAGCGCGACTTCATGCAGATAAGCGACGGGCAACGCCAGCGCGTCATGCTCGCACGCGCCATCGCGCAGGATCCGCGTGTGCTCGTGCTCGACGAGCCCACGTCGTATCTCGATATCCGCTACCAGATCGACCTGCTGCGAATACTTCGTCACCTTGCGAAATCGCGGAATGTGGCTGTCATCATGTCCATCCACGAACTCGAGCTCGCGCAGAAAAGCGCCGACAAGGTGATTTGCGTGAAGGATGGTCGGGTCTTCCGCTCCGGCGCACCCGAGGACATATTCACGCGCGAGACGATTGGCGAGCTCTACGGCCTTCAACATGGCACCTTCAACGAACGCTTCGGCAGCGTGGAAATTGGGCGCCCACACGGCGATGCGCACACGTTCGTCATCGCCGGCGCAGGTACGGGGTCGGCTGTGTTTCGCCAGCTCATCCGGCAGGGCAAGGCGTTCTACGCGGGCGTTCTGCACGAAGGGGACATCGACTGCGAGCTCGCGCGCGACCTGGCGACGGAATGCGTGGCCGAGCGCGCCTTCGAGCCGATCGGGGATAAAACCATAGCCCGCGCCAAAGAGCTCCTCGTCCACTGCACGCGCCTTATCGTGTGCCCCGCCGCCTTCGGCACCATAAACGCCCGCAACGCAGAGCTCGTCGAGTTCGCACGCTCGCATGGTATCGAGGTCATGCGAGCGTGCGAAGGCGCATCGGAGGATTCCCAATTGGAGTGGGAAGGATAAACTGGACTTTTTTTAAGGATCCTCAGGCTACAGCTCCTACGCCGGCGAGGTCTCCAAGGCGCCGGAGAACCTCGTGAACAGGAATTTCCACGCCGACGAGCCCAACTAGGCCTAATCCAAGCGAGATTCCAGACTCGAAAGGCCGTTGAGCGTGAGGTCGTTGGCAACCTCCGAGACGCGCTCGATAGGAACCGAGCCATCAGACAATGCCCACGTGCGATAAATACCGATAATACCCGACAGCAAAAACGCCAGATAGTAGTCGAACATCTCGTCCTTGAGACCTTGGGGCAGCAGATCGCGTTCGGTAATCTCGTGCTCGAGCGGCGCACGAAGACGAGTCATAAAATCATCGAGCGGAATGTTCTCGATCAGCTGACGATTGAGCACCAAGTTGTTGCACAGTGCCTCGTTAACGGTTTTAAAGAAGGTCGCCGCCGCGCCAAGAGCGCGCTCGTTGGTGTCGCCGTCCATTGAAGCAAGCGTTTTCTCGACCGAGTCGACAATCATCTCCACCACATCGACGGCAATGGCATCGAGCAGGCCGTCAACCGTGCCAAAGTGCACGTAGAAGGTTTTGCGGTCGACATTGGCCTCGCGCGCGATGGCACTCACCGTAATGTCTGCCAGCGGCTTTTCCATGAGCAGGCGCTCGAAAGCGGAAAGGATGGCATTACGGCTGCGAACGATGCGACGATCAAGACGCGGTTTGCTGGTTGCCATGGGCGTGTCCCTTCGATATGCGAGCATTCATCAACAGATGAGAGATAATCTACGTAAGAGGATTATCCCCCATACAGCACAAATATGCCCCGCATCATGAAGAACGCACGACTGTCCTACTGCGACTTAGGATGCTTCTTCTTATTGAGTACCGACGGAGATACGCGAATACCATCGCCTGTCTGGCGCACATAGGCTTTATGAGCCGGCTTAGCGGTCCCATAAGCCTTCTGAGCCTGCTTCTTGGGATCAACAGTAACAGCATTCGCGGGGTGCGGCTTAGTGGGCGCAGAGGGCGTCTGAGGCGTGCGGCCGAGTTTGCGCATCACGCGATCCCAGCGCGCATGGATGCTCTCGTTGTGGGCGCTCTTAAGTCCCAGCAGGGGCGCAGCCAAAATGGTCGGCGCAATAAACGTAATGAGGCGCCACAGCAGATAGCCGGCGGTCGAAGCCGACCCAAAGAAATGACCCAAGAACAATGCAAAGCCGCCCTCAGCGCCACCAGTTCCACCAGGCAAGGGGACCGCAGAGCTCAGAAGCTGGACAAAGGCGCTCGCGGCCATGACCGAGAAAAAGTCGACCTCGTGGTGGCCAAAGGCAAGCATCAGGAAATACGGCACCAGATAGAAAAACGCGAGCTGCAGCATGGTGATAAACACGGTGAGCAGCATGGAAGAAAAATGTCCGGCCGAAAGCTTGAACTTCTCGGAGAAGGAGTAGATCTCGCCATCGACAAACGTGCGCCATCCCTCGATCTTAGTAGCCGAGACACCAATGCGCTCGAGCCAATTGATGATGCAATGGGCGACGCGCGTGACGGTCTTAGGCATGAGAGCGACGGCGAAGATGCCAAGCAAGATGCAGCAGTGTCCACCAAAGCTAAAGACGCACAGCAGCGTCATGTCGCCATAGCGCTCGGCAAAAAACGGCATGCGAGCAAGCAGTAGGATAGCGCCCCAGGCAACGAGGCCAAACTGATACACGATAAAGCGCGTGAACTGCGTGGCTCCGGCCTCGCCGACATTTTGGCCCGCTTTGGTCAGGCGGTAGATCTGAGCAGGAGTCGAGCCCATCATCATAGGGGTGAGGTTGCCAAAGAAGATGCCACTCGCCTCGACCGAGATCAGGTCGCGAATGCCGACGGGTGAATTGGGGTCGAGCCAGACAGCGATCGCATAGGCCACAATGCCAAAGAACAGATACATGAACATGCAGAGACACGCGACAACGAGCCATGACGCCTGGACGCTCGACATAGCGGCCCAGAACTGCCCCATCTGCCCGGTTACCACCAGATAGACGATATAACCCACCAGCACGACGCCGATAAAGATGGCGCCGCGGCGTGCGCTCTTATTGTCATCTCCGCCCGAGGCCTCAACCTCGACCTGGGGCTTAGACGTATGCTGAGAGGACTCCGTCATGAGACTCCTTCTAACAGTCAAAATATCTTGGATATTGTACCCGCAAGGACCATAGACAGAACGCAAAGCTCTGGTTCAAACGGGAATTGCAGACGGTTGTTTGAAAATAAAAAACCCGGCCTTCCATAGGAAGTCCGGGTATCAGATGCGTGGTAGCCCGTACCAGATTCGAACTGGTGATCTCCGCCTTGAGAGGGCGGCGTCCTAAACCGCTAGACGAACGGGCCACATGACATCTGCACTGCCGTGCTGCGAGAAAATATATTACGGGACAAAAAACGACAGCGCAAGAAGAAATTCCAAATTGCCGAAAAATTGTCGGCAGGTTATGGAACACGCAGGTAAACTGGGTAGCTAATTCAAGTTGAGATGGACCAAAAGAGCTTCGCGCTCGTTGGAAATGTTGTCTTCGATCACGGCGTCGAGGGCGGCGTTGAGTAGCTGGCCTAGCTCGGGTCCCGGTTTAACGCCGGCACGGATCAAGTCGCCGCCGTTGATGGCGAGCATCTTGAGCGTATAGGGCTCCCCTGCCTCCAACAGATTGTGGGCGAGCGAACGCATCTCCTCGATCGTCTCGACGTAATAGAAGCACGACGGCGCCTTGCCCAGCGTATCGGCACGTTTAAGGTCCATAAGCTCGTCAATCAAACGCGGAGTGTCGACACCCTCGCCCGAAAGCAAGCGCATCATATTGAGCAAACAGGAACGCTCGGGACGCAGCGGCTTGTCGTGATATTTGATGAGCAGGCACACGTCGCGCACCAAGTCGTGCGAGAGCGCCAGGCGATCCATAATGACGCGCGCCTTCTTGGCGCCGAGCTCTGGATGACCGTAGAAGTGTCCGCTGCCGGCGTGATCGACCGTGAAACACTCGGGCTTGGACACATCGTGCAAAAACGCCGCCCACATAAGGCTCGACGAGGGCGCGACGCCGTCACACAGCGCGAGCTCCCCCGCCACCGTCAGCACACGGGCGATATGCTCGTAGACGTTAAACGCATGGTAGACACTGCGCTGATCAAACCCGCGACCCGCTGCCAACTCGGGCACGGCGGCGCAGATGAGCTCGGGGTAGCGGAGCATCGCGTCCCCCCCATGACCGGTCGAAAGAATGCCCTCGAGCTCAATACCCACACGCTCGCGCGCCACGGCGTCGAGTAGCGGCGCGCACTCGGCAAGTGCGCGTTTAGTCTCGGGCTCAATCATAAAGTCCAGGCGGCAGGCAAAGCGCACCGCACGCAGCATGCGCAGGGCGTCCTCGTTAAAGCGACGCTTGGGATCGCCGACAGCGCGAATCAGCTTGCGCTCCAAGTCACCCTGGCCGTCGTAGCAGTCGACAAGCCCGCGCTCGGGATGCCAGGCCATGGCGTTGACGGTAAAGTCGCGGCGCGCCAGATCGTCCTCGAGCGAGGCGGCACGCTCCACACTCTGGGGATGGCGACCATCGGTGTAAAAGCCATCCAGACGGTACGTGGTGACCTCGATACGCTCGCCATCGGAAATAGCCGTGATTCCGCCAAATTTAATGCCCGACTCCACAACCGCGATGCTGGCGGCCTCGAGCGCTGCTTTGGACTCCTGCCACAGGCCGCTACAGCACATATCAACATCGTGGCTGGGGCAACCCATCAGGGCGTCGCGCACCCAACCGCCCACGAACCAGGCCTCAAGACCAGCCGCCTCAAGCGCGCGCAGGACGCACAGGGACGCATCGGACGGTTGCGTACCGTTGAGCGAAACGTTGCACATGCCTATGGCCTCCTGCATTTGCGAGCGTTAACGATGGTTCTCAAGAAGTCTAACAAGAAACGAGAAAGCGCGCACACGCAATCGCGCCGTCGATTCGATAAAACGAGAAAGCAGACGCCACATACGTTCAGCGCGAAAAAAACACCCGCCCTGGTAATCCAAAGCGGGTGTTCGGCAACGATGTATCGATGCGGCTAGCAGACCTGGCGAACCTCGATGTGCTTCTTATATTCGTCCACCTTAGCAAAATCGCCCAGACCGGGGCACTCGACCACGTTGGCGCCGGTGGCCATCGAAAGACGCAAGGCATCCTCGACTCGCTCGGGAGCGTCGTGCCATACGGACAGGAAGGCAGCGAGCGAGGAATCACCGGCGCACACCGTCGACAGCAGCTTGACGTCGAAGGTGCGGTTGGCAAACCAGATGTGCTCGCCGTTGGAGAAGTACGCGCCGGCGCCACCAAGGGTCAGCAGTACGTTCTTGGCGCCTTTGGCGTGCAGCTCGGCCATAGCGCCCTTGACGGACTCATCGTCGCCACCGCTCACCTTAATGCCAAAGATGTCGAGCAGCTCGTCGTCATTGGGCTTGATCAGCAGCGGCTCCATGGCAATGAGGTCTGCCAGCTGATGGCTCGAGATGTCGAGGACGAACTCGGCCCCCTTGGCCTTGACGCGGCGCAGGACCTCGGCCAGGAAGCCCTCGGAAGTGTTGGGAGGCAGCGAGCCGCTGATGACCAGACAGGTCATGTCATCAAGCGAATCGATAAGCTCAAACATCTCCTGCTCATTGGCCTCGTTGATGGCGGCACCGGCGTTGACCATGTTGTACTCGGTGTCGGGGCCGGCGTTGAGGAACACGTTGACGCGCGTAATGCCGTCGGTCCACACGGGCTTGACGGGCACGCCCAGGGCCTCGGCGCCCTTAACGATAAACTCGCCCGAGAAACCGGCGAAAAAGCCCAGGATCGTGGTGTCGACGCCGTAGTGGTCAAGCGTAAACGAGACGTTGAGGCCCTTGCCGTTGGGCGTGTAGACGGCGTTGCGGGTACGCGTGACGGTGTTGGCAGCAAGACCGTCGCAGGCGATGTTGTAGTCAATGGCGGGATTTGCAGTGAGCGTGTAAATCATGAATGTTCCTTTCACGAAGCAACGTGTTAATGAAAGTATATTCCACGCATCGGTAAAAGGCTAGGACAACTCGGTGAACGGTGTGGAAGCGATGAAGTACGGCGGAACACCTCTCCCCCGTGGCGGAACAAAAAGGCGCCCCAGCCGAAACCGGGGCGCCACATGTGCACGAATATGTCGCGTTTCGATTACTGACGATCGAGCTTGCGGACAGCAACGCGCTTGCTGTACTCGTCGACGTGACCGAAGTCGCCGATGCCGACGGACTCAGCAACGTTGGCGCCGGTGGCCATAGCGAGCTTCATGGCCTCCTCGACGTTGTCGCGATCCCTGTACCACTTGTGCAGGAACGCAGCGAGGGTGCAGTCGCCGGCGCAGACGGAAGAAACCAGCTTGATGTTGAACTCACGCTTGGCGTACCAAATATCCTCGCCGTTGGAGAAGTAAGCGTCGCCGCGGCTACCACGGGTGAGCAGCACGTTCTGAACGCCAGCGTCGTGAGCCATCTTCATGGCAACGCGGACCTCGTCGTCGGTGTCGACCGGCACGCCGAAGATGGCCTTCATCTCGTGATGGTTCGGCTTGATGAGCAGCGGCTTCTTGTGAGCGAGCTCCTTGAGCTTGTCGGAGGACAGGTCCAGGACGACGTCGGCGCCACGAGCCTGAGCGTGCTCCATGACCTGAGCCAGGAAGTCGGGCGTAGCTTTGGGAGGCACGGAGCCGGAAACGATCAGGCACTCGAGATCGCCCGCGGTGTCCAGGATGTTGTAGAGCTCCTCCTGGTGCTGCGGCGTGATCGGAGCACCCGGGTTTAGGATGCCGTACTCGTGCTGGCCATCGTTGACGTAGGTGTTAATGCGCGTGATACCGTCGGTCCAGACCGGGCGGCAGAGGCAACCCAGGTTCATGACCTCCTCGACGATGAACTTGCCCGTGAAGCCAGCAAAGAAGCCGAGTGCGACGGTGTCAACGCCCATCTTCTTAAAGGCGAAGGACACGTCAAGGCCCTTGCCGTTAGCCGTGTAGCTGGCCGAGCCGGTGCGGACGTTCTCATCGGGCTCGAGCGGAGAGCTCGAAACCGTCATGTCGACAGCCGGGTTAGCGGTTAGCGTGTAGAACATTTACAGTACCCCCTGTATATGTGAGGGCCGCGTGGCCGGCCCATTCCAACCACGCGGTTACCTCTGATACCAAATTAGCGAGCTGCGGACTCGAGCAGTGCCTTGACCTCGGCTGCGGTGTTGCAGGCGAGCGCCTTCTCGGCGAGCTCGTCGCACTCGGCCTTGGTCCACTGGCTGATGGTCTTGCGGGCGCGCAGGATCGAAGGAGCGCTCATCGAGAACTCCTCCAGGCCCCAGCTGATCAGCAGCGGCTCGAGCAGCGGATCGGCAGCGGCCTCGCCGCACATACCGACCATGATACCGGCCTTCACGCCGCTCTCGATGATGTTCTTGAGCGAGCGGAGCACGGCGGGATAGTACACCTGGTACAGGTTGGAAATGGTGTCGTTACCACGGTCGGCGCACATGGTGTAGCCGATCAGGTCGTTGGTGCCGATGGAGAAGAAGTCGGCGACCTCGGCAAGACGGTCTGCGAGCAGCGAAGCGGCGGGCGTCTCGACCATGATGCCGACCTCGATGTTCTCGTTGAACTTGCGACCCTCTTCGGTCAGCTCAGCCTTGCACTGCTCGACGAGCTCCTTGACAGCCAAGACCTCCTCGACGCAGGTGACGAGCGGGATCATGATCTTGACGTCACCGAAGGCGCTAGCGCGCAGCAGAGCGCGGAGCTGGACCTTGTACTGGTCGGGATTGGCCAGGCAGTAACGCACGGCGCGGAAGCCCATGAAGGGGTTGTCTTCCTTGACCATATGCAGATACGGAATCTCCTTGTCGCCACCCACATCGAGCGTGCGGATGATGACCGGAGCACCCTTGAGCGCGCTGGCGACCTTACGGTAGGCGTTGAACTGCTCCTCCTCGGAAGGAAGCTCAGCAGAGTCCATGAACAGGAACTCGGAGCGGAACAGACCGATGGCCTCGGCGTCGTGATCGAGCGCGTTGGGCACGTCATCGGGGTTACCGATGTTGCAGGCGATGATCTTCTTGATGCCATCGGCAGTCACGGACGGCTTGCCACGGAAGGCCTCGAGGGCTGCCTTCTCGGCAGCGAAGGCCTCGGCCTTGGCGGTGTAGGCAGCGAGCGTCTCCTCGTCGGGATCGGCCTCGACGATACCCTTGCCACCGTCGACGACAACGGTCATACCGTTGCGCAGCGCGGTGCAGCTGTTGGAAACCGAAAGGACAGCCGGGATCTCGAGGGCACGCGCGATGATCGCGGAGTGCGACGTGCGGCCACCGGTCTCGGTGACGATACCGGCAACGTGGGCCTTATCGATCGTGGCGGTCATGGACGGCGTGAGGTCATGCACGACAACGACGGTGTTCTCGGGCAGGACGGAGAGGTCGACGACCTCCTTGCCCAGCAGCTCGGCCAGAATACCGGTGCGGATGTCGGCGATGTCGGCCGCGCGCAGACGGAACATCTCGTCGTCCATGGACAGGAACATGTTCTCGAACATGGTCGAGGTGTCCATGAGCGCCTGCTCGGCACAGGTACCGCCGTCAATGGCGGCGTTGATGGCGTCGGTCATACCCGGATCCTGAGCCAGGACAATGTGTCCGCTCATGATCTCGGCCTCGGCCTCGCCCACCGTCTCCTTCATGTGGTCGGCCTGAGCCTGGGTCTTCTCGCAGAAGACCGAAAGAGCGGATTGATAGCGCTCCTTCTCTGCTGCCGAATCAGCAACCTCGTGCGGCTCAAACGTCAAGTCGGGATCGACGGCAACCATGACGGTGCCGATACCGATGCCCTCGGAAGCGTTGACTCCCTGATACATTCCCATTCCTCTCTCCGTGTCATGTGATAAAGCGTTTTGCCATATCCATGACAAAAGAGCGCAGCTACCTTACAACAGGTCACTGCGCCCCCAAATATGAACTTAGTTGTTCAACATGCGACCCGTTTGAGTTCTACTCGCCAAGACCGCTCTTGATGAGCTCGATGGCAGCAGCCAGAGCCTCGGCCTCGTCGGCGCCGTCGCACTTGACCTCGACCTCAGTACCGCAGGGGATACCAGCAGCCATGAGGGCCATCGGGGACTTGCCGTTGACCTCCTTCTCGGGGGTGACGACCGTCACGTCACAGGCGTACTTGCCCATGGTGGAGGCGAACAAACCAGCCGGACGCATGTGCAGACCCTGAGGATTAACGAGGGTAGCCTTCTCAGAAACCATAGTTGACTCCTTTTTGTGTTTAACCCCTGTCATGCATGTGGCAGGAGTCAGATTCACGACGTTGTTTATATTAACTCACATCAAACGGTTTTTCATTATGTTTCGCACGAATTGTTGGACAGATGTCGTTCCTGTACGCTTGCCTGCCGGGCGGGGCGGTTAAGTTTGCTGCTCTACAGTCCTGCGCAAGACGAAAAGCACATTAAGTGCTTTCCTTTGCGTGCGGAACTCGCGACAAACTTAACCCGCGCCCGCCCGGCGAGCAAGCTGCGGAAACTCGGTCGATCCAGAGTAATGTCGGCTGAAAGGAATTCTGGCTGATGGGATCAACCGGTGCGTTCTCTGTTACCGAAAAAGGCGGAGACCCTGGAGAGGGACTCCGCCTTATATACAGGGGGCGATGTTATTCGCGTGCCGTGGAATTAGACCAGACGGGCGTTGATCGTCTTGGCGATCTCGGCGGCGTCGGTGGAACCCTTGACGGTGGCACGGAAGTCCTCGTCCATGAGCGCCTCGGCGACCTTGGAAAGGATCTTGAGGTGCGTGGTGCCAGCCTGTGCACCCGGGATGAGCAGAGCGATGGCCACGTTAACGGGAGCGCCGTCCATGGTATCCCAACCGGTCACGCCGGACTCGTCCTTGACGACGATCACGGCAGCCTCGCTAATGGCGTCGGACTTGGCATGCGGGATGGCGAAGCCCTCCATCATGCCCGTGGTGCCCTCGGCCTCGCGGGCCAGGAAGGCGTTCATCACGGCGTCGGCGTCGCTTGCGATACCGGCCTTGACGGCCTGGTTGGAAACGAAGCTCAGAGCCTCGTCACGAGAAGCGAAGTCCTCGGCGACAAAGACATTCTCGACCTTCACGAAGTCGGCAGCCTCGGCCTTGGGGGCCTCGACGGCAGCGGCCTTGGGAGCCTCAACCGGCTTGGCTGCAGGAGCGGCCTTCTGGTTCTTCTCGAAGTCGTACTTCTTGAAGGCCACGAACAGGATGCCACCGACCACAGCGCCGATGAGGATCGCGAGGACCCAAAGCGGACCGTTCTCGACAACGGGCAGGACCAGGAAGCCACCGTGGGGCGCCGGATCGTGAACGTTGAACATAATGGTCAGAATCGAAGCGATAGAGGAACCGAGCATCATGATGGGCATGACAGGCCAGATGTTCTTGGTCATGAACGGAATGGCGCCCTCGGTGATGTGGGTGCAACCAAGGATGAGGTTGACGACACCGGCGTCGTGATCCTCCTGGCTGAAGTACTTCTTGCCGACAACGACGGCGAAGGTGGTGATCAACGGCGGAACGATGCAGGCGGCGGAGACGGCAGCCATGAAGTTGGTGCCGAAGTTGTAGGTATCGGTGCCAACACCGGCGGCCAGAGCCTCGGTGAGCATAGCGGTACCGGTGACATAAGCAGCCTTGTTGACCGGGCCACCCATGTCAAAGGCGCACATGCAGCCAATAGCAAGACCCAGGACAACGGCGCCAGAGGCGGACAGACCCTTGAGGAAGTCCATCATGGCGGTGTTGATGGCAGCCATGGGGCCGGAAATGCCGAGCATGACCAGGCCGACGATAGCCGTCGAGAACAGCGGGTACAGGAAGATAGCCTTGAGACCGTCCAGGTTCTTGGGCAGACCGGCAAAGACCTTCTCGAGCAGCAGGATGACATAACCGGCGAGGAAGCCACCGACGATGCCGCCCAGGAAGCCGAAGCCCACGCCGGCGCCACCGGCGTCGATCATGCCGGTCTCGGCGTTAACAGGCAGGCCCTGGATGGCGATCATACCGCCAACAAAACCGGGGACGAGCGCCGGGCGCTTGCCGATGGATTCGGCGATGTAGGCGGAAAGCACCGGAACCATGAGGTTCATGGCGATGCCGCCGATGATCTTGAGCATCGCAGCAAAGCTGTTGTAGTCAGACGCCGTCGAATCGAAGGACGTAATGCCCCACAGGAACGAGACAGCGGTCAGAACACCACCGGCAACGACGAAGACCAGCATGTGGCTGACGCCGTTCATGAGGTGCTTGTAGATGATGTGGCCGATGGACTCCTTCTCCTCGACCTCATCCTCGATCTCGGCAGCAGCTGCAACCGTGTCGTCACCCTTGGCGGCGAGCGCGCGGTCAATCAGCTTACCGGCGGCCTCAACGGACAGGGCCTTGGAAACACCAACGGAAACCATGGGCTTACCGGCGAAACGCTCAGCCTGGACATCCTTGTCGGCTGCGACGACGACGGCCTTGGCACCAGCGATCTCACTCTTGGTGAGCTCGTTCTCGACACCGACCTGGCCATGAGTCTCGACCTTAATGGTCAGACCGCGCTCGGCAGCTGCCTTCTCCAGCGCCTCCTTAGCCATGAAGGTGTGCGCAATGCCGGTCGGGCAACCGGTCGCGGCGATGATGTCAAACTTAGCCATGTGTCCCTCCTTCTTGAGTACAGCGCCCGCGGGCGCTCCCCTACACGCGCTTCGATGCGCGTTTTTCCACAACTGAAAGATACCAACCTACCGTCCGCGTGAGAAGAGCTAAGGTGCAAATCTCCGGTGAAAGGTTCTTTCATAACCGTAAACGGTAAGTGAAAGTTTACCATCAACACTTGAAACGGCAAGGTGTATCTTGTAATTGAAAATGCCCGTATACTATGGCATTGCAAATCAAGCTAGATTTTCATGCCAACCAGGAGCCATCCATGACCGATAGTAGCAAGAGCGCACTTTCCCTCATTAGCACCCATCAGGGATACAGCGAGTCCGAGCAGCGCATTGTCGACTATATATTGGAGCACCAGTCCGAGGCACCACGCCTCACGGCGGCTCAGCTCTCGCGCGCCGCCGCCACGTCCGAGGCGACCGTTTCGCGCTTCTGCCGCAAGCTTGGCTTTGGTAGCTTCCGCAGCTTTCAGTTTTCGTTGGCGAGGGATTTGGAAAGCCAGCGTAACGAGGGCCTGACTGACGAGGTCTCGCTCGACAATATGGAGCAGAGCCTCAAGAATATCCTGGCTGCCAAGGTGAGCGAGCTTAATGCGACCATCGACGGGATCGACCACGATACGCTGGCGGCTGTTGTGCATGCCCTTAAGCATGCAGGGGTTATTGAGTTTGCGGCTGTGGGCAATACGAACGCGGTCGCGCTCGATGCGACGTTTAAGTTTTCGCAGCTGGGCCTGCGCTGCATGGCGAGCACCATTAGCGAGACATCAATCGGCTTTGCGCTCACGTTACGCCCGGGTGACGTCATCGTGCTTATCTCAAACTCCGGCAAATCGCGCCGATTGAATCGCATGGCAAAAGCGGCTCGCGACTGCGGCGCAACCGTAGTCGTCATCAGCAGTGACAGCAAATCCCCACTCGCGCGCCTCGCCGACTACACCTTTAATACCGTCAATCACGAAGCGTTGCTGACAACGGGTGACTTCGCGTTCTCCAAGATCAGCGCCACGATGATCATCGAAGTCATCTACAACTTCCTGCTGCCCGAGATTAAAGACGCTCGCGAACATATCAGCTACTACGAGGAGCTCATCCAGCCGGATAAGGTTGTGGAGTAAAACGCGAAGTGGGACAAAAAATTCAGTCTATTTTGTCCCACCAACACCGCTGATACGACCTAACCTCGAGCTTCTTCGAGCATCTGCTTGGCGTGCGCCAGGCTTGCCTCGGACTGATCGCCGCTCAACATGCGGGCGATCTCGGCGGTACGCGTTTCGCCGGTTACCTCGTCCAAATGCGTCTGGGGAACATCGCCCGGTTCCTTGCTGACGACATAATGCTTGTCAGCCATGACGGCGACCTGCGCCAAGTGGGTTACGACAATCACCTGATGCGTAGCGGCGAGATCTGCCAGCACGCCCGCGAGCGCACGCGCCGTGGAGCCACCGACACCAGCATCGACCTCGTCAAACACCAGCGTATCGACACCGTCCGCGTTACCGAGGACAACCTTGCTTGCCAGCATGACGCGACTTAACTCGCCGCCCGAGGCAATGCGGCGCAGGGGACGTGGCGTCAAGCCGGCACCGCTGCGGTATAGCAGCTCGTAGCTCGAAGGACCAACGGGCGTCCACTCAGCACGGGGAAGATCGCGCGACTCCCAGACGAGCTCGGCACTACCCATCTCCAAGCGAGCCATCTGGCGGCCGACCTCGTGGCAGAAGCGCGGGGCCGCCGTATTGCGAGCACGCTTAAGTGTCTTGGCAGCAGCAAACAACTCGCGCTCGGCGCGCCCGAGTGCCTCACGCGCCTTTTTGATCTGCTCATCGCCATCATCGACCAGGGACAGCAGTTCTTGCGAGCGATCGCGCATGGCAAAAACATCGTCCATAGTGGGACCCCACTGACGCAACAGACCCTTGAGGTCGGAATACCGCTCACGCATGCGAGCGAGCTCGCGCGGGTCGAAGGCGACGCCATCGCGATAGGAACGAAGCTCGTTCGCGCAATCCTCAAGGGAGATGCAGGCATCCGAAAGCGCATCGGCAATGTCACCCAGTTTGCGATCGACGGTCGCCATACGGGAAAGCTCTGCCACGGCGCTGTTCACGGCATCGAGCGCTCCCCCTTCGGCGGCAAGCGATACATGGGCATCGTTAGCCGTGGCAACCAGTACCTCGGCATGTTCGGAGCGCGGCAGCAGTTCCTCGAGTTCCTCATACTCGCCCGGCCTGGGCTCGACCTCAGCAATGCGTTCCAGGGCGAAGCGCGCCTCCTCGACGCGACTCCCCTGCGCACGCGAGGCCTCCTCGACGCGACGGACTTCCTTGGCAGCCGCGCGCGAGGCTTTAAAGCAGACGCGGTACGCATCCAGCGCCTCGAGTGCCGGGCGCCCTGCCCATGCATCGACCATCGCAACGTGATGCGCCGGATCGAGCAAGCGCTGGTGCTCGTGCT
>CABUXM010000031.1 GCA_902495545.1 uncultured Collinsella sp. | reverse complement strand
TTAACGTTAAAGGAGATGTCCTTGATGGCGTGGATGGCGCCGTACCAGACGTTGATGTTGTAGACGGAAAGCATCGGCTCTGCCATTTAGTTCTCCCCCTTATCCTGCTTGCCCAGATATGCCTCGATAACGGTATCGTTGTTCTGGATCTCCTCGGCCGTACCCTTGGCGATAACCTTGCCAAAGTTAAGCACGCAGATGCCCTCGCAGATGTTCATAACGAGCGACATATCATGCTCGATAAGCATGATGGCGATGCCGAAGGTGTCGCGGATCTTGACGATGTTCTCCATGAGCTCCGCGGTCTCGGACGGGTTCATGCCGGCGGCAGGCTCGTCGAGCAACAGCAGCTTGGGGTTGGTGGCAAGCGCGCGGACGATCTCCAGACGACGCTGAGCGCCGTAAGGCAGCGAGCCGGCCTGTTCATTTGCCAGGTGCTCCATGTCAAAAATGGACAGCAGCTCCATGGCGCGCTCGTGGGCGGCCTTCTCGTGCTTCCAATACGTCGGCAGGCGCAGCACGCCCTCAAAGCCGGAGTAGCGCTCCTGATTGTGCAGACCGACCTTGACGTTATCCTCCACCGTCATGGTGTTGAACAGGCGAATGTTCTGGAAGGTACGGGCAATACCCATGCGGTTGACCTGATAGACCGACTTGCCCGAGGTGTCCTCACCATCGAGCAGGATGGTGCCATGCGTGGGCTGGTACACCTTGGTGAGCAGGTTGAAGACCGTGGTCTTGCCGGCACCGTTGGGGCCGATGAGACCGGCGATCTCGGTCTTGCCGATGGTTAGGCTAAAGTCGTCGACCGCCTTGAGGCCGCCAAACTCAATGCCCAGGTGGATGCACTCGAGCGCCGGGCGCTGGCCCAGGTCGCGGTCGGGGACAATGGCGCCAGAAGGATACGGGACCATCTTGCCCTTGTTGAACTCAAACTTACTGGGCATCGGCTGCCACCTCCTTCTTGGGAACAAAGCGATCCTTAATGCGTGCGAAGAACGCCTTGAGCTGCGGGTTGTTGGTAAAAATCATGACCAGGATCAGCACGATGGCGTAGATGAGCATGCGGTAGTCCGAGAACTGACGGAGCAGCTCGGGAAGCACCGTGAGCAACGCCGCCGCGATGACGGAGCCGCGCATATTGCCCAGACCGCCCAGGACCACGAACACCAGAATGAGAATCGACGTGTTGAAGTCGAACTTGGTGGCGGAAAGCTGCGAGAAGTTACCGCCGAAGAGGGCTCCGGCAGCACCGGCGAGAGCAGCGGAAACCACGAAGGCGATCATGCGGTACTGGGTGACGGAGATGCCCACAGACTCGGCAGCGATCTTGTTGTCGCGCACGGCAATAATGGCACGACCGGTACGGCTGCGAACCAGGTTGAGCACAATCACGAGCGCGACCATAACCAAGATGGCGCCGGCAAGGAAGGTCGAATAGGTCGACACGCCCGATGCGCCCTGGGCGCCCTTGATGATGGCGGTGCCGTCCTCGAGCAGGTGCAGGTCATCGATCGTGGAGTTGCCCGTGATGTTAAAGATCACGTGCAGGCCGCGGGAATCGACGCCCACGATAAGGCAAGTGACGATCTCTTTGATGATCTCGCCAAAGGCCAGGGTCACGATGGCCAGATAGTCGCCGCTCAGGCGCAGGACCGGGATACCGATCAAGAAGCCCAAGATGGCAGCGGCGATAGCGCCGACCACAATACTGATAATCAGACGCATCGGATCGGACGGAACGGCGCTCTCGAGGGCGACCGCGGTGACGATGCCCGTGTAGGCACCGACACTCATAAAGCCCGCATGGCCCAGCGACAGGTCGCCCGCGATGCCGACGACGAGGTTGAGCGAGATGGCCATAACGATGTAGGCCGTGATGGGAACCAGCTGACCGGCGATCATGCGCGGAATCATGTGGTTGGACTGCATAAAGAACACGATGGCGAAAGCCACGATGCACATGGCGTACGTGACAAAGTCGTGACGCGTCTGCTTGTCTTTAAGAAACTTCATAACGCTCACCTACACCTTCTCGGGGACGTACTTGCCCAAGAGGCCGGCAGGCTTGACGAGCAGGACGATGATCAAAACACCAAAGACGATGGAGTTGGCAAGACTCGTGGAAATGTAAGCCTGCGCCATCGCCTCGATGATGCCGATGAGAATGCCACCGACAAAGGCGCCGGGGATGGAGCCGATGCCACCGAAGACGGCGGCGTCGAAGGCCTTGATGCCAGGCATGGCGCCCGTCGTGGGCTGCAGCACCGGCGAGTAGGAGCACAGCAGCACGCCGGCGATGGCGGCAAGGGCAGAGCCGATGGCAAACGTCATCGAGATGGTGCGGTTGACGTTGATGCCCATGAGCTGAGCGGCGGCCTTGTCCTCGGACACGGCACGCATGGCCTTGCCCATCTTGGTCTTACCCGTAAAGAACATCAGGCCGGCCATGATAACCAGGCAGGCGACGATGGTGACGAGCGAGACGGCGCTTACGTTAAACTTGGCCAAGAACTCCGGCACCGGGAAGGTGACGAGCGAAGTGAAGTTCTTGGGCGTGGCGCCCCACAGAAGCTGCGCGGCGTTCTGCAGGAAGTAAGACACGCCGATGGCCGTGATCAGAACGGCCAGCGGGCCTGCTTGGCGCAGCGGCTTATAGGCCAGACCCTCAATGAGAACACCGAGAACGGTACAGACCACACAAGAGAGAACTACAGATGCCCAGCCCGGGAGGCCGAGATACGACGTGGCGCAGAACGAGACATAGGCACCGACCATGATGACATCGCCGTGAGCAAAGTTGAGCATCTTGGCGATACCGTAGACCATGGTGTAGCCCAACGCGATGATGGCGTAGACGCTGCCCATGGACAGGCCGTTGACCAGGTATTGGATAAAGACCGTCATGTTCCACATCCCCCTTTCGAATAGGTTTCCAGTTAATGTATGAAACAGGGACGTTACACTGTCCCTAGATACCAAGCAAGCAGGGAAGGCCAAAACCTCCCCTGCTTGGGATCAAAACCGCTCTATGTAAGGCGGCCAATTAGGCCTGTACGTACTTGCCGTCGGTGATGACGTACGCCGTGGGCTCCTTCTGGACCTGGCCCTTATCGTTCCAGGTGAGCTTGCCGGTCAGACCGTCAACGGTAATCTTGAGCATAGCCTTGGACAGCTTCTCGGCGACCTCGGTCGGATCGGCGTCGACACCAAGACCGGCCTCCTTGACGGCCTCGGCCACCGCGTGCACGCCGTCGTAGGCGTCGGCGGCAAACTGGTCGGGGGTATCGCCGTACTTATCCTTGTAAGCGTTAACGAAGTCGGCGTTCTTCTCGTCGTCGGCGGAGAACGGGGTCATGAGCAGCAGACCCTCAGCAAGAGAGGTATCGAAGCCCTCAACGCCCAGGATGCCGTCCATACCGTCGCAGCCCATCATCTTGACGTCGTAGCCCATGTCCTTGGCGTTCTTGAGCAGGACGGACGCCGGCGTGTAGTAGATCGGCGCAAAGATCATGGTGGCGCCGGCCTGCTTGGCCTTGGTCAGCTGGTTGGTAAAGCTCGTGGCGGAGTCGTCCTTAAAAGTCTCCTCGTCAACAATCTCGAGCTTGGACTCAGCGGCCTGGGCCTTAAAGGAATCTGCGATGCCCGAAGAATAGGCGTCGCCGGAGTTATAGAACAGCACGAACTTCTCGTCCGCATACTTCTGCGCCAGGAACTTGGCAGCGTTGACACCCTGGTTGGGGTCGGTGAAACAAACCTGGAAGACGCAATCCTTGCCGTCGGTGACGTCCTCGGAGGACGCGGACGGGGTGATCATGAACGTCTTGGGGTCGTTACCGCACTCGGCGGCAACGGCAACCGACGCACCCGTGGTGGTCGGGCCGACGAGGGCCTGCATGCCCCAGTCGAGCAGGGTGTTGAAGGCGTTGACGGCCTTCTCGCCGTCGGCCTGGTCATCCTCGGCCTTGCTGGCAAGCGGCAGCTCCTTGGTCGAGAAATCCTTGCAGCCAAGCTCGACACCCTGGGTAACGGACTTGCCGTAGGACGCGTTGGCGCCGGTCAGCGGGCCGATGGTACCGATCTTAAACGAAGCGTCGCTCGAAGCGGAACCGCTGTCGCCGCCGTTGGAGGAGCAACCAGCTAGAATGGACATCGCCCCCAGACCTGCTGCGCTCGCGATAACGCTCCTGCGATTCATAACAGGGTTCAATGACTTACCGGTGAGGCTCGACATGCGGCTCTCCTCTCAAATCTCGTCGGGTTTCGGTTACCCGACAGGCCATCCTTCGCCGTGTCCGGCGTTCGCAAAATACTAGACGCTTTAGTTAAGGAAAGTGGCGATTATTTCAACTTTTCTTTGGATTTGTTCATTTATCCATAATTCTGCGTATTTCTATTACTTTATGCAGTAATGCCACTTTATTGTGTGAAAGTAATGTTTCCGTTCTGTTACAGGCGTCCCTGCCCTGAATAAAACGGCCTCACCGGTCGCGCTTTATGCGCACTTAGGCGGCGATGTACTTGCCGTCCTGGATCACATAGGCTGTGGCGGGCTTTTCGACCTGGCCCTCGTCATTCCACGTCAGCTCGCCTGTCAGGCCCTCGATCTTGATCTTGCGCATGGCCTTGGCAAGGTCGCCGGCAATGTCGGCACCGTCGGCCGAAATGTCAATCCCCGCCCTATTGATAGCCTCGGCGATGGCGTGGACGCAATCGTAAGCGTCGGCGGCAAACTGGTTGGGCGTCTCGTCGTAGGCATCCTTATAGGCCTTGACGAAGTCGGCATTCTTCTCATCGTCGGCGGAGAACGGCGTCATGAGCAGCACGCCCTCGGCAAGCGAGGTGTCGAAACCCTCGACGGAGAGCAGACCGTCCATGCCGTCGGTGCCCATGAGCGTCATGTCGTAGCCCATGTCCTTGGCGTTCTTGAGCAAAACGGACGCCGGCGTGTAGTAGATCGGCGCAAAGATGAGCGTGGCGCCGGCCTCCTTGGCCTTGGTGAGCTGGTTGGTAAAGCTCGTGGAAGAGTCGTCCTTAAAGGTCTCGGTATCGACGATGTCGAGCTTGGACGCCTTGGCCTGCTCGGCAAAAGCGTCGGCAACGCCCGAGCTATACGTATCGCCGGAGTTGTAGAACAGGGCGATCTTGGCATCCGCGTACTTCTCGGCCAAGAACTTCGCGGCGCTGGCGCCCATGGTGGGATCGGTGAAGCAAACCTGAAAGACCGTAGTCTTATCCTTGGTGACGTCGAGCGACGAGGCCGAAGGCGTGACCATGAGCATATCGTCGGCGATCTCGCCCGAGACGGCGACGGCAGCACCAGTGGTGACCGGACCGACGAGCGCCTGCATGCCCCAATCGCACAGGGTATTGAAGGCGTTGATGGCCTTCTCGCCGTCGGCGACGTCATCCTCGGACTTAAGCGAGAGTTTGAGGTCCTTGGTCGAGAAGTCCTTGGCGGCAAGCTTGGCGCCCTTCTCGGCCGAGACGCCATAGGTTGCCGCGGCGCCGGTCAGAGGGCCGATGACACCGATCTTGAAGGTCTTGCCGTCATCGGCAGAGCCGCCGTCCGAGCTACCCGACGAGCAACCAGCAAGTGCGCCGGTGCTGCCGAGCGCCGCGGCACCGGCGAGAAAGTTCCTACGACTGAGCGTGCTGTTGATGTTGAACATGGTGTCCCCCTTTTTTTTCGCTGGCCGCAGCGCGGCCGTCTTGCGGTACGGGGCAAACCTTATGGCGCAAACGTTGACAGTTTGTTACGGAGATCCGTTTGTAGCGAGCATGTTTCCAATGTTTCCGCAGCGTTTCGGGGGTGCCGTTTTGTGCGACTCCTGTTGCCTGGCGAGCACGCGCCCTCGGTTCACGCTAGAATGCACTCAACCTTTAAGCGGTTAATCCATCCATAAGATGCACGAAGGAGCTATCTATGAGCGAACCCCTGCGCACCGTGAACGTCGGCCTCATCGGTCTGGGAACCGTCGGCGGCGGCGTGGCCCGTCTGATCAAGAGCCACCACGATGAGTACCTGGCCGCCTACGGCATCGACCTTAAGCTGACCCGCGCCTGCGCGCTTGCCTGGGAGCAGGCCGAAGCCGCCGGTATTGAGCGCGAGGTCTTTACGAGCGACTGGCACGACGTCGTCACCGACCCCGCCGTCGATATCGTCGTCGAGCTCATCGGCGGCGAGCACCCTGCGACCGAAATCTTCACCACCGCCTTCGAGAACGGCAAGCACGTCGTCTCTGCCAACAAGGCCCTGCTGGGCCGTCATGTCGAGACGCTCGCCGAGAAGGCGCGCGCGTGCGGCGTGCAGATTAAGTGCGAGGCCAGCTGCGGCGGTGGCATCCCCATTGTCAGCACGCTCGAGCACGACCTGGTGGGCAACAAGATCCTGACCATCGCCGGCATTCTCAACGGCACCACCAACTACATCCTGTCGCGCATGGACGCCGAGGGCGCCGATTACGCTGACGTGCTCGCCGACGCCCAGGCAAAGGGCTATGCCGAGGCCGACCCGTCCGCCGACGTCGACGGCTTCGACGCCGCCAGCAAGACGGCAATCCTCGCTTCCATCGGCTTTGGCACCCGCGTGACCACCGACGATGTCTACCAGCAGGGTATCCGTACCATCGGCGCCGAAGACATTGCCCAGGCCCGCGAGCTCGGCTACACCATCAAGCTGCTGGGCATCGCACGCAACACCGACGCTGGCGTCGACGTCCGCGTGCATCCCACGCTGATCCCCGCCGACCACATGCTTGCCAAGGTCAACGGCGCCATGAACGCCGTCTACGTGGTAGGCGACGCCGTGGGCGAGACCATGTTCTACGGTGCCGGCGCAGGCTCCTTCCCCACCGCAAGCGCCGTCGTGGGCGACATCCTGTCGCTCTCCGAGCAGATCAGCCGCGGCGTGGCTCCGCTGCCCGAGATTGAACCCTATGGCCACAACCTCGCCTTTAAGCCCATGGACGAGCTCCAGACCAAGTACTATGTGCGCCTGAAGGTCGCCGACCGCGTGGGCGCCCTGTCCGAGACGGTCGACATCTTTGCCAAGCACAACATCTCGATCTCGCTCATCAACCAGGTCGAGGACGGCAAGTCGGGCGTCAGCGATGCCTGCTCGGTCATCTTCCTGACGCACCGCGCGCTCGAGAAGGACGTCCAGGCTGCCGCCGCCGAGCTTGCCAGCGTCGACTGCGTGGCCGAGGTCGCCAACGTCCTACGCATCGAGGACGTTGAGGCTTGGACCGAAGGCGTCATGGCCAACTAGTCCACTACTTCGAACCTCAACGAAGCTCAACGCAAAAGGCGCGTTGCCTGCATCAACCGCAGGCAGCGCGCCTTCTATTATTTGGACGGAACCCGTATCCCGACATTCCTTGCTACTTGCCGTCGTCGTCCTGGGCCTCATCGCGTGCATAGAGCTCCAGCATGCGGCGGCGGTATTCGCGCACGGCGAGCTTGGCGCGCTCCAAGCGACGGCGCTCGCGCGGGGTGAGCTTGCCGGGGTCAATCTCGTCACCATAGGTCTTCTCGGCCAGCAAATGGGCAGCGTCCACGATGCGAGCATCGATGCGGCCACTCGCCGCTTCGGCCGAGAGACGGTCGGCAATAGAATCAATCGTAGGCATGCCGTCGAGCGTTCGCCCGTGACCATGCGAGGTCAGCAGCTCGTGCTCGCGTGCGAGCAGGCTCGCCAAATCGTGATGGGCGCGCAGGATGTCGAGCGCATCGGATGGATGCTCGGCGACCTCTGCCACGGCGGCGACCGGTGCGGCATCCACCACGCGGTAGAAGAGCTGCGCGAGCAATGGCATCAAGAACACCGTGATGGCGCCGGCGGCAACCATAACCGACGCGATGTCTTGCGACAGCGCGCCCGCGTTGACGGCAACGCTCGTCACGGCAACGATGATCGGCAGCGCCGTGGTGCAGTACAGGGCCACGGTAATGCGACCATACGCCGACACATCGCGCGTCGCAGGGCAAATGCTCATAGAAATAAGAATGGGCACGGCACGAATAATCAGCAACGCCACGATAAAGCCCACGAGCAGACCCGGGCGCGACGCCACGGCCGTCAGGTCGATCTTTGCGCCCGATACGGTAAAGAACACCGGAATCAAAAAGCCGTAGGCCAGGCCGTCGAGCTTGGTCTCGAGCGTATGGTTGCCCTCGGGGATGATGTAGCGCAAGACAAAGCCGGCGGCAAAAGAACCCAACACAATGTCGAGATCAAAGACGGCCGAGAAAGCCACGAGTGTGACCAGGATGAGCACCGTCAGGCGCACGAAGGTCTGCGACGTGGTATCGGCGCGTTCCTCGACAAACGCAAAGAAGCGGCTGCCGACGCGCTTGGAGCGGCTTGGGACCACGGCAAGCAACACGCAGACCACCGCAAACAGGCCAAGAATCACGAGCGTTTGGATGCCGGTACGGGCAGACAGCAGCACCGACATGGCAAGCACGGGGCCGAGCTCGCCCCAGGTGCCATACGCGAGAATCGAGTCGCCCACGCGCGTTCCGACAAGTGAACGCTCACGCATGATGGGCACGAGCGTGCCGAGCGCCGTAGAAGTGAGGGCAAGCGTCACGGCGATACCGTCGAAATGGCTGACCGAGAACCACGGGGTAAAGCGCACGGCAAGCCAGGCGATACCAAACGTGACGACCCACGTTGCCAAGCCGTAGCGCCCCTCGACACCCGTGATGCTCTTGGGATCGATCTCAAAGCCGGCAAGCAGGAACAAAAAGGCCAGACCGAGCTCGGACACAAGCGAGACCTCGGCATCTACATGGATGACGCCGAGCATATGGGGTCCCAGCACCGCGCCGAGCACGAGCAAAAAGACCGTCTCGGGAACGGGTTTTCCAGGAATCGCCGAGGCGATAAAGGGGCTTGCAAAGGCCACGAGTGCGATGATGGCGAGCGAAACGAATGCCATGTGATGCCTTTCTCTTGTTTGCGCTTCACTGTAGCACCCTCGCCGTCCTCACCGCGCCGCGAGCTGTCGTATCATAGTGAGGTTTACAAACATGTGGCTCAAGGCGACCGCAGGGCAGACCCCGCAAACCGACCGCTGCCGCATACCGTACCGTACGCCCAACCGATCAGGAAGGCGATCAGGAAGGCAGGAACCAATGGTCTCTCGTATCTACGTGGAGAAGAAACCCGGGTTCGACGTCGAGGCTCAGCAGCTCAAGGGCGAGCTGACCGAAATTCTCGGCATCAAGGGCATCGAGGCCCTGAGGATCATCAACCGCTACGACGTCGAGGGCATCGACGAGGAGCTTTTCCGCTCCTGCGTGCCGACCGTCTTTAGCGAGCCCCAGGTCGATGTGACCTACGACGAGCTCCCCGCAAGCGATGGCGCCGTCTTTGCCGTCGAATTCCTGCCTGGCCAGTTTGACCAGCGCGCCGACTCCGCCAGCGAGTGTGTGCAGCTCATCAGCCAGGGCGAGCGCCCCGCCGTGCGCTCCGCCAAGGTCTATATGATCTCGGGCGCTCTGGACGAGGCCGCCATCGATGCCATCAAGCACTACGTGGTGAACCCCGTCGAGGCGCGCATCGCCTCGCTCGACCTGCCCGAGACGCTGTACATGGAGACCCCCGAGCCCCAGCCCGTCGAGGTGCTCGACGGCTTCCGCGAGCTCGACGAGGCCGGCCTTGCCGCCTTTATCGCCGATCGCGGCCTTGCCATGGACGAGGCGGACATCGCCTTCTGCCAGCAGTACTTCCGCGATGAGGACCGCGACCCCACCATCACCGAGATCCGCGTGATCGACACCTACTGGTCCGACCACTGCCGCCACACCACCTTCGGCACCGTCCTGGACGACGTGACGATCGACGACGCCGTGGTGCAGCAAGCCTTCGACCGCTACATGGAGATGCGCCACGAACTCGGCCGCGACGCCAAGCCCGTCTGCCTCATGGACATGGGCACCATCGGCGCCAAGTACCTTAAGAAGACCGGCGTCATGACCGATGTCGACGAGTCCGAGGAGATCAACGCCTGCACCGTCAAGGTGAAGGTCGATGTCGATGGCGAGGACCAGGACTGGCTGTTCCTCTTTAAGAACGAGACCCACAACCACCCGACCGAGATCGAGCCCTTCGGCGGTGCCGCCACCTGCGTGGGCGGCGCCATCCGCGACCCGCTCTCGGGCCGCAGCTATGTGTACCAGGCCATGCGCGTCACCGGCGCCGGCGACCCCACCGTCCCGGTTTCCGAGACGCTCGAGGGCAAGCTGCCGCAGCGCAAGCTCGTGACCACTGCCGCCGCCGGCTACTCCAGCTACGGCAACCAGATCGGCCTTGCCACCGGTCAGGTCAACGAACTCTATCACCCCGGTTACGTGGCCAAGCGCATGGAGGTTGGCGCCGTCGTGGGCGCTACCCCGGCAAACCACGTTCGTCGCGAGTGCCCTGCCCCCACCGACAAGATCATCCTGCTGGGCGGCCGCACCGGCCGCGATGGCATCGGTGGCGCCACCGGCTCCTCCAAGACCCAGAACACCGAGTCCATCGAGACCTCGGGTGCTGAGGTCCAGAAGGGCAACGCCCCTGTCGAGCGCAAGCTGCAGCGCCTGTTCCGCCGCGGCGACGCCTGCCGTCTGATCAAGCGCTGCAACGACTTTGGCGCCGGCGGCGTCTCGGTCGCCGTGGGCGAGCTTGCCGACGGCCTGTATGTCGACCTTGATACCGTGACCAAGAAGTACGACGGCCTGGACGGCACCGAGCTCGCTATCTCTGAGTCCCAGGAGCGCATGGCCTGTGCCGTCGCCGACGGTGACGTCGAGGAGTTCATGGGCTACGCCGCTGAGGAGAACCTCGAGGCGACCGTTATCGCCGAGGTTACCGCCGAGCCGCGCATGCGCATGGCCTGGAACGGCGTCGCCATCGTCGACCTGTCCCGCGAGTTCCTCAACTCCAACGGCGCACCCAAGCACCAGGTCGCCCACGTGTGCGCCCGTAGCGTGTGGCAGCCAAGCTGGGCCGGCACCACGCTCGCCGAGCGCATGACCTCGCTTGTCACCGACCTCAACGTCGCTTCCAACAAGGGCCTTTCCGAGCGCTTCGACTCCACCATCGGCGCCGCGACCGTGCTCATGCCCTTTGGCGGCAAGACGCAGCTCACCCCCAGCTCGGCCATGGTCGCCAAGTTCCCCGTGGACGGCGAGACCACCACGGCGAGTGCCATGGCATGGGGCTTCAACCCCTATCTGATGGAGGCCGACCAGTTTGCGGGCGCCTACCTGTCCGTGGTCGAGTCCATCGCCAAGCTCGTTGCCGCCGGCTTTGAGCACAAGCGCGCCTACCTCTCCTTCCAGGAGTACTTCGAGCGCCTGCGCACCGAGGCAGAGCGCTGGGGCAAGCCCATGGCCGCCGTCCTGGGTGCCCTTATGGCCCAGGTCGACCTGGGTGCCGGCGCCATCGGTGGCAAGGATTCCATGAGCGGCTCGTTTGAGGACGAGGCCGGCGAGCTCAACGTTCCGCCGACCCTGATCAGCTTCGCCGTCGCCGTGGGCAAGGCCGCCCGCGCCGTCTCGCCCGAGTTCAAGGGCCTCACGCACCGCGTCGTCCGCATCGCCCCCGCCATCTATGGCGAGGACTACCGCCCCGATGCTCAGCAGCTGCTCGCCGCGTTTGACGCCGTCGAGGCGCTCACTGCTACCGGCAACGCCCTGGCCATCTCCACGCCCGGCTACGGCTGCGGCGCCGAGAGCCTCTTTAAGATGTGCGTCGGTAACCAGATCGGTATCGAGCTTGCCGAGGATGTAGACGTGGAGAGCCTCTTCACCCCGCTCTACGGCAGCTTTATCGTCGAGCTCGCCGAGGATGCCGAGCTGCCCGAGGTCGCCGACGGCGTTGTCGTCGAGCCCCTGGGCACCACCGTCGAGGGCTATGTCATCGACACCGGTTCCGAAGTCATCGAGCTCTCCGAGCTCCAGGAGGCCTGGGAGAGCGGCATCGAGGGCGTCTTTGCCTATCGCAGCGCCGGCGAGACCGCCGAGGTCGAGACCATCGACTTCCGCGCCAAGGACATCCACGTGTACGGCGGCGCCAAGATCGCCCGCCCGCGCGTGGTTATCCCCGTGTTCCCCGGAAACAACTGCGAGTACGATAGCGCCCGCGCCTTCCGTGCCGCCGGCGCCGAGGCCGACACCTTCGTGATCAACAACCTCACGCCCGAGGCCGTCGCCGAGAGCACCCACGAGCTTGCCCGCCGCATCCGCGCAAGCCAGATCGTCATGATCCCCGGCGGCTTCTCGGGCGGCGACGAGCCCGACGGCTCCGCCAAGTTCATCACGGCGTTCTTCCGCGCTCCCGAGGTCACCGAGGCAGTCCGCGACCTGCTCAAGGCCCGCGATGGCCTGATGCTGGGCATCTGCAACGGCTTCCAGGCCCTGATCAAGCTCGGCCTGGTGCCCTACGGCGACATCGTCGACGCCACGCCCGATGCGCCCACGTTGACGTTCAACACCATCGGTCGCCACCAGAGCCGTCTGGTGCGCACCCGCATCTCGTCCAACTTGTCCCCGTGGCTGTCGCAGTGCAGCCTGGACGACCCCTACACCGTCGCCATCAGCCACGGCGAGGGCCGCTTTGTCGCCAATGACGATGTGCTCGCCCAGCTGATCGCCAACGGCCAGGTCGCCACGCAGTACGTGGGCGAGGACGGCAAGCCCAGCATGGATCTTTCCGTCAACCCCAACGGCTCCGTACTCGCCATCGAGGGCATCACGAGCCCCGACGGCCGCGTCCTGGGCAAGATGGGCCATGCCGAGCGTCGCGGCGACAACCTGTACCGCAACGTGCCCGAGCATGTCCCCGGCGATAAGTTCATGCCGATCTTTGAGAGCGGCGTGGCCTACTTCGCTTAAACCTTTCCCATCGGGTACAATCCCTTCGGGTAACAACACCCGCCACCGACACATCCGGTGGCGGGTTCTTTTTTGCTTCGCGCATGTAGGAAGGACATCATGGAAAGCCGCAAGCCGTATCTCGCCACCCTGCCCGGACTCATCCTGGGCTGTCTTGTTTGCTGTGCACTCTGGGGATCGGCCTTTCCCTGCATCAAGATCGGCTACGCACTCTTTGGTATCCCGGCGCACGACAGCGCTTCGCAGCTGCTCTTTGCAGGTTTACGCTTTACGCTTGCCGGCGCCCTGGTTATCGTTGGGATGAGCGCGGCCCAACGCCGCCCCCTCATACCGCAAGCGCGCGACATCAAGCCCATCTTTGTCTTGTCGCTCTTCCAGACTATCGGGCAGTACTTCTTTTTCTATCTGGGCCTCTCGCGCGCCAGCGCCATGTCGAGCTCCATCATCGAGGCCAGCGCCAACTTCCTAGCCATCCTCTTTGCCGCCTTGGCATTTCGCACCGAGAGGCTCAATACGGCCAAGGTGCTTGGCTGCGTACTGGGCTTTGCCGGTGTCGCACTCGTCAACCTTTCGGGCGCGGATGGTACCTTTGGCTTTACGCTCGACGGCGAGGGCTTTATCCTGGCCTCCACCGTCGCGGGCGCCCTTTCGACCTGTCTCATTGGCATCTTTTCGCGCGAGCATGACGGCGTCTTGCTCGCCGGCTGGCAGTTCTTGGTCGGCGGCCTGGTCCTCACCGCCATCGGCTTTTTGATGGGTGGTGCGCTCTCCCCCACCGCGATCATCCCCGCCATCGCGCTCATCATGTATATGGCACTCATTTCCGCCGTCGCGTACTCGCTATGGTCGCGTCTGCTTGCCGTCAACCCCGTCAGCCGCGTTTCGGTCTTTGGCTTTATGAACCCGGTCTTTGGTGTGCTGCTGAGCGCGCTGCTGCTCGGCGAGGGTGCCGGGACGAGCCCCGTTACCGTCATCGTCGCCCTGCTGTTGGTCTGCGGCGGCATCATCATCGTCAACAAACCCAAAAAAGTCTAGCAAGCCCACCTTTTTAGAGAGGGTGTTCGCACACTTTATCTTAATGGAGTACATCGGTGAGCTGAGGGCCGCCACGCACGCAAGCGTTCGCCCTTTTTTCTAGCGTATCTGAACGCCGGTGCTCTTCTTCTCGTACTTTACACGGTAGAGCTCCGCGTCGGCAGCGCGAAGCAAGTCTTGCCAGGAATCGACGCCATCACCAACCCGTGCATAGCCGATGGACATCCGCAGCAGATACGGAACCTCGGCGCGCGCGAGCTCGTCGTTGATTGTCGCGCACAGATGCATGATATCCTGCTCCGTCGTCGCCTTTTGAAGCACCACGAACTCATCGCCGCCATAACGTGCGATAAAGCCACCAGACGCCGCGCAGACTTCTTTGAGCACAGCGGATATGACCTGGAGGGCATGGTCGCCCTCCACATGTCCATAGCGATCGTTAATCTGCTTAAAGCCGTCGGCATCCATCATAAGCAGATACACATCTTCGGCCTGATCCACATTTGAGAAGGTCGACAGCATGTAGGTCTCAAAACGGTTGCGATTGTTGAGGCCAGTCAACGGGTCGGTCGAGATTAGCTGCTCCTGGTAGATGATGTAGAGCAGCAACATGCTAATCATTATGCCGACACAAAGGCCGGGCACCGAGTATACGATCTGAAAGGTACCGCCCACCAGGGCCGGAATGGCGAAGAATGCCAGAGTTCGATAAATGGCCTTCTTTTGCAGGCTTTCAACCCGTAGGGAATGCACAAAAGCGTGTAAGGACGTATATATGATGTAGCAGTAGCTCACGATAGGCTGAATCATATAGGCGACACCGCGGCGGTACACGCCACGGGCATCGATGTAGAACAGGGCGTGCGTCCAGTAACTGGCAAACGCCAGCACGACCACCAGAGCCGTAGGCAACGTTATAAGCAGCACCCTATAGCGCGAGGTCAAAAGGCGAGAACCCTGCACCGTCTCGGAATAGATAAACCAAATGAGACACGCGATGGCAAAGAGCGAAAACGAAACCGCGTTTGAAATCCAGTTGACGGCAATGCCCAACGTGCCGTCCACACCATCCGAAAGCGTCCAGATCATATCGAATGATATGTACGCGGCAGAGGTGTAGCCAAACATGCTAAACAAGAGCTGCTGGGTGCTCGAGAACAAGGAGCGACGACTTCGCACGGCAAGCCCGATAAGAACAATCATGCATAGCAGGAATATCTCAATCTTGAGCGCCTTAACCACTAGACGCCATCCCTTCAATATCCAAGCGGTCAGAATCTCCCGATTCGAGCCTGAGCAACAAACACCCCCTACTCCGCAGGGGTAAAGGGAATAGTAGCAGAGCGCCCGAACGTCACTGCAAGACAGCTTTCGTTCGGGCGCTCAAACGGCGTGAATTGCACGCCGGCATCATTGATTGGTAGCGCTTACTACTCGCCGTCGATGTCGGTCGCGACGGCCTCCTCGATGGCCTCGACACCGGCAGGCGACAGATCCTCCTTGCCCTGGCAAAACTTCTTGTCGACCCAGCCGGTCAGAATCGGAGCCATGATTGCCGTGATGATAACGGCGGTGGCGATCTGGGCGTACGCGGTGGGCGCAAGCTCGGCGTAGCGCGGTGCAACCTCGGCGAGGGCAACCGGTGTGGTCATGGCCGTGCCAGCAATAGTAGAGCAAGCCACGGCCGCCTTGCCATTGCCGCCGCACAGGCGTTCGAACGCAAAGGTGATAGGACCGACGACAAACAGCGTGATAAGGCCCAGCAAGATGCCGGAAATACCGCCGGTGATAAAGCTCGTCAGGCTCATGGAGGCACCGAGCTGAAAACCGATGACAGCGATCGCGGGATTGGCGCCGGGAACCAGCAGGTTTTTGATAAACGGGAACAAGTTGCCCAGGACCATGCCGATAACAAGCGGCAGGATGGATCCGATGATGGTGCCGACGGGGATGTTAGCGAGACCCGAGACACCGAGGATGATCATCGTGACGGCGGGGCCGGCCGTAAAGAACAGGATACCGACGGCGCCTTGCTCGGACTCATCGCCGAACTCGCCCATGATGCCCGTATAGAGCGCCATGTTGCAAAACGTGATGCCACCGATGATAGACACGGAGCTCAGGCCCAGGAAGTAGTCGTTAAAGAAATATGCCACACCCAAGCCAAGGGCGGCCGCAACAACAAGCTTGGGGATCAGTACGACGATGCCAGTCTTGATAGCGCTCGGCGTGGACTTAAAGCTGATGCCGGCACCCACGAAGAGCAGGATCGCAGCGACGATGGTATTGGAGCCGCCGCGGCAGGCAGCCGTAAAGAAGCCGCCGATCTCAAAGACCTGCGGACAGAAAGTGTTGAGCAAAAGGCCAACGATCATGGGATAGATCATGATGTCACCCGGGATACGCGGTACCTTGAATTTCTTTTGCTCGTTGGCGGTCGCTTCCTGTGCCATGAAACCCCCATTTCCGCTGACGCGGAACAAAAGCCCACGTCACGCTTTGCTACAGTAAAGTTTGACCATGGTACCAGAAGAAGCAGACCGGCTCGGTGAGAAATTCTACAAGTTGGGATGGAACGAGATTCGGCGCCCGCGACGCCAGCCCTATATAAGGCTCAAGACAATATAGAGTACGATGCCCGAGACGCAGCACCACAGCATCGATTTTGTCTTGATTGCCACCGCCACGACACCGGCAGCCGCAATCCAGGGAATCAAGCCCTGCCACAAGCCGGCGTCGAAAGCGCCAGGGCTTATCAAATCGTTAGCGACCAGTGCCGCAAAGGCAGCGGGCGGAATATAACCCAAGGCCTCGGTAACGCGGGGCGACAGCGTTCTCCCGCGCAAGGCAAACACTGGGGCAATGCGGAAAAATGCGATGGCCGCCCACGACGACAGCCACAGGACCAAAAACTCATTAACGGGCATCGCGAGCATCCCTTCCTTCGGCGAGAGCATCGCACACAAGCGCCGCGGCAACGCCGACGAGCACGCTTGCAGGCACGGCGATATTCGTCCACCCCAAGAACTTGCATACGGCGACGGACACCGCGCCCGAAACCGCCGCGACAACGTTGCCGCGCGACAGCCGCTGCGAAAAGAGCAGGCAGATAAAGAGCGAGGTGCAGACAAAAGCTGCAATGGCGGTGGGAACATCGACAACGGCGCCGACGATGGCGCCCATCGTACACGAAACGCCCCATGTTGCGATGAGGATCACGTTGAGCACAAAGGACTCGCGCGGGCCCCAATCCTCCCCTTCAACCAACTTGGCAAGCGAGATGCCATATGCCTCCTCGGTAAGTGTCGCGGCAACAGCCAGCGTCTGACGCTTCGAGGCACCCGTCAGATGCGGCGCGATCGATGCCGAGTAAAGCGCAAAACGCGAGGAGATGGCGGCAACGCTCGCGATAATCGAAGGCGCCGGTACACCCGCCAGCCAAAGATTGCAGATCATAAACTGGCCGCTGCCCGTCACAAACGTGCTGCTCAGGGCAAAGACCATCCAGGGCTCCATTCCCGTCTGCCCCATGATCATTCCGCACGGCGCGCCTATTGCAACATAGGTAAGCATCACTGGCCAGACGGTTCTAACGATTTTGAGCACCATACGTTTCTCATCCTGACAAGGTCTCCGAACCGCATGTAGCGACACGGCAGAATCATCATCCGACAGCAACCGAGTTCACCTACAATTGCCACCGGATCGAAAGACACAACTTTTTAGGAAGTCATTATGACAGCTATCGATCGAGACCGGGCGCGCGCGGCCTTCAAAAGCTACACCGATGCCTACGACGCCACCAACCCACGCATCGCGCTCAAAATCGAGCATACGTACCACGTGGCCGAGGCATGCGATGCCGTAGCGCGCGAGCAGGGCTGGTCGTCAGAAGATATTGACCTGGCATGGCTTTGCGGCCTGCTACACGATATGGGCCGCTTCGAGCAGCTGCGACGCTGGGACACCTTTAAGGACGCCGAGAGCATGAGCCATGCGGCGCTGGGCATCGAGGTCCTCTTTGGCGAGAATCCCGCCGATGCACCCGCCGTAACGAGCATCCGCGACTTTATCGATGACCCGGCAGAAGATGAGCTCATCCGAGCGAGCATTGCCTATCACAGCGATTTCCGTCTACCCGCGCAGCTCGACGTGCGCACGCGAAGCTTCTGCGATATCGTGCGCGATGGTGACAAGATCGACATTATGCGCACCATCGCCGACAGCACCGTCGACACTATCCTCAAGGTGGACGAGAAGACGTTTCTCGGCAGCCGTTTCTCGTCGCCGACACTTGCCGCCTTTGACGAGCACCGCTGCGTCGCACGCGATGAGCGCGATGAGCCCGCCGACTTCTTGGTGGGGCTTATCTGCTTTATGTTTGAGCTCGTCTATCCGGCAAGCCGTGCGCTGGCGCGCGAACAGGGTGATATCCACCGCCTGCTCGACGCGCCCTTTGGCATTACACAGCCCTTTACCGACCCCGCCACGCAGGCAACCTGGAGCCGCCTAAAGGACGAGATGCGCGACTGGCTGGCGCGCGCCTAGCGCTCAAGCTGGGCCAGCAGCTCCTCGACGACCTCGACGGCGTCCCCAACAACCTTGTACTGGGCAGCGCCGAAAATGGGGGCATCCGGGTCCTCATTGATGGCGATAATGCACTCCGCCCCACCGATGCCGGCAAGATGCTGGATGGCGCCCGAAACACCGATACTCACGAGAAGCTTGGGCGAAACCGATACGCCGGTCTGGCCAATCTGATGGCGATACTCCAACCAGCCGGCCTCCACGACAGGTCGCGTGCAACCAAGCTCGGCTCCCAGAGCCTCGGCGAGCCTTCGCATCAGCGGCAGGTTTTTCTTGGAACCAATGCCGCGACCCACCACGACCAGGCGCTCGGCATCGGCGATCGAAGCCTGCCGCCCCCACTCCTCGGCGGGAATCGAGATCTCGACACGGGCCTTAGCATCATCCGCAAGCGATATCTGGGTGATCGTGCCAGAGCGGTTGTAGTCAAAGTCGGGCGCCTTAAAGATGCCGGGACGAACCGTTGCCATCTGGGGACGATGATTGGGGCAGACGATGGTGGCCATTAGGTTGCCGCCAAACGCCGGACGCGTCTGTTGCAGCAGTCCCGTCTCCGTATCCATCGAAAGTACGGTGCAGTCAGCCGTAAGGCCCGTCTGCAAGCGCACGGCAACGCCGGGTGCCAGTTCGCGGCCAAAGGCGGTCGCACCGTATAGGATGGCCTCGGGTTTGCATTCGGCTACCAAATCGCAGATCAAGCGGGCGTAGACCTCCGCATCGTTTTGGCGCAGGCGCTCGTCGCGACAGGCCAGGACTTCGTCGGCGCCCGCGCAAACCAGATGCTCCAGGTCGCCGAGAGAACCCTCGGGACCCATACCGACCAGTGCCACCAGACGGCAGCCGCGCGCATCGGCAAGCTCGCGGCCCTTGCCCATAAGCTCATAGGCAACGGGAGTCACCGTATCGTGCTCGTCGGTCTGCACGAATACCCAAATGTCTCGATACGCATCGAGGTCAACCGCACCAGCGGCCTCGTCACGCTCGATCGAGATAGCGTTGACAGGGCAGGCGTCGACGCACCCACCGCATAGGATGCAGCCGTCGGTTACGCGGGCGCATCGGCTGGGTCGCTCGCCTTCCACTACGATGCCGCCCGAGGCACAGGCGCGAACGCAGCGACCGCAGCCGATACAGGCTTCGCTATCGATAATCAGTCCGCTCATCTATGCCATCCCCTCGATAATCTTGGCAAGTTTTGCCGCCTGCTCGGACGCCGTTCCGTCAACGTCCTCGCACGTTTGGTCACGGTCGGGCACAAACGAGCGCACGACCTGTGTCGGCGACCCGGCAAGACCGCAACGCGCGGGGTCGGCGTTCACGTCGGCGGCACTGACCACGCGCACGTCCGCCTCCTCCGCCGCGCGAATACCGGCAATACTCGGCATACGCAACTGGCCAATCTCCTTGGCAGTCGTCATCGCACACGGCATCTCAAGATAGACCGTCTCCTCGCCGGCATCGCATCCGTGAACGAGCGCCAGCGAGCCACACGTCGTAAAGCCCGCGCTTTGCACGCAGCTCACGTCGGTCACGCAGGGAATCTCAAAGGCACCGGCAAGCTCGGGGCCAATCTGGGCCGTATCGCCATCCACCGCCATCTTGCCGCAGATGAGCAGGTCGAAGTCCTCGTCGAGCGCCTCGATGCCGCATTTGAGAGCATAGGTGGTCGCCAGGGTATCGGCACCCGCAAAGGCGCGATCGGTCAGCAGCAGCGCGTCGTCGGCACCTCGAGCGATGCAGTCGCGCAGCAGCAACTCGGTCGCGGGGATGCCCATCGACACCACCGTTACGCGCACGTCCATGCCAAAGCCGATAAAGTCGTCTTTCAGCGCCAGCGCGCATTCCAAAGCGCTCGCATCAAAGGGATTAATGACCGTCTGCTTGCCATCGCGCACGATGGTATTGGTCTTGGGGTCCATCTTGACCTCGGTGCTGCCCGGCACGGCCTTGACGCACACCACCATATGGAAATCGCTCATCTTCACGCGCCCCCTTTCTGGACGAGCTCATCCAAGAGCTTCTCCGAAAACAGGTTGCCGCGACCCAGCTGCCCGTCGGGATCGAGCTGGAGCTTGAGCCGCGCCGACTCGACCATGGCCTCGTGACCGTACATCGTCTCTAAGAAGCCCGCCTTGATCTTGCCGACGCCGTGCTCGGCAGAAACGGCACCGCCCATAGCCGTTACCTCCGCAGCCCACTGGGCAAACAGCTCGCCACCGCGACGGTAGTCCTGCGCATCGCGCGGCAGGATGTTCACATGCAGATGGTTGTTACCGATGTGCCCCCAGGCAGCAGATTCAAGCCCACTTTCGGCCAGTGTGCGGCGATAGAGGGCCACGACATCGGCAAGGCGTGCATTGGGCACCGACATGTCCGAACCCAGTTTGGTGATGGTGGGATCCGTGCGGCGACGCTCGTCGATAAGCATATTGACGCTCTCGGGGACCGCATGGCGGAAGAACCGCTGGCACTCGCGATCGACCTCGGTGCGCGCGACCCATGTCGCATCGTCGCTGCCGCCCGCAAGCTCCAGTACCCACCCCAAGTGATACAGCTCCTCAGTCGCCTGAACTTCGTCGTCGCAGTCGAGCTCCACGTAGACACAGACCTTGGCCTCTTTGTCGAGCGCCGGCAGCGAGGCGAACGCGGTCGACTGCTCACGCTGACGACGCAGGATATCCAGGGCGCCAGCATCGAAGTACTCGATGGCAGCCGCATGGGACAGGACTGGGCGCACGGAATCGGTGAAGGACACGGCCTTGTCTTCGCTGTCAAAGAAACAGCTCACGCCCCAAACGACCGCAGGTGCCGCCTGCAGGGCAATCTCGAGCTCGGTGATAACGCCGAGCGTGCCACAAGCGCCGATAAAGAGGTCGATGGCGTCCATTTCGTCCGCAACGAAATAGCCCGAGGCATTTTTTGTCTTGGGCATGGTATAGCCGGGAAGATCGAGCTCGAGTGTACGGCCCGCTGCCGTCACGAGCGATAAGTGGCGGCCCCGGGCAAAAGCCTCGCCGCGCTGAAGCTCAAGCAAATCGCCATCAGCCAGCGCGACGTGGAGTCCAGTGATATGCGGACGCATGGGGCCATAAGCGTAGCTGCGGGCGCCGGAGGCGTTGCATGCCGCCATGCCGCCCAGACAGGCAGACGCCTCGGTGGGATCGGTGGGAAAAAACTGCTCCGGGGCCTCTTGGAACTCCTCGTAGGCCTCAAGCGATGCCTGGTCCCAACCAGCGATCGGCAGCACCTTCTTGCTCAGCTGCTTGCGCAGCTCCGAGAGCACAACGCCCGGCTCCACACGCAGCAGAAATTGACCTTGTTCATCGCGGCGAAGGCCCAAGTAGCGATTCATACGGGAAGTATTGAGGATATGCCCGCCGTGGGGCACGGCACCGGCGGCAAGGCCGGTTCGGGCGCCCTGAACCGTTACCGGGACACACTCGGCATGGAGCTTTCCCAAAATGGCGCGGACCTCGTCTTCCGTCGTCGGAAACGAGATGCTCGAGGCCTCGCCCGATGCGCGAGACTCATCGCGACCATACTCTTCGAACTCGTCGGTGAAGGGTTTAATGGTTGCAGACACGCGAACTCCCCCTTTAGCTAACTACAGTGTTTGCAGGGAGATGTTACCGCATCGTTTCGTCGACGTGTTCGAGACCGTCTCCATAATTGGCGATTTTTACGTTCG
>CABUXM010000030.1 GCA_902495545.1 uncultured Collinsella sp. | reverse complement strand
CCAATGAGTGTACGGCGCCGCTGCGTCTCGTCGACATTGTAGAGCCGGGTGTGGCATATTCTGCTGCGCTTTATCAGGCTGACGCTCGCGCGCATGTTGAACGTCTCCTTGGTTCGGGTTGCCTGCCGGTTTTTTGCGGAGGTACGGGGCTGTATCTCAAGGCCGCCCTCGATGAGATGGACTTTCCCTCGGGTGAACTTGAGGACGATCGCCGTGCGGGCTATCAGGAGCTTGCCGAGCGTATTGGTGAGGAAGAACTGCATGCCCTGCTTGCCGAGCGTGACCCTGAATCGGCTGCTGTTATTCATCCCCATAACGTGCGCCGTGTGATTCGTGCGCTCGAGATGCATGATGATGGTATCTCCTATGCACAGCAAAAAAGTCAGTTTAGTGTTCCGCGCGAGCATTATCATGCTCTATGGTTTGGTCTGACGCGTAATCGCGAGGTGCTCTACGAGCGCATTAACCTGCGTGTCGATCTGATGTTTGAACAGGGTCTAGCTGATGAGGTTCGCGGTCTTATGGACCAGGGGCTGGGAGATGCCCTGACGTCGATGCAGGCAATTGGCTATAAAGAGATCATCGATGCTTTCAATGGCGTAATGAGCATGGATGAGGCTCGTGAACTCATTAAAATGCGTTCACGTCGTTATGCCAAGCGTCAGCTTTCGTGGTTTAAGCGCGATGACCGTATCGTGTGGTTCGATATGGACGAGTTTACGATCGATGAGGTCGTTGAGGATATCCTGCATCGTATTGAGGCTGCCTAATGGCCCGTTTTTCTCTTGTTCCCACGGCACCCGAGCCCGAGCGTGCCATATTAGTTGGTGTTGAGTGGCGCGACAATGCATGGCCACTCGATCGTTCGCTTGACGAGCTTGAGCGCCTGGCCCACACGGCTGGTGCCCAGTGCGTGGCACGCTTGTCACAGCGTTTGGTAAAGCCGTATCCTAAATCGTTTATCGGTTCCGGTAAGGTTGAAGAGCTGTGCGGCCTGGTGCATCGCATGGATGCCGATGTCGTTATTTTTGACGACGACCTGACGCCCTCGCAGCAATCCTATTTGGAGAAAGCCGTGGGCGAGCCGGTAAAGATTATCGATCGTACGGCACTGATCTTGGATATCTTTGGCCTGCATGCTCAGACGCGTGAGGGACGCCTACAGGTACAGCTGGCACAGCTTCAATATCTGTTGCCTCGTCTGCGTGGCATGTGGAGCCATCTCGCCAAGGAACAGACGCGCGGCGGCATCGGCTCGCGCTTTGGTCAGGGCGAAAGTCAGCTCGAGGTCGACCGTCGCCTCATTCGTAATAAGATCGCTGCGCTTCGTCGTGAGCTTAAGCAGGTTGAACAGCGTCGCGATGTTCAATCCAAGAGCCGCCTTGAGTCACCGGCATTTCGCGTCGCGTTAGCCGGTTATACCAATGCCGGTAAATCGACGTTGCTCAATCGTCTGACTGGCTCTACGGTACTTTCGCAGGACAAGCTGTTTGCTACGCTCGACCCGACGACGCGTTCGTATCGCCTGCCCGGCGGTCGCGGAATGACGATTACTGATACCGTCGGCTTTATTCAAAAGCTGCCGCATGGTCTTGTCGATGCCTTTAAATCGACGCTGTCCGAGGTTTTGGGTGCCGATCTAATTCTCAAAGTCGTAGATGCGTCTGACGAGGACTATGAACGGCAGTTGGAGGCTGTCGACCGCGTGCTTGATGAGATCGGCGCCGGAGAGCGTTTGACGCTTACGGTGTTCAATAAAATCGATCTTCTCGATAGCGTTGATCGACTGAGCTTCCGTCGTCGCTACCCCGAGGCCGTGCTGTTCTCGGCCCAAACGGGCGAGGGACACGACGATCTCGTTGATCACATTGCTCGCGAGGCGGCTGCCACCGATGTACTGCTTTCAGCCGACATTCCATATCGTGAAGGCGCGCTCATCACACTCGTGCATGAGCAGGGGACCCTTTTGCACGAGGAATATCTTGAGGATGGCGTTCGTATTGTGGCGAAACTGCCGGCTCGTATTGCACCGCAGCTCGAGCGTTATCGCACCGAGTAGACGAGCTCCAAAATGCCCAGAATGATGGGCTGATGCAGCAGATAAAAGGGGAGTGCATGACGTCCAAGGCTGGCGAGCGCCGGCAGGGGGTTGGCGTAGGCCCAGATTGGGGCGGTTTTATCGATTCCCTGCGCTATATGTGCGGCGAAGTATCCTGCAAGATACATAAAGATAAACGGGATGATGGGGTAGTAATCACCTGAAACAAACCCAGGGTTCGGAAATCCCAGCCACGCCAGGTAGGGGACAGGGTAGATCGTTTTGGGGATGCTCCAGGTGAGGGCGAACAACACAAGGCATAGGGACATGCCCCATCTCGCCGATATCTTCTTAAGGACGGGATCGGTCAACGCCACGATGCCGGTACATGCGGCCATGCAGTAGATGATGCCAAAATTAACCGAATCGTCTACTGAGACAAGTGTTGTTGCCAACCAGACGACGAGTGCTGCTAAGGCGTATTTGGCGGCACGTTTGATATTGTTGCGCGAAAGAGTGCACATCCAACCCGCGATAAACAAGAATACCCAGCTGATGCTGGCGCGCCAGATGTCTTGAAAGACAGTCTGGGTAAACCAGGGCATATCCCAACCGTACAGGTAGGCGAGATCGTAGCAAGCGTGAAAACCTGCCATTGAAATCATCGTAAACCCGCGGACGGTATCAAAGATGGTGATGCGTTTTTGCATTACGAGAACCGGCGCATCAAGCCGACGACTTTGCCCAAGATAACGGGATTCGTTGCATAGATAGGCTCCATGGTGTCATTCTCTGGCTGCAGGCGTACGCGTCCCTGCTCCTTGTAGAATGTCTTGACGGTCGCTGAACCATCAATCATGGCCACGACAATTTCGCCGTTCATGGCACTCTTTTGTTCACGGACGATGATGTAATCGCCATTGAAGATGCCGACATTGATCATTGAGCTCCCATGCACCTCAAGGATAAAGGAACCCTGATCAGTGGCGATTTCGGTCGGGATAGTGAAAGTGTCTTCGATATTCTGCTCGGCCAGAATGGGAATCCCAGCCGCGACGCGACCAACGAGCGGTAGCGAGACCGTTCCGCGAGGTGCGGTGGGCTCGTCAGATTTAGAAATTGAGACAGAGGAGCCGTCCTCGTTAAAGAGTTCCAGGGCGCGCGGTTTGGTGGCATCGCGCTTGAGCAGCCCGCGCGCCTCCAAGGCAGATAAGTGGGCGTGCACGGTGCTGGGGGAGGAAAGGCCCACGGCAGATGCCATCTCGCGCACACTGGGCGGATAACCCTTCTCCTGCTGATATTCCTTGATGAAGTCGTAAATTTGCTGCTGACGCTTGGTAATTTTGCGAGCCATCAGGGCATCCTCTCTACCCATGTCAAACAAATGTTCGAATTTTGCTTGACAGGAACAACTGTTCGAAGATAATAATAACCGAACATTCGTTCTCGCGCTAGACATTTTTGTCCGCGCGGCTTGATAAAACTGTTCTCAGCAAAACACGCGAGAGGAGAACATGATGAACGCAACGAATATGGTCCAGGGAAACCTTGCCCTTAAACTCGAGACGCCTGCAGAACCCACTTTTACGGTTGTTCAGGGTGGCCGCTCCGGCTTTCAGCCTTTGACCGTAAAGCCTGCTCGCAATCAGCAGGCTGTAGTTGCGCCGGCCCGCGTTGCCCTGAAGGTTCCGACGATTGTCGCCGTTGCCGTTGCGCTTACGCTCTTCGTTGTCCTCGCTACGTCGGTCTTTAGCGCTCGTCACGCCGCGTATGCCGAGTCCGTTTCCAACGTTACCTACGAGACTATTCGCGTTCAGCCTGGTGATTCTCTTTGGTCGCTTGCCGAGGAATATCCTATCGAAGGCCTTTCCACGCAAGAGACTTCCGACATGATCCGTAACGTCAATCATCTGGAGCATGGTTCGCTCGCCGCCGGTGCGCATCTTAAGGTTCCTGCTCGTTCGTAATCATTATCGCGCTGCGCATGGTACCCTTGTTATCGTTTAAGAGGAGGTACCATGCGCTGTCCCAAATGTGGCAAGGCACATACCCGCGTCGTTGATTCCCGTATGCAGGAGTCAAATAACACCATTAAGCGCCGTCGCGAATGTTGTTCGTGTAACTATCGCTTTACAACGTTTGAGCGATGCGAAGACCCAATCGAGGTCATTAAGTCAGACGGAACCAAGCAGCGGTTCGATCGCAATAAGCTGCTCGTCGGCTTGATGCGCGCCACCATCAAGCGCGATATCGACACTAAGAAGCTCAATGAGATTATCGACGACATCGAGGTCGAGCTGCGCTCTCGCACACTGACGGCCGTCACGTCCCATGAGTTGGGTGACATGGTGCTCAAGCGCTTGGCAAAGATCGACAAGGTGGCGTACATCCGTTTTGCCTCGGTCTACCGCGATTTCAAAGACGTCGATGAGTTTCTGCAAGAGCTCGACAAGCTAAGGTGATTCCATGCCCAACATTACCGTCAACATAAAGCGTCTCGACCCCACCGTCGAGCTTCCCAAATACGCCCATCCCACCGATGCCGGCTTGGATTTGCGCTCCAACGAGGACTGCGTCCTGAAGCCCTTTGAACGCCGTCTGGTCTCTACTGGGCTGGCCATCGCCTTGCCCGATGGCTACGCCGGCTTCGTCCAGCCCCGCAGCGGCTTGGCCATCAAGCAGGGCCTGTCTATAGTTAACACGCCGGGCCTCATCGACGCCCACTACCGAGGAGAACTCAAGGTTATCCTCATCAACCTGGACCCCTCCAACAACATCCAAATCAACAAAGGCGACCGCATAGCCCAACTCGTCATCCAAGAAGTCCCCACGGTCAACCTCATAGAGGTAGACGAACTAGACAAAACCGACCGAGGCAACGGAGGCTTCGGCTCCAGCGGCGTCGCCTAGGGGCGCTCGTATCCCTCCCGCCCGGGGCTTACCTATATCATTCCATGCTCAAACATTCTCGCGTCGCTTCGCTCGCTGCGAAACTGCGCGTGGAACGATATAGGTAAGCCCCGGGCGGGCGGCTACTCGCTTGAAACAATATTTACTTTTCTAGTAAGCCGATGCGACAAAGGGGCTGTCCCTTTGTCGCATCGGCTTACTGTATTTATATTTTCCTGTTTTACCTTTGCAGGTTCTAATGGAGGGGATACCGAAGTAGCTGCTAGTAAGTAAACGCAGCCGCTCTGCCGGAGCCGCCCTTATATCGTTCCACGCGCAGTTTCGCAGCGAAGCGAGAATGTTTGAGCATGGAATGATATAAGGGCGGCTCCGGCAGAGCGGCGGACATTCGACTAGCGGATATGCGCGGGCTTTCCTCCCCAGTAGAAGCGGCAGAAGGCTCGTTTGCGCTTTTGGGGTTTGCCTACGAGCTCCATGGTTGCGATGGCTATATCTTCGGCTGCGTGGGGGCGGCGTAGTACTTCGCCGTTGATGAGTAGGGCTTTGAGTGATTCGGGATGATCGTGCAGATGGCGCAGGGTTACGATGAGTTCTCGTGCGGTGGTGACATGCATGCTGGCGCCCATTCCGGTGAGCATGGTGGTGTTGGCCTTTTCTTGACCATATGATTTGCCCAGCAGGATCATCGGCAGATGCGCGCATAGGCATTCGGTGACGGTGAGTCCGCCCGATTTGAGGATTGCCAGGTCGCAGCCGTGCATGAGGGCTGCCATATCGTCCACGTAGTCCAGAACCGTGACGTTTTCGAGCTTCATGGCGTCGAAGAGCGTCTTGAGGCGGGTGGCGTATTCCTCATCCTTGCCCGGCAAAAAGACAAAGTGCATGTCCTCGAAGCTGCGCAGGAAGGGGAGTGTGCGGTCCATCTCCGCGCGAAAGCGAACGTACGGTTGAGGCAAACTGGCACCGGCCATCACCAACACAACGGTCTTGTCAGCGGGGAGATTGAACTTCTCGAGTTCTTCCTCGCGATTGTAGTCCGTATCAAACCCGGCGCGAATGGGGATGCCTGTAATGCGGATTTTGGTCTCGGGAACTTTACGGGGGCGAAGTGTCTCGGCCATAAATTCGTTGGCTACGCAGAACAGATCGGTGTCCTTGTGGGGCCAAAAGCCTTCGACTTCATAGTCTGTTGGTACGCAGATGACGGGATAATCGATACCCGTGATGACGCGGGCACCCACAGCGACGTTGGCCGCCGTGATGTGTGTTGCGACCACGGCTATGGGCCTGCGGGTGCGGACATATTCGTTGAAGGCAGGGAACATAATACGTGACCATGCCGTGCCTCCGCCCCAGAGCAGATGTCCCGTAAACGTGTATCGCCAGGTTAGGTCATATATGGGACGCGTGGCGCCGGTAAACGAAGCTGCTGTTTTATTACCATCGAACCTAATACGTCCAAAATCGAGGATATCCAGGACTTCGATCTCAACATCCTCAGGGATTCCCTTGGTGCCGCTGATAAGGTCAAATGCTTGTGCAATCGCGTTGGCGGCGGCTTTGTGGCCCGATCCAACCGATGCGTGCATAATGGTTACCAGTGGTTTTTGTGCAGGTGAAACGGTCATTTGCTCCGGTTGGGGAGTAGCTTGCATGGGCAGGGGAGCGCTATTGCTCGTCTGCGTTTGATCCATCGATAACTCCCCTTCAGCTTTGTTACGCGATTTATCATTGTAGTGCATGAGTGTCATGTTCACGTAAATTTGGGTATGAGCGCAAAGAACGACAACGTTTCGACGAGAGGATTCTTCATGACTACCGATCAGCCGATTGATGTTGCGATTATCGGTGGAGGCCCCGCGGGCTATGCTGCCGCCATTTACGCTGCGCGTGGCAACCTGACGACGACCGTGATTGAGCAGGGCATGTCGGGTGGACAGATCGCCACGACCAACGAGGTTGAGAATTATCCGGGCATTCCGCTCTTGAGTGGCGCCGAACTCGGCGAGCGTTTTCAGCAGCATGCAGAGGGCCTGGGAGCACAGGTCGCATGGAGCATGGTTACGGGTATCGATTACGATGCCGATGCAGCGCTGTTTACGGTGCATCACGATATGGGCGATACGCTGGCCTCGAGCGTTATCGCTTGCATGGGTGCCACGCCGCGATCTGCTGGTTTCGCTGGCGAGGATACGTATCGCGGTCGTGGCGTTTCGTATTGCGCGACGTGTGACGGCATGTTCTTCCGTGGCAAGCAGGTTTTTGTCATTGGCGGCGGCAATGCTGCCTGTGAGGAAGCCCTGTTCTTGTCAGAAATCGCCAGCAGCGTGACCATCGTCTTGCGTCGCGATCAGTTCCGTGCACCTGATGGTGTTGTTCAGAAAGTACTCGAAAAGGACAATATTACAGTTAGGTACCAAACTAGTATTGTTGAACTTTCTGGTGAAGCGATGCCAACGACGATTGCCTTTAAGGACAATGCATCCGGGGAAATTCATACTGAGTCATTTGAGCCTGGCTCGTTTGGCATTTTTGTCTTTACCGGCACGCAACCCCATACCGAGCTTGTTGAGCATCTAGTCGATCTGGCGCCTGATGGCGGCATTCTGACTGATGAATCCATGGCGACCCGCACGCCAGGTCTATTTGCTGCTGGCGACATCCGTTCCAAACGCTTACGTCAGGTTGTGACCGCCGTTTCTGACGGAGCCATAGCAGGAACGAGCGCATACGCGTTTCTCCGCGGATAAGTACGATAATATATCTTATGTAAGGTTGTTATCAATTTACTAAATGGCGGGACGAAGCATCAGTGCACTGTCCCGCCAATTTTCTTGGCGGCTATGTGGTATGCAAAACTAGATAACCTAGAATACAATATAGAAAACGAACGGAGGCCTCTTATGAACCACGCTAAATACGTTATTCCGATGTCCGATTCGTCGGTCAGCATTAAGCCCGAGGATATTCAGCCCACGGTGCTACCCGATGCATTCATTCAGTCCGATATCGTGCGTAAACTCAATACGTTGAGTCTGCCGCGCTATAACCAGTTGCCCAATGTGACGCTCTACCGCGACCAGGTCATTGAGTATGTTGCGCTGTGGATGGAGCCGCTGTCCATTTGCGTTGAGCACCCTGTCATTACGCCATCGATGATCAATAACTACGTGAAGGTCGGCCTGGTGCCTGCTCCGGTCAAAAAGCAATATGGCCGCGAGCAGATTGCCCGCCTGATCGCTATCTGCCTCTTTAAGCAGGTCTTACCTATTGCTGCGGTGCAGGCACTCTTTAACATTCAGCGTTTGAGCTACGATGCCCCGACGGCCTTCGATTATGTGGTCGATCAGCTCGAGGCATCGATTCGTTCGGCGTTTTCCGTCGAGCAGACGCCGGTTCCCGATACGGCGCATCAGGTAACGCGTGAGTCGCTGCTTGTGCGCAGTGCGGTTTCATCCTTCGTTTCGAAAGCGTACCTGATGAGCTATCTAAAGTTTAATGGGTTTAATAGCTAGCCGACGTATAAAACGGGCGGAGCAAAGGGTCATCTGTCACTTTGCTCCGCCCGTATTTTTGCTTGGTTGGACGTTATTGGCCCGAAGCCACGCCCATGCCGTAGCCGATAATGAGCCCATGCATTTCGGCATAGTATGAATCTAGCCCGTTACAGGGCATGATGATAGTCTTGGAGCCTGGCCAGCGCTCCACAATTCGGCTGGCAAGTGCTTGGGCGCCTGCCTCATTCTCGACATGGTCGATAACGACCTCGCCGCCCGTAAAACCTTCGGCTTCCATGGTGTCGATAATCTTGTTGAGCATCTTCTTTTCGCCACGCGTGTGTCCGACGAGTTCGATTTTACCGGCTTCACTCGCCGTGCCCAAAATGCGAATATTGAGCTTGTTGGCAATGACGCCGGCTGCCTTAGGGATACGTCCGGCTTTGGCCAGGTTTTCGTAATTGCACAAGCTGAAGAGGATTTTGCTGTTCTGCTCAAGGCTATCGAAGTATGCGCAAGCGTCCTCGAATGAGACATCCGGATTGCTTGCAAGATAGCGGTCGAACAGCAAGAAAATGAGGTCCATTTTGCCGCCAGCTGCGCGCGAATTGACTAGATGAATCTGCCGGTCGGGCTCCTCGGCAAGAACCATATCGCGAGCCGTGGCTGCTGCGTTGTAGCTGCCCGACACGCCCTCAGAGATTGGCATGCAGATGGTCTTGTCTGCCAATTTGAAGAGCTCGGCCCACTCCCCTACGCTGGGACAAGCGCTCGAAGAAGCGTTCGTCTCCGCCTGAACAGCGCAGTTGAGCTCATGAACATCGAGTGAAAGGTCATCGATGAATTCACGCTCCCCCACTCGAATTTTGAGGGGCGCAAATGCAAAGGTGGTATGGGGCGCGGTCGGTTGCCAATCGCGGAGGTTGCAGCTTGAATCGGAGATAAGTGCCCAGCTCATAGAGGGTCCTTTCTAATTGTTCCTCAACAATTATAGCCATCTTGCAAACTGAATGTACGGCTATCTAGTTTTGAATACTAGATAGCCGTACAAGATTAGAGAAAAAAAGAATGGACCTCGCGACTTAAAGCCACGAGGTCCACATTCACACGCTGTGTAAGATGACTTAGTAACGCACGAAGATATAGTTGTTGTTCATGCCAGCGGCAACGGAGCTGATGATAACGCCCGTTTTGTAGTCGGAAGCATGGATCATCTGGCCGTTACCAATGTAGATGCCGGTGTGGTAAGAGTTAACCACGACATCGCCAGGCTGGGGATCGGACACGCGGGTCCAGCCCATGAAGTCGACCGTGGTGCCAAGGCGGCAATAACGGCCGGTGAGGCAGTAACTCACAAAGCCGGAGCAGTCAAAGCTGTTCGGTCCAATGCCGCCCCAGGAATACGCATAACCAAGCTTGCTGTAGGCGCGCGAAACAACGGAACCGCCATCAACAGATTGACTCGGTGCTGAGGGCGTGGGTGCCGGAGCGGGCGTGGGGGCAGGCTGCGGCGTGGGAGCCGGCGTGTTGCCGCCCTGGTTGTTGTTATTGTTGGTCTGACCGCCACCATTGTTGGTGTTCTCGGTCGTACCGGCGGTGTCGTTGCTCACCGTGGCCTTTTCGGCGGTGCTGGCGTTTATGCCAGCCTGCAGCGCAGCGTTGGCCTCGGCCTCGGCCGCGAGCTCGGCCTGCAGCTGCGAATCCAGAGAGTTCACGACACTCTGAGCTTCAGCCTGCTGGGCATTGAGCTCGTCGACCTTCTTCTGCGTCGCGGCGACGTTCTTCTCCTGCTCGGTCTGCTTATCGGTGAGCTGCTGCTTAAGGTCCTTGACCTCCTGAATGGTCTGGGCCTGCTTGTCGGACACCTTACCGTAGTAGAACAGACGGTTGAGCATGTCGCCCAGATCGTCGATGCCCGTCAGAACCTGAAGGAGACTCAGGCCGCCGGTCTTGTACTCACCGGCAACATAGCTCGAAAGCTTTGCCTGACCCTCCGCAATCTCTTGCTGCTTTTGCGTGATCTCGCCTGCAGTCTGATCAAGCTCCTGTGTCTGTGCGGAGAGTTCTTCATGAATTTGCTGGGTTTGGGTGCCAATCTGCTCAAGCTTGGTACGGGCAGCGGCAAGGTCGGATGCGGTATCGGCATAGGCAGGAGCCGCGAGGCCCAGGCCCAAAACACAAGCGAGGGTTGCCGTAGCAGCGCAGCGTGCCATGTTTCTGTGCGTGTTTGCTGTGCGCATGTAGCTTCCTTTCCGGTATCTAAGGGTAGCGGCTAGTCCACCGTTACCAGACTAAAGAGCTCAACGTCGTCGTTAGAAGGCGTGAGCTTCTTGCGCGGGTTGAGAAACGCAAGCTCAAGGATACAACCGTAACCTACAAGCTTTGCGCCCATATCTCGCACCAGTTTACCTGTTGCCTCGACAGTTCCGCCCGTCGCGACCAAGTCGTCCAGAATCAACACGGTATCTTTAGAGCTGATGGCATGGCATGGATCTCGATAGAATCCGTTCCATACTCGAGCTCGTAGCTCTCGCTTACCGTCTTGCGCGGCAATTTGCCCGGCTTACGTGCGGGAACAAAGCCGGCACCCAGGGCGACGGCCACGGGCACACCGACCATAAAGCCACGGGCCTCGGGTCCTACGACCTTGGTAATGCCCATGTCGGCAAAATGCTCGGCCAGGGCATCCACCATGGCCTTCAGGGCCTCGGGATTTCCAAAGAGCGGCGTGATGTCTTTGAAGATGACTCCGGGCTCGGGATAGTCGGGGATGTCGACGATTTGAGATTCGAAGTCGTACATTGCATGACCTTTCAATGGGTTGCCGGATAAGCGGCAGCGGTTATTTGCCCGCCGTGGCGGTGCCGGAGTGCGAAGGGGCGACGACCTTGAGCGGCTTTACGAGAGAATCCTCGTGCGAAGCCGGCGTGGCTATCTCTTCGTTTTTGGCTTTGGTGGACTCGGAGCGAGTGATTTCCTCATCGAGTGCATCGATGTCGACGTCCTCGACCACGGCGTTGAGCGACTCAAAAACGCGGTTCTTGAGCAGCGCAGTGTGCACACCCTCGGTCAGGTCGTGAAGCTTCTTAAACGCACGCTCGAGCTTGGCGTCGCGCTCGTCATCGGAGGTATCCATGCCGAGCATGCTCACGAGCACCTGCTCAAACATCGAGGACTCGCGGTTGGCGGAAGACACGTACTGACGCAGGTTGCGGGGCTCGATATGGAAGCGTGACAGCTCGGAGCAGTAGCGGATGATTGGAAAATCGCGACCATCGACGAGCTCACGATTCTGCGGACTCTTGATGATGCGAATGAGGTCGTTCTCGGCGAGCGAGCGGATAAACGAAATCTCGACGCCCAGCATATCGGGAATGGTCTCAATGGGATGCAGCTTTTGCTTAGTCTCCTTGGGCTCCGTCTTGAGCGGAACATCGGACAGCAAGCCCACCTCGTAGGCGAGCGTTGACAGGTCCGTGGCGTTTTCCAAGCGCTGCTTAATCACGTTGAGCGGCATGTAGCGGGTCTTCTGCAAGTGCAGAATGACCTCCAGGCGATCAACGTCCTCCTTAGAGTACTGACGGTATCCCTTAGGCGTACGATGAGGGGTAATGAGCCCCTCATCTTCTAGAAATCTAATTTTTGAGTTCGAAAGATCGGGGTATGCGCCTCGAAGAAGGTTGACGACTTGGCCGATACTCAGATAGTTGCGTTCGGCCATGCCCTACTCACCGGTTTCGATGCGCTCCGGCGTGCTCTCGTGGTAGATGAGCGTAAACGTACCGATCTGGACGGAAGAACCATCGTGCAGCGGGGCCGCGTTGACAATGGCGCCGTCGACCCAGGTGCCATTGAGCGAGCCCAGGTCCTCAATGCGAGCGCCGAGGCCCTCGCGAATAATGCGCGCGTGGCTACGCGAAACGGTCATGTCATTGAGGAAGATGCCGTTTGCAGGATCGCGGCCGATGGTGGTCACGTCGTCCTCGAGCTCAAAGGCGGCACCAGTCTGCGGACCCTTGACGATGGACAGAACGGGTGCGGTGATGCGCACGTTGGCCATGAGGTCGGGAACGGTGACGTCGCTTGAAGGCACGCGGAATACGCAGGTAGCGTCAGCAGTCTTATCATTCTGAGGCATATTGTTAACCATGTTGTCCATGACAACCCCTAACTTATCGCGGACGTGCCGCAAATAATGAACCGTACGTAATCATACCCCAACGAATCAGTCTTCGATTTCAGGGTTGAGAAAGTCGATGTCCTCGTCCTCGGGATGCGCGAGAGCCTGTTTAATGGCCACTCCGCCCTTAATGGAGTAGATGACAGCCGTGAGCATGGAGAAGATCACGCCGCCGTACACAAAGAAGATGCCGAGGGGCACCGAGCTTCCGTTGAGGCCCGGGAAGGCCGTAAGGGTTGAAGGTAAAAGGTGCAGGCCGTCAATAACGGGGAAACCGAGCAGCATGAGTGAGAAGCCGGTCATGAGCAGCGCCGTGGCAATCTTTCCGGGAAAGACCACATCGATGGGGCGACGGTGATAATGACGCACGATAAGCGTGCCGATGCCCAGATAGATGTCGCGGCCAATAATGAGTACGCAGACCCAGATGGGCAGCTCTCCGCGGACCACCAGTCCAAGTACGCCGGTGAACAGCAGCGCACGGTCGCAAATGGGATCCATGACCTTGCCGAGCCACGAGACCGTCTTAGTCATGCGGGCGATCTGACCGTCCATCCAGTCGGTGGAGGCGGCAACGGCGTAGATAACGATGGCGATGACACGGTTGTTATCCGTCACAAACAGGTACAGAAATACCAGGGTGAGGATCAGGCGCGTAAAGGTGATGAAATTGGAGATCGTAAAGATCTTATTCGACGGGTAATCGGAAGTGCCGATAAGCTCCTTTTTGATCTTCTTTTTGATGCCCACAGGACTCCCCCGCTGGTTAACGACAAAACTTTCGATACTATACCCGTTCCGGCGATGTCTATCCAGCGCAGCCATAGAGAGTCCAGACATATGGAGGATGCTGCTGGGTGCCACGAGGACTCTCGCGCCGTTGCTTTAACAAAAAACTCTCACAGGAAGTAGCCGCGAGGGCTATGTTGGTAGTTGCAGCTACAGTTATTGTTGAGGGTGAGCAGCGCGTCGCGCACGCCGTAGAGGTAGCCGCTGATGAGCGCCCAGCGCACGCGCTCGTCGAGCGCAGCGAGGTAGAGCGTCTGCATGCCACCGCCGGAAAAGCCGACGCAGCCGAGTTCGCGCAGACTCCACGCGCCGCGCGCCGCAACGTAGTCGATGAGGCGCATGAGGTCCCAGGTCTTCGGCATCGATGTGCACATCGAGCATCACGCCGACCATGAACATTGCGAGAAACGTATTTGCCGAGCCCACCGAAGCGGTGACGTCGAGCACCGGCGCAGAATAGCGATGCATCCCTTTGTACATGGGCACACAAGGGGATACAGCAAAGGCGACCGGAGGTCGCAATACCCTCCTGGTGAACAGCTAGCAAGGTGAGTAAAACCACACCGAACGCCGCTCACGCCAGGGCGGCGTTCACCTTTTGGTTCCACCTGCCAGCACCTCCTCTCTCGATGCCGCAAGGGTTTCTTCGTGGTGATAGACCGACACCGTTCATCGTTGTTACGGGCTCGTTCGCAAAGTCGTGAACACGCTCCCCTCTTGTTCAGCGCATAATGGTGCACCGTGTGCGGCTGTGCGGTCGCACGCTAAAGGAGATGTGCCCGCATGGGCATCGAGAGAGAGGATGCAGCATGAACCTGAGGGAGAAGTACGGTGAGTGGGGCCTGATCCTGGGCGCGACCGAGGGCGTCGGCAAGGCGTTCTGCGAGAAGATCGCCGCCGGCGGCATGAACGTCGTCATGGTCGGCCGTCGCGAGGAGAAGCTGAACGTGCTCGCAGGCGAGATCCGCGAGACCTACGGCGTGGAGACCAAGGTCGTGCGCGCCGACTTTAGCCAGCCCGGCGCTGCCGAGACCGTCTTCGCCGCGACCGAGGGCCTGGACATGGGCTTCATGAGCTACGTGGCCTGCCTGCACAGCTTCGGTAAGATCCAGGACACCCCCTGGGAGAAGCACGAGGCCATGATCAACGTCAACGTCGTGACCTTCCTCAAGTGCTTCCACCACTACATGCGGATCTTTGCCGCCCAGGACCGCGGCGCCGTGATCAACGTCTCGTCGATGACCGGCATCAGCTCCAGCCCCTGGAACGGCCAGTACGGCGCGGGCAAGGCCTTCATCCTCAAGATGACCGAGGCCGTGGCCTGCGAGTGCGAGGGCACCGGCGTCGACGTCGAGGTCATCACCCTCGGCACCACCCTAACCCCCAGCCTGCTGTCCAACCTCCCCGGCGGCCCGCAGGGCGAGGCCGTCATGAAGATCGCCCTCACCCCCGAGGAGTGCGTCGACGAGGCCTTTGAGAAGCTGGGTAAGGAGCTCTCCGTCATCGCCGGCCAGCGCAACAAGGACTCCGTCCACGACTGGAAGGCAAACCACACCGAGGACGAGTACATCCGCTACATGGGCTCGTTCTACCGCGACTAGCAACTGCGGAACACACGCGCGAGGCTGCATACGGGTTCGCAGGTAGAGATGCGAGTGCGAGGGTTTCTTTGCGGGGGCGTGCGGATGCGGCGCCTGCGAGGGAACCCTCTTTTCATGGGTGGGCGCGGCGATGAACCCGTGCGCGGCACCTCGGCGCTCACCGTCGAGGCCGACACTCCGAAAAAGTTGAAAGGCTTTATGGGGGACGCATAGCGGTTGTAGAGGGGTCCTATACCGGGAGTAGGGAGAACGTTACGTTGCGCTGCTCAGTTTGCGGTAATGAATTCAGAAGAAGGGCCGACCACGTGGTCGACAAGGCTAAAAAATGCCGCTGCCCCCATTGCTGCAAATCTGAGCGCGGTCGTGACATTGCCAACCGATTACCGCGATGACCGTATCCGGAGGCGCGAGATCGGCAATGGCCGATCTCGCGGGCAGAACCTAGGCTTGATTGCAAGTGAAGTTAGGATTGATTCGCCTTTCCCATGAGCCCCCTCGTATTGGCGGGTAAGTTTCCGACAGGGCAGCTAAAGGTAGCGCTTTCCAGCACTCGGTCGTTCCAGATGCGCACAACGTTTCGCTCGAGCAGGTATTGGACGGACTTCATCGCGTTGGACTTCGCGTATATTGCCTTGTCCGTGCTGAGCACGGGCGCGAGCGCCGGACTGGGCCTGTACTCCGATTTTGCGCCAGCTATCATGGCTAGCTCGCCGCGCTTCCTTGCCCTCAGGAAACCGCGCTTGATGCTGCCGTCGATGAATGGGGAGCCCTTCAGCAGGAGCTCGACGGTATCGTAGACCTCCCTCTCCTCGGTGCTCTCCGCATAATAGGGCGTCAGGCTTCCGTCCAGGGGGTCGAGGTAGATGTGGTTGAAGTAGTCGATATCGACGATGCTCCCGTGGATGGATCCGTATCCCCCGATGCCCTTCACCTCCTCGGATATGGCCGTTAGCGCTGAGTAGTACGGGGCGAAGAGCCTCTCGACGCGTTCGGAGTATTCCTGGAGGTTGCGGTAGTAGTACCCGATGTCCGCCTGTGAGAGGTTTGTGATGCGTCCGCCCGCGAGAAGGTGGAGGTTGCCCCCGTCCTCCCCCCTGTGGACGAACATGTAGTTGTCGCCTCGCTTGAGGGCGAAGACCCTGCCGGCGCGGTTGAACTTGCTCATATATATGCCGCGTGCACGGTTGAAGTCCTCGTACAGCCTGACATCGACCTCGTAGATACCGTCGGCGGCGCCGGCCAGCGGGTCGCAGCAGCCCGTAGTGTCGAGCGCATAGGTCCTGTAGCCCCATTTCGATGGCCTGTAACCGACCTGCCCGTCAGCCAGGACGGTGGGGCGCCCCGCGCCTTCGGAGAAGGTGTTCCGGTGCGTGTGGCCGCTGACGTATACCCATTCGGGGTTCCCGGGTCCGGACGACCATTCGCCCAGCGGGTAATGTGTGAGGACCACGACCCTCTGGCCGCCCGCGCACCTGAGCAGCTTGTCGTGCAGGCGCCTGAAGCGCGCGCTCCTCTCGGCATCGGCCGCCCCTCCGTTTAGGAGGTCGACCTTGATGCCGTCGCCGATCCCGCTGTAGCCGCACCCGCCGAGGACTATCATCCGGCAGTTGCCGAGCAGCAGCGCGAGGTCCGCGTCATCCGCCGACAGCAGCGTCTCCTCGTCGATGATGCGGCGGAACCGGCCGTCCCTGTACTCGATATAGAGGTCGTTCTCCAGGAGCACGGCGCCATGCCTTCTGCAGGCGTCGCGGTACTCGCCCACCGCGGCATCCAGGTCGAACGGGCATTTCGGCCCGGGAACCTGACCGCTCCAAAGCTCGTGGTTCCCGAGCACACAGAGCATGGTCCCCATCCGCCCTTCCTCGCCGAGGGAGAGCCTGTAGGCGTCCAGGAACGCCTCCATCCCGCGGACGGACGGCGCGATGTCTCCCGCGAGCAGGAACAGGTCCTCGTCCCGACGCGAGGCGACGAGTCCGTCGGTCTTTCTCCTGACTCGACCCACCGTCTCGGCATACGGGGTTCCGGTGAGCCTGAGCTGGTGGTCGATATGGATATCGGAGATGTAGTGGATATAGCGCCTGAGGCGGTCTGGGCCGAGGGAATCATGGTCCGAACCGAGACCGACCTCCCCCATCGGCCGCAGTCGCCTGTCCTCATCCTCCAGCCTCTTCGTCGTCTCCGAGGTTCTCGGCTTCTGGCATATGGGCGCGGCCTTGCCGTCGTGGAACACCCTCTCGCGCAGGCAGTCGGGCAGGTGGCGCTCGTTGCGCCAGTCGAGCCTGACGGCGAGCTCGGCTATCGACTTCCGCGATCGGGTCGGTTCCGAAAGCTCGACGTAGATGTCCGGATGCTCGTCGATAACCTTCTTCACCGCCGACGCGTTCAGGAACCTGTCGGGTACCGCGGCGATGCTGTGGGGGTCGATCTCCAGGGAAATCGAGACCAGACGGTTCAGGCCGCGCAGGGGATGCGGGCTGAGGTATTTCGGCGGCACGTAGCGTATCGGCCAGTCGCGCGTCTCGCCGGGGACGGCCCTGGTCGTCTTGACCGCCATCTCGGCGAGGTCCCCGGTGACCATGTCCTCCGGGACGTATTGGAGAGCGAGCGGGTTTCTTTCGACCGCCCCGTATGCCATGTCGCGGGTGATTATCTCCCGCGGGACGTCGCCTAGGAGCATCGGGTCGCCCGTGACCGCGATACGGCATAGTTCCTCGGTTTTACAACGGTCCGGTACGCGGCGCAGCACAGCCGGGTTGAGCGTCACCGCCTCGCGGCAGAGCGTACGGGTCTGGTAACGTGTCGGGACCTGGTCAATCGCCATCGGGTCGGCGAGTACGGCCTTGCGGCACGTCTCGGCGACGTTCTGGACCTTGTCCGCGTGCTCTAGGACCTTCTCTAGCACGAAGCTCCCCGGGTGCCTGCCGTTCGTGACAGCAGCATCCAGCATGGCATCGTCTATGAATCGGTCGGGGACGGCACCGATGCAATTCGGATTTTCCCTCACCGCCGTCAGGTACATCTCGTAGTCAAGGTAGCCCTTGGGGACGAACCTGATGTTCAGGCCGTCGATGCCGCATGCCTCGAGGCACATGTCCCTGTCGAGCGCCCTTTTGGAGGCGTTCTTCAGCCCGGCATAGTGGAGCTCCCCACGCTCGAATGCCCGCTTCTCGCCGTCTATGGCCAGCCTGGCCATCTCCCCCGTCTGCTCCCTCTTCGGAATCGCCCCGAGCGTCACGAGGCTCGGGTTCTCCAGGAACCTCTGGAGCGGATCCCGTTTCACGAATTCCAGGCCTAATTGCACTGCCAGGCGGGATACCGGCAACGAGGCGATTTTTCTAATGGGCGGCGTTCGGAGAGACATTTCGTCTGTGGTTCGGGTCATTTGTTTCTCCTGCAGATATGGCGATGGACCGTCAATTCATCGGTGCGGATTCATGCAATCGGCAACATTCTCGTCCTGATTTCCAGATGAGGCGGAATCGAGCTGGGGATTGTGGGGGACCTTCATATCTAAGCCAAATACCACTCCGCGCCGCCGTCAAACGACAGCGGTCCCTCTTATATTGGGCAATCGACTCTATACGAGAGGCTTCTTTCCGAGCGAGGCCGCGAGTTCGACCCCTTTGACCCAGATATTCTGGCGGTACATGTGGACGCCGTTGACCGTCATGAGCTTGTCGTTCGCATCGGTACCGGTGCCGCGGACGAACAGGACTCCGTCGCGGCTCTTGGGCCAATTGGGCGCCGCTCATGGGGATATGGCCGAGCCGGAGCAAATAGTCGAGTGTGCATCGGAACAGCTTGGGAGGCTCTCCGAAACGCTCGCGGCGGCAATCAGGGACCGCCCGCAGGCTTAACGCCTGACGGCACTACTTGCACGGTCCTTCCGGTGCGCATTCCGCAGGCACGTCATTGTCGGGGTTATGGACAACGTACCAGCTGTTTCGGTAATGGCAGATGTCGCGGCAGGTGCCGTCCCCTACGACCACGCGCCAGGACTCGGACTGCCTGTTCCTGCCGAGCGCCCACGAGCGGGAGCTGTAGGACTCGATGCGGTCGAACGGGTAGACGGTGCCGTCGTACCATTTGATGCCCCACGGGGCGTACTCGCCGTCGGGGCGGCACTCGACGAGGGCCGTGACCAGACGGATTGACTTCTCGCTCTCCCCCACAGCGGCACCCCTCTCTAATCATTAACGAACGCGTGTTCTATTGTAGCGCAATTTCGATAGTTGACCGTCGATGCGGTTGCCGCTGCGGCAAGACCGGAGAAGAATTATGGAATAGTCCTACGCTCGGCGATGTATCTATAAACCCTGAGCGAAGGGAGTGTCGCATATGCATGCAGCGGCAATTAACCTTCGGGGGGGGGTATCTCCTAGGAGTACCCGTCTCCGAGGGCAATCGATCATCGAGTACGTCCTGATCATCGCGGTCATCGGTCTGGTCATCGTGTTCGCGGGACCCGGCGTGGCCGGGGCCATCCGAAACCAGTTCAACCTAGTCGGCAACACGGTGAACAGCGGGACTAGCGCTGGCACCGAGGGCGGCGGAGCATCCGGCGGCGGTACCGCCGGGGCTGATTCCGCGACCGTCCAGGCAGCTATCGCCAAGGACGCGAAGGACTGGACGCTCGAGGAGCAGAAAGCTGTCGCCGAGGACATCGCCGCGAAGGGCGAGGCTTCCCCTGCTTACGCCAAGGCGAAGGCCGCGATGGATGCCGGTACCAAGTTCACGATGAAGCTCACGAACGGTAAGACGCTCGAATACCGCATCATCGGCATCAACCACGACAACCTCGCCGACGGCTCGGGCAAGGCGGGTCTGACGTTCTTGACTTCCTCGACGACTATCAGCTCCAGCATGAACGCGACCGACACCAATGTCGCCGGCTGGGAGAGGTCCGAGCTCCGTGCGAAGATGAACTCCAGCGAAATCTGGAACCTCATGCCTGCCGACTTCCAATCCAAGGTGAAGACCGTCAGGAAGCTCACTTGCAACGTCGGCGGGTACGCGAACAAGGATGCCGCCGTGACGGAGACAGCGGACAGGCTGTTCCTGCTCAGCTACTCCGAGATCGTAGAAACTCCCAAGAGCCGCTGGTCCGATTATTCTTGGATTGGCAAGGAGGGTGCTCAGTATGAGGCCTTTAAGGGCAAGGTGACGAATAACGATTCTGGCAACTCTGTCATTGCCATGGGCAGCTATTGGTGGGAGCGCTCGGTGCTTCCGAACGACTCTGTGAACTTCATCGTTGTCCACGACAGCGGCGATCCGTCGCACAACAGCTTTGCCAGGAACTGGATTTGCGTCTGTCCCGCTTGGTGTTTCTAATCAGTCTGGATAAAGGCTCGTGCAATCCTGCGCGGGCCTTTCTTTTGGCGATTACGGCCAAGGGGCTGGATTGGCCTGTCAGCTAGATTTATAGCCTCATTTTCGAATTTCAGATGGGAATTGACGGTAAGGTTTTGGCACTGGGTTTCGGCAATCGATTAGCACGACGTCTACAGCTCGATTATCGAGTGTCAGGTGGCATACCTTTTGAGACCGGCAAGCTGATGCCGGCTCGAGGACAGCGGCCCGGTGCACCGGGCCGATCGATAGCGGTCTCAGGTTCACAGCGCAGTTTCTCAGGGCTCGCATATATAGGAAGACTTGATCGGCAATCGATTTTAATGAAGTCGGCAGCGCATGTCAGAGTTTTCAACAAATTTAACATGCCACCCTTTATATCCGCACGCGCGTAATTCAACTCATAAGGACCGGCTATCCCTTGCCTGTGACACAATCTCAAACGCACAGAACAGAATCATCAGTCCAATCATCGCATAAGAGGCAGCCGAACCTTCAAGCACTATTCCACAAAGAACAATCTCCGCGCCGCCAATAAGAACTGTTATCAGGCGCTCTGCCTTTTTGCTCTCGCCGCTCGCATAAAAAGGCGGCAAAGCGCACAAGATCACATATAGCCCGGGAAGGGAATACAGGATCGATAGTCCAAGCCCCCCATCAACCGCAGTGCTTTGCGTAAGAATCAACTGAATCCAAACGGCAATTATCACTGAGCAGGTTGTCGATAAAAGAAGACTGGAAATATAGCACGCAACAAAGTCCCGTCGCATTCGAACAGAGAAATCCGCGAACTCTCTTCGCCGCGTGGAAACAATAAGGTACACAGAAATTGCAATAGAACCAATCAGAGAAAACAGCGGAACAACCAGCAATTCAAGCTTATTACCCCATCGATCAACCACACCCCCACTCCAATGAGCGGGAATTGTATCAGGGAGGACTGACCAAGCCGCCCATAGAATCAGAAATGGAAGAATAGAGAGGATGAAAGATGATAACACTGCAGTAGTTTTTTTGAGGCTCTCATCGATTCCGCATCTCCTTGCGCGCCCACATTCCACTCCGCCTTAAATCAAGTATACGTTTTGAGACCGGCAAGCTGATGTCGGCTCGAGGACAGCGGCCCGGTGCACCGGGCCGATCGATAGCAGTCTCAGGTTCACAGCGCAGTTTCTCAGGGCTCGCATATATAGGAAGACTTGATCGGCAATCGATTTTAATGAAGTCGACAGCGCATGTCAGAGCTTTCAGCAAACCGCAGGTAAATTCGTATACCAAAAATTGGTACACGGATTTACCTGCGATGTTCATGCTTGGTCAAAAGCCTATCAAGCGATATATCCATTATTTTAATGCGCGCGCCTGAGCTTTTGACTGAAGTGGCAGTCCGACCGCCGGCAGGCGGCCACGCTATATCCAAAGGCCACGCCTACTCCCCGTGCCCGGCTACGTCGACGACCCAGTGCTGCCCGTCGAGTTCCTGCCGCAGAGCTACATCAGGGACGTCTTATTGGGGGACGACCACATGGAACCCCGGGAGATCAAGCTGTACGGCTGATCCATCCGTCAACAACATGTCAAAGCCCCAAAACCCAACAGGATCGCGAACGAGGGGATGAATTGACCGCCCGGGTATTTGCGCCAGGGAGGTCAATTTTATCATCCATGGGTGCGATTCTGTGAGGCCATTTTTCTGGCATCCGCCGTTTGCTCCGGTCTCAACGCACCCATCGACCGTTCAGTAATCTTTGCGAACGCGACCACGTGCGCATTTGTCGAACAATCAAATGTCCGACAATGTCTGACGGAGCTGTCAGATATTCACGCACGAACAGGCGAGCTTCGCGAGCGATTGTAGGCAACTAGTAGCCCCAGCTGCGTCTTTGGCGCAGGTTCGACGTCTGACATCTTGAATGTCTAACGTTGAACGAAGCTGGTTGATAACAAGCAGGTGGAATAAACATGGAGCCCGACACCTCTCGCGCAATCGGCGCGCGGTAAGGGTCTGGCCCATCTCATATGTTGCCAACGCTAACGGTGAACCTGAGCGCCCGGGCACATTCTTTGTTGGCTGAAACCGGCATAGCAACTAGCGGAAGGCATCATCGAAGGAGTGTGCTGGAAAGCACCCGTCTCCTTAACTGTTAGAAATGCAGGTTAATAATCTATGTGGCCAATGTGATACCGTTGAACCCGCATATCGATACCGCTCAGCCATTCGCCTCGCCCCCGTCGCACGTATCTTCATCCGGTCTGTTACTTTTAATCTAACAAT
>CABUXM010000029.1 GCA_902495545.1 uncultured Collinsella sp. | reverse complement strand
CGATTTAGCGCACCTGAGCGACGTAAGCGACGTTGGTCGAGGAGACCTTGTCCTCGAGCTGGACGCTCATGCGGGGATCGCCGGCGGTGGCGACGGTCAGATCGCCGGCCTCGACGTAGCCGAGCTCCTTAGCGGTCTCGATCGCCTTGACGATCGTGCCGTTGACGGTGCCCTGGGTAATCTCGGCCTGGTGCGGGATAACGCCCCAGTACATAATCATCTGCTGGACGGCCCACTCGTGGCGGGAGAACGCGCAGATCGGCATGTTGGGACGGAAGTGCGAGATCAGGCGAGCGGTACGACCGGTGGTCGTCGGCACGGTGATGCACTTGGCGCCAACGGTGGTGGCCATGTTCACAGCGGACATACCCACAACGTTGTTGACGACGCGGGTGCCGTGAGCGTCAGCCGGAACCTCGAGCGGAGCGTGAGCCGGGAGGTACTTCTCGGTCTCGAGAGCAATGCTGGCCTGCATCTTGACGGCCTCGACCGGGTACTTACCGGCAGCGGACTCGCCGGACAGCATAACGGCGTCGGTGCCGTCGTAAATGGCGTTAGCAACGTCGGCAACCTCGGCGCGCGTCGGGCGCGGGTTCTGCTGCATGGAGTCGAGCATCTGCGTAGCGGTGATAACGGGCTTGTAGGCCGCGTTGCACTTGGCGATGATCTCCTTCTGGATGTGCGGAACGAGCTCGGGCTTGATCTCGATGCCCAGGTCGCCACGGGCGACCATGATGCCATCGGAAGCCTCGAGGATCTCGTCGAAGTTCTCGACGCCCAGGGCGCACTCGATCTTCGGGAAGATCGTCACGTGCTCGCCGCCGTTCTCGCGGCAAAGCTTGCGGATGCCGCGGACGGACTCGCCGTCACGGATGAAGGAAGCGGCGATGTAGTCGATGTTCTCGGTCAGGCCAAAGAGGATGTCCTGACGATCGCGCTCGGTGATGGCAGGCAGCGAGATGTTGACGTTGGGCATGTTGACGCCCTTGCGCTCGCCGATCAGGCCGTCGTTCTTGACGACGCAGGTCATGTCCTGGCCGCTGACGGACTCGACCTCGAGGGCAACCAGGCCGTCATCGATCAGGATGAGGGAGCCCTTCTCGACCTCGGAGGGCAGAGCCAGGTAGTCGAGGGAGATGTGCTCAGCGGTGCCGTGGAAATCCTCGGATGTGGGCTGAGCGGTGACGACGATCTTGTCGCCGGTCTTGACGGCAACCTTCTTGCCGTCGACCAGAAGGCCGGTACGGACCTCGGGGCCCTTGGTGTCGAGCAGGATGCCGACAGGCAGACCGAGCTCCTTGGAAATACGACGGACGCGCTCGATGCGACCGTGGTGCTCGTCGTAGGAGCCGTGCGAGAAGTTAAAACGGGCGACGTTCATGCCCGCCTTGATCATCTCGCGGATGGTCTCGTCGCTATCGCAGGCGGGACCCATGGTGCATACAATCTTAGTGCGCTTGTACATTCAGACCTCCATCTGACATCGTCTTGCGCTGATAGATAAACCATAAGAAATAAAACTGAGATGATTATAACGAAATGGCGACCGAATACCCCAAAAAATCGACCGTATGCTGAAATGGAAGTTCATTTTTTGCGAGAAAAACGGTATATGCAAAAATTTTACCAACTGCTCTTACCGCTGCTATCTGGGCGATATTTCAGTTTGACGAAGTGCCGAAGAAAAAACGTTTTACCAACATTGAGCATCACACGGTCTGCACCGTTGCACTCGAGCCGTGTTTCCAATTGGAATGTTTTGGCTAGACGCGCCGCTTTGGGGTACCATAGCTCCACTATCAACTGCCGCTCAGCACGGCAGCCTTGATGAGCCCTTGCCCTTCTCCTGGGAATTATGATCGGGCATCAATCTGCTGAGTGGCCCGAATCCCAGGAGGGGACTCTATATGCAAAAGGAATACCTGTCCGCCGCGGCGGAGGTGCTCAGCGACCAGGGTGTCGATGAGAACCTCGGCCTGAGCACCGGCGAGGCGTCGTCGCGCCTCGCCAAGACAGGCCCTAACAAGCTCGAGGAAGCAGAGAAGACGCCGTTGTGGAAGCGCTTCTTTGAGCAGATGGCCGACCCCATGGTCATCATGCTGATCGTTGCCGCCGTCATCAGTGCACTCACGGGCATGGTCAAGGGCGAGCCCGACTTTGCCGATGTCTTCATCATCATGTTCGTCGTTATCGTCAACTCGGTGCTGGGCGTGGTCCAAGAGGCTAAAAGCGAGGAGGCTCTCGAGGCTCTGCAGGAGATGAGCGCGGCGCAGTCCAAGGTGCTGCGCGACGGCAAACTCGTGCACCTGCCGAGCGCCGAGCTCGTGCCCGGTGACGTGATCATGCTCGAGGCGGGCGACTCCGTCCCGGCCGACTGCCGTGTGCTCGAGAGCGCCACGATGAAGATCGAAGAGGCCGCACTCACCGGCGAGTCGGTGCCCGTAGAGAAGCACGCCGACGTGATTGAGCTTGCCGCGGGCACCGATGACGTGCCGCTCGGCGACCGCAAGAACATGTGCTACATGGGTTCCACCGTGGTATACGGCCGCGGCCGCGCCGTCGTGGTCGGCACCGGCATGAACACCGAGATGGGCAAGATCGCCGGCGCCCTGGCCGAGGCCAAGGAAGAGCTCACGCCGCTGCAGGTGAAGCTTGCCGAGCTCAGCCGCATTCTCACCATCATGGTTATCGTCATCTGCGTCGTCATCTTTGGCGTTGATATCATCCGCCACGGCGTGGGCAACGTTCTTACCGACCCGACCGCCCTGCTCGATACCTTTATGGTCGCCGTCTCGCTCGCCGTCGCTGCCATCCCCGAGGGTCTGGTCGCCGTCGTGACCATCGTGCTGTCGCTCGGCGTGACCAAGATGGCCAAGCGCCAGGCAATTATCCGCAAGCTCTCTGCCGTCGAGACCCTCGGCTGCACGCAGACCATCTGCTCCGACAAGACCGGCACCCTTACCCAAAACAAGATGACCGTCGTCAAGCACGAGCTCGCCGCGCCTAAGGAGAAGTTCCTGGCCGGCATGGCTCTGTGCTCCGATGCCCAGTGGGACGAGGAGCTGGGCGAGGCCGTGGGCGAGCCGACCGAGTGCGCGCTCGTCAACGACGCCGGCAAGGCGGGCCTCACCGGCCTGACTGCCGAGCACCCGCGCGTGGGCGAGGCCCCGTTTGACTCGGGCCGCAAGATGATGTCCGTGGTCGTCGAGACCCTGGACGGCGAGTACGAGCAGTACACCAAGGGCGCGCCCGACGTGGTGATCGGCCTGTGCACCCATATCTACGACGGCGACAAGGTCGTCCCCCTGACCGAGGAACGTCGTGCCGAGCTCGTGACCGCCAACAAGGCCATGGCCGACGAGGCCCTGCGCGTGCTGGCGCTGGCAAGCCGCACCTACACCGAGGTCCCGAGCGACTGCAGCCCCGCCGCGCTCGAGCATGACCTGGTCTTCTGTGGCCTGTCCGGCATGATTGACCCGGTCCGCCCCGAGGTCGCCGACGCCATCCGCGAGGCGCACGACGCCGGTATCCGCACCGTCATGATTACGGGCGACCATATCGACACCGCCGTGGCCATTGCCAAGCAGCTGGGCATCGTCACCGATCGCAGCCAGGCCATCACCGGTGCCGACCTCGATCGCATGAGCGAAGAGGAGCTCGACGCGCACATCGAGGACTACGGCGTGTACGCCCGCGTCCAGCCCGAGCACAAGACCCGCATCGTCGAGGCTTGGAAGTCGCGCGACCAGATCGTGGCCATGACGGGCGACGGCGTCAACGACGCCCCGTCCATCAAGCGCGCCGACATCGGCGTGGGCATGGGCATCACCGGTACCGATGTCACCAAGAACGTCGCCGACATGGTGCTTGCCGACGACAACTTCGCCACCATCATCGGTGCCTGCGAAGAGGGCCGTCGCATCTACGACAACATCCGCAAGGTCATCCAGTTCCTGCTTTCGGCCAACCTTGCCGAGGTCTTCTCGGTGTTTATCGCCACGCTCATCGGCTTTACCATCTTCCAGCCGGTGCAGCTGCTGTGGGTGAACCTGGTCACCGACTGTTTCCCCGCGCTCGCGCTGGGCATGGAGGATGCCGAGGGCGACATCATGAAGCGCAAGCCGCGCAACGCCAAGGACGGCGTCTTTGCCGGACATATGGGTCTGGACTGCGTGGTCCAGGGCCTAATCATCACCGTGCTGGTGCTGGCGAGTTTCTTTGTGGGCGTGTACTTTGACATGGGCTACATCCACATCGCCGATATGATCGCCGGCAATGCCGACGAGGAAGGCGTGATGATGGCGTTCATCACGCTCAACATGGTCGAGATTTTCCACTGCTTCAATATGCGCAGCCGTCGTGCGTCGCTGTTCACCATGAAGAAGCAGAACAAGTGGCTGTGGGCTTCCGCCGCGCTGGCACTGGTGCTGACGGTGATCGTGACCGTGCAGCCGACGCTTGCCGAGATGTTCTTTGGTCCTGTGACGCTTGAGCTCAAGGGCGTTCTTGCCGCGCTGGGCCTGGCCTTCCTGATCATCCCGCTGATGGAGATCTACAAGGCGATCATGCGCGCGGTCGAGAAGGAGTAAGTTAACCTGTCCGGGCCCGCCCCTGCGTGTTTTCTTCTTCGCTGGTCCTCGCGCTTCGCGCTGCGGGATCGCTCAGAAGAAACCCCTCTCGGCGGTCGGGCCTTCGGACAACCTCTCGGGACCATGAGCTGAGGGAAAGTATGTGAGCTGGTCGGGCTTTGCCCGGCCAGCTCTTTTTGATTTAAAATACCTGCTCAGTTGTGATTTTGGCTGCTGGGAGGCGTTTGTGGCTAAGGCTAAGGCTAAAGCGAAGAAAAAGACGACGGGGGCGCGGGCTAAGCGCGATCGTCGTCGGAAACTCGCGACCGAAGCGCCCGTGTCTGCCGAGGAGTTGTTGGCGAGCGTACCGGGGCTCGATGCGCTGCAGGACATTCCGGCGTTTGATGACCTGCCGGTCGATGAAGCCCAGCAGACTGCCTTTGATGATTTCTGCGCACATGCCGAGGAGCCCGAGCAGATGCAGCTCGGTGCCGTGGTACGCCTGGACCGTGGGTTTCCGCTGGTGGCGACTGCCGACGACACCTTTCGCGCCGAGCATGCCGTGGGGTTTGCCAAGTCGCGTGGCGAGGATGAGGTTCTGCTGCCCGCCGTGGGCGACCGCGTGGCGGTACGTCGTGCGCCCGGGCACGACATGGGCGTGATCGAGTGCGTGCTGCCGCGCCGTACGAGCTTTGAGCGTTGGCGCGGCCGTGCCCGCGGAGAGCGCCAGGTGCTCTGCTCCAACGTGGATAGCGTGCTAATCGTGCAGGCGCTCGGTGCCGGTGAGGTGCTGCTCGACCGCGTGGCGCGCTCTCTGGTGTTGGCGCTCGACTGCGATGGCGAGCCGGTGGTGGTGCTCACCAAAGCTGACCGCTGCGATGCCGAGGAGCTTGAGCGCGATCTGGACCGCGTGCGCCGCCTGGTGGGTTCGGACGTGCGCGTGATCGTGACGTCCTCTGCCGAGGGCCGCGGCCTGGACGAGGTCCGTGCCTGCGTGCCTGCCGGGAGCTGCGCCATGATTCTGGGTGAGTCGGGTGCCGGCAAGTCGACGCTGCTCAATGCACTGCTGGGCCACGATACGTTGGCGACCGGCGGTGTGCGCGAACGCGACGACCAGGGCCGTCACACTACCGTCGCGCGCGTGATGGTGACGCTGCCGGGCGACGTCGGCGTGATCGCCGATGCCCCGGGCCTGCGCAGCCTGCCGCTCGTGGGTCACGAGCGGGGTCTGGCGCGCGCTTTCCCCGAGATTGTCGAGGCATCGCGCGCGTGCCGGTTTGGCGATTGCACGCATACCCATGAGCCGGGTTGCGCCGTTCGCGAGGCCGAGGACGCCGGGCAGATCGACAGCCTGCGTCTGGAAACGTTCCAAAACCTGGCGTCATCCATGCGCGTGAGCGCTCAAATGCTCGATCCCGATGTTCATCTGTAATTGATTTTTCCTATGACAGCCGTCTTCCAACTGTTTGGGAGGCGGCTTTTTTGCTGCGGAAAAGCCTCGAAACATGTAATTTGCTGACGTGCTGACCAAAACCTTGCCACGAGCTTGACGGGCTGGTCAGCTTTTGGTCAGCGATTGGTTTGACATCGAAAACCAAGATTACGATTGCGCCGCTTTGCACTCTGACCGCCCAGACAATGGTGGTACGGGCATTCGCCCGGCACTGCCATGAGAGGAGCGGCCGTGAACAAGAGCAAGCGCATCGCCATCAGTCTGGTCGCGGGCGTGCTCGCTGCTCTGCTCTGCATGGTTTACGGCTCGTCGATCCGCTCGCAAGCCGAACGGGTCCAGGCTGAGACCTTGGCCAAGTACGGTGGCGATCGCGTCGAGGTATGCGTCGCGGCGCGCGATATCGATGTGGGCGAGACCCTCGATGAGACCAATGTCATAACCCAGGAATGGCTGACGAGCCTGTTGCCGCGTGACGCGGCGACCGAGCTGCGCCAGGTGCGCGGCGACGTGACGACTTCGCGTATTCCCAAAAACGCCGTGATCTGCAATGTCTACACCAAGGCCGAGAGCCACAAGCTCGAGGTGCCTAAGGGCAAGGTTGCCGTTTCGGTGGCGGTCGATGCCGAGCACTCGGTCGGCGGTGCTACAGGCGTGGGCAGCTACGTGGATGTGTATGTGCAAAAAGACGGCGTAACCGATCGACTGTGCGGCGCGCACGTGATCGATACCAGTGAGGATTCCGGTGCCACGCGCGAGGGCAAGATCGAATGGGTGACGCTGGCGGCTGACCCCGAAGACGTCAAGGAACTGCTGGGAGCCTCGGGCAAGGGAACGGTCAGCTTGACGATTCCCGCCACGGCGCGCGGCAAAAAGAGCGGAGGCGACGAGTGATGAAGGCGATCTGGCTTGCGTGCTGCGCGTGCGGCGATTACGGGCTGTTGCAGCGGGAAGTCGAGGGCCGTGATGCGGGTGCACAGGTGCTTCGCGTGGGTGACCTGGACGGGCTGATTTCCATGGCGCGGGCGTTTCCGTCGCGCCGCGGGGCTGCCATCATCGCGGCGTCTCTGTTTGATATCGAAGATGTGCGCAAGACTGTTGCGCGCCTGACGGCCGAAGGCCGCGTGAGTCGCGTGGTCGTGTTGATAGAAGCGCTCGATCCGTCGGATATCGAGGGACTGTTTCGCGCGGGGGCGACCGAGGTCATCGCTGCGCACAGCATATGCGGCAACGGGCGCGCGGGCGAGGGAGCGGTTGATTCCGATCGGCGCATGACGATTGAGCCCGATGCTTTTGTTGATAGGGAACCCGGGGCGCCTCGCGCTACAAGAGGCCCGCGTGTTGATGATTATGGAAAAGCGGAAGCCGAGCATGGTCGGCGCCCCCGGAACCCCCTTGTATACGATGACGCTGGAGGGCCGGCACAGCATGCTGGCGACTCCCCGGCTGTAGATATGGGATACGTGCACGGCGTGAATCTGGCGGATGAACTCGACGAAGTTGAGGGCTTTGCCGGGTGCGGCGAGTTGTCGCTGATGCAGCATGAGCAGATTGCACAGAACGAGCCTGCCTTGCAGACCGAACAAGCTGCCATGCCGGCTTGGACGCAGCGTGTGGTTGCGGCGGGGGAGACGGGGACGCTGTCGCCGACGCCCGCCCCGCCGCCTCCGATGCCGCCGGCAGACGCTGCCGCTCCGCAGCATCGAGCTCCGGTCATCTGCGCCATTTCGGGTTCGGGCGGTTGCGGCAAGTCGACGATCGTTGCCACCATGGCACACATATCGTCGCTGTTGGGCTTGCGTGCCGCCGTGCTCGACCTGGACCTGATGTTTGGAAACCTTTACGACTTGTTAGGCGTCGATGCTCCGCGCGATATGGCGGCACTTATCGAGCCGTCGGCGGCGGGCGCGCTCACCGAGCCGGATATCGTGGCCACATCGATGCGCGTGGCGCCGGGCGTTACGCTCTGGGGCCCCGTCGCGGCGCCCGAGCAAGCCGAGCTCATGGCACGTCCGGTGGAGCTACTGCTTGATGTTCTGCGTCGCGAATCCGACGTGGTCTTTATCGATACCTCGGTCTTTTGGGGCGACGCCGTGGCGGCTGCGGTGGCGGCGAGCGACCGTTGCCTGGTCGTTGGCGATGCGGCGGTATCGTCCGCGACATCGGCGTCGCGCGTCATTGAACTGGCAAGTCGAGTAGGTGTGCCGCGCACGCGCATGAGCGCCGTGTTCAACCGGTTCGGTGCGCGCGGGGCAGACGAGGACGTCGCCATGCGCTTTGAGATTGCCTGTGCGTTGAGCTCCAAGATTCGTATCGCCGATGGCGGGCAGGATCTCGCCGCGCTCATGGCGTTTGGACGCGCTGACGAGGCAGTGGGGCAGACCAGCGCTTTTGCGACCAGCGTGCGCGAGGCTACGCGCGAGATGCTCGTGGAACTGGGGTGCGCCGTCGGCCCTTGGAGCGATATGGTCGCCGACCGTGCAACGCGTACCGAACGCCCGCGTATCCGCCTTCCCTGGTCGCGCGAGGGTGATCAGCGATGAGCCTGCAAACGAGGATTAAGGCTACAGGCGCTGCAGCGGCTGCAGCGCCTGTAGATGCGGGGCGTCGTCGCGCGGTGAAACGACGCACCAAGCGCGCTGTGATGGACCGCATGGGTTACGACGAAGTGGCGCGTATCAGCGCCTATATCGACCCGGCACTTGCCCGCTCGGAATTGCGTCCCGCGGTGGAGGCGGCGCTCAATGTTGAGGAGCCGACCGATCTCGCGACGACCGAGCGCGAGACCATCATCGACGAGATTTTGGATGACGTGGTGGGCTTGGGGCCGTTGCAGCCGCTCATCGAGGACGACACCGTTACCGAGATCATGATCAACGGCTGCCACTCGGCTTTCTTTGAACGCGGCGGCGTCTTGTACCCCATCGAGCATGCGTTTGAGGATGATGAGCAGATCCGTGTGCTTATCGACCGCATCATCTCGCCACTTGGCCGCCGTATCGACGAGCGCAGCCCCATCGTCAACGCTCGCCTTAAAACGGGCTATCGCGTCAACGCGGTGATTCCGCCTGTGGCGATTGACGGACCGATTCTCACCATCCGAAAGTTCTCGGACCGCATCTGCTCGCTGGACGAGCTTGTGGGGCTGGGGTCGCTGCCGCTTTGGTATGCGCAGCTGCTGTCGTGCGCGGTGTCGCTGCGACAGGACCTGGCGGTTGCGGGAGGCACGGGATCTGGTAAGACCACCCTGCTCAACGCGTTGTCATGCGAGATTTCCACCGGCGAGCGCATCGTGACGATCGAGGACTCTGCCGAGCTCAAGTTTGCGCATCATCCGCACGTGGTGCGCCTAGAGGCGCGCGAGGCTTCAATTGAGGGTGAGGGTGCGGTGACGATTCGCGACCTAGTAACTAATGCCCTGCGCATGCGCCCCGACCGCATCGTGGTGGGCGAGGTGCGCGGTGCCGAGTGCTGCGACATGTTGCAGGCCATGAACACGGGCCACGACGGGTCACTCACCACACTTCATGCGGGTTCAGAACAGGAGACCGTGGTGCGTCTGACGTTGCTTGCACGTTATGGCATCGATCTGCCGAGCGAGCTCATCGAGGAACAGATTGCCATGGCGCTCGACGGCATCGTGATGTCCGAGCGCCACGCCGATGGCAGGCGCTTCGTCTCCTCGTATTCGGGGGTGCGTCGCGCCGCGTCGGGCGGCGTAGAGCTCGAGCGCTATGTGACTTTCGATGCCGCCGAGCGCACCTGGACGCTTGACCGCGAGCCGCCGTTTATCGCAGAAGGCCTGCGGTCGGGGACGCTCACACAAGAGGAGGTGGACGAATGGAGGTCGCTGTGCCCCTCGTCGTAGGGGGTTTGGCAGGGTTTTCTGTTGCGACGGCGTGCGGGGCGGAACCTCGTGTGCCGCAGGTGCCGCCGACGGAGCTAGCGCGTCAGGCGCTCGAGACGGTGGCAGAGAAGCTGCCGCGTGAGCTGGTGGAAAACGATCTACTGAAAAAGATCGCCCGTTCGTGGACATCGCTGGCTCCGGCGCATCGCCTTGGCCTCGTGATCGAAGATGCTTCGGGGCGTTTGGCGTTTCTGCTGCTATCGAGCGGTGTCTGCTGCGTTTTACTGACGATGGTGTCGTTATCGCCCCTCGGATTTGCCTTGGGACTTGTTGCTCCGATTGCCGTTGGCGCCGCTCGGGATGGCTTTGAGAGCCGGCGCGAGCAACACGATGCAGAAGAGGCCATGCCCGAGGCGTTTACCGCACTTTCCATGTCGCTTGCCTCGGGACATTCGCTGGCCCAGGGCATGCGCTTTGTGGGCGCTCATGCGCAAGAGCCGGTACATACCGAGTTTTTGCGGGTAGCGGCGGCGATCGATTGCGGCATCTCGGCGACCGACGCGCTCGATGACTTGCTCGTGCGCATCGACGCCCCCGGTCTTTCGCTTGTGACCTTGGCGCTTAAGGTGTCACAGCGCACCGGCGCTCCGCTTGCCGACTTGCTGTCCGAGGCGTCGAGCATGGTAGGGGAGCGCATTGAGCTCAAGCGCCGCCTGGATGTTAAGACGTCTCAGGCTCGCATGTCTGCGCATATGGTCGCGGCGATGCCGGCGGGCATGTGCGCGGTGTTGGCGCTGCTTTCGGCAGATTTTCGTCGCGGTCTTGCGACGCCTGCCGGTGCGGGCGCTGTGGTGCTGGGTCTTGCTCTCAACGCCGTTGCCCTGGTGGTTATCCGGCGCATTATGCGGGTGGAGCTATGAGCGTCCCGGTTGCAGTTGCGGCTTGCCTGTGCGCCCTGAGTGTATTTGTCGCGACGGGTTTGGATCGGGCGGATGCACGCAAGATCGCAGGGGCCTGCAAGCGCGAGGCGGTGCTGGTCGCTGCCGCGGGTCGCTCGGTGGTCGATGCTCTGACCGCGCGAATGAAGGGCGCGGTTGGAGCGGGCGGCCCGGCGCGAGTGTCGCTCGGCGAAGTGTCCGAGATGATCGATGTTGTGCGCTTGGGTCTTTCGGCCGGTCTTTCGTTTGATGCGGCGCTTGAGATTTTCTGCGCCAACCGCCGGTCAGTGCTGGCTCTTCGACTTGAGCGGGCCTGCATGGCGTGGCAGGTGGGCGTGGGCACACGTGAGGACGAGTTGTTGGCCGCCGCGCGCGATCTGGACGTGCGAGCGCTCGAGACCTTTGCCATCACGGTGGGGCAGGCGCTCGCCCTGGGTGCCCCACTTGCCGAGACGCTGGCCGCTCAAAGTCGCGAGATCCGCGCGGCTCATCGCGCCGCGGTCGAGCGTGAGATCGAGCGTGCGCCCGTCAAGCTGCTGATTCCCACCGGCACGCTCATCTTGCCGGCGTTGCTTCTGTCCATATTGGGCCCGCTGCTGGGAGCAGGCGGGATGATGTAGGGAGGAATACATGAACACGATGGTCGAAGTTGCTGACAAGGCTTGGAACTGGGCTTTTTGCCGGGCGATTCGCGCTCGCCAGCATGCCAAGGAGCTGTTGCAGGAGGAGAGCGCGCAGGGTACCACCGAGTACGCCATTTTGGTGGGTGTGCTTGTGGTGATCGCGATTATTGCCATCGTTGCATTTAAAGGCAAGGTCCAAGATCTATGGAACGCTATCAGCGAGGGCATCAACAGCCTGTAGAGGGCGAGCGCCCCATCGGGGTGCTGCTGGTGTTTGCTTGCCTGACCGTGGCGATAGCGGCGGTGCTTTGGGGGCTTAACGCCGCGCGGCAGCAGCGTCCTGGGGCCGCCTTCGATTCGGGCTCAGATTCGGCGGTGGCGTCTCAAAAAGATGAGATGCGAGATGCGGACGATTCGGATGTCGCTGTCACGGCGCAAACCTTTTTGCGGACGCTCGACAAGCGGTCTGGCACTGCGACGGATTCGCCTGAGGACAACGCGATTGCGGTCCGGCTTGCATGGTCCGAGGACCGACCGATGACCGAGGCAGCGGCGGATATGTTACGCGCCTACCGCGAGGTGCCAACGGCCCAGCTCGCCCTGAGCGGCTATCTCGATATTAAGGGCAACGTATGGGGCGCCATCGTGCGCGATGGACGTGGCTGGGTCGATATGGTGGCGGTTGCTGCGGATGCCGGCGATGCCTCGTGCCGCCTGCGCGTGATCCGCCTGAGCCCGCAGGCATCGAACTCAAAGGAGGGGTCGTGAAATGCATGACGTCCTGCGCGAGGAATCTGCCCAGGCGACGGTCGAATACGCCATCGTCACGGTGGCGCTGCTTTCCATCGTGCTGGCGATCGCGGGGCTTTGGCGTGCCGGTGCCGACGGGCGCTTGGCGGCGCTGGTCGAGCGGGCGGCATCTCACGGCGTCACCTCGACATCGGTTGTCGACGCCGCTGCAGGTGCTAAGGACATCGCGTTGTATTGATATCGCGCGCGAGGACCGGGCGCAGTCTACGGTCGAGGCCGCTTTTTTGCTGCCGACGTTTTTGACGCTCATCCTTCTCGCGCTGCAACCGGTGTGCCTGCTTTATACGCGCGCGGTCATGGAGTCTGCCGCCGCCGAGACCGCGCGGCTCATGACCACGACGACGGCGGAGGATGACGATCTTAGGGAGTTCACCCGCCGCCGGCTTGCCGCGGTGCCCAACGTTTCGATTTTTCATGCCGGCGGGCCGTTGTCGTGGGATATCGAGCTTGGCCGGGCCGGTGCGGGTGGCGTCTCGGCCGTGTCCGTTTCCGGCGAGGTCAAGCCGTTGCCTGTGATCGGTGCGTTTGCGCGGGCTATGGGTGGTACCGCCGAGGGCGGCTACGTTGAGCTCAAGGTCGATGTCTCGTATCAATCGCGTCCCGAATGGCTGGAGGGAGATTATGATTCGTGGATTGCTGCATGGGATTAAGCGTTTCTGGTCTAGATGCGTTTTGACGCGCCGTCCGAGCTGCCATCGCAAGCGAGGCGGCTTTATGGGCCGCGCCGGTATCGACCTGTTTATCGAAGACGGTGCCTACACCACGCTTTCTTCTGCCGTGGTCATCCTAGTGGTGCTCACGTTGTTGTTTTCGTCGACCGCGGCGATATGGAGCATGTCGCGTGCCGGGGATACCCAGGTGGCGGCCGATAGCGGCGCGCTGGCGGGTGCCAACGTAGTGTCGTCCTATCACACGGCTGCCACGGTGGTTGATGCGAGCATCTTGAGTCTGGGGCTGGCGGGGTTTGCCACAATCGGGACGGGCCTGGTCGCCATCCTCATCCCAGGTGCCGAACCAGTTGCCGGCAATATGGTCGACACCGGGATTGAGATCATTAAAACGCGCAACAAGTTTGCCAAAAGCGCATCGGAAGGCTTGCAGAAAATCGAGACGGCTCTGCCGTATCTGATTGCCGCGCGTGCCACGCAGGCGGTGTCGGCGCAGGATACCGATAGTGTGACCTATACCGGTACGGCGCTTGCCGTGCCCAGGACATCCGAATCGGACTTCGCTGCGCTCAAAGGGTCAGAGATCTCGACCGATACCATCGAGAGCACCTCAAAAGACCTTGACTATGCTGCCAAGGAACTGAAGAAAGCGTCCGAGAAAACGTCAAAGGCCAAGGAACGCGCCTGGCTTGCCGACTGCGGTAGATCGGACAGAGGCGCAATCGGAAGCTGTTCGTGCATGTGGGAACGCGCGAGGAGCTTGGCGAAGCTTTCGGATATTGAGAATCCGCACTATGCCTCGAGTGTCACATGGGAGCCGCAAGTGGCGCTCGATCGCGCGAAGGCCTATTACCGCTTGCGCCTTGCAAACGAGGCGCCTCAGGGCTCAAGCGTCGAGACGAAGGCGGAGTCGGCGGCGCGCAAGGCGTTTTACACCTATGCGAGTACAGAGGTCAATCGTGCATATGTAACCGAGGACGGAGATGCAGTCACTTCCCATATCCCGCTGTTGCCGCGCAACGCTGACGAGGTGCGAGCGACGGAACTCTATACCGATGCGGCGTGGCCAACCAGTGCCATCGATGGCAAGACGTATCTGCATTACGGAACGAGTTGCCCCAACTATAAGAAGGGGTCGCCAGGCGGGTTAGCCTCGGTTGCTGATTATGACGGGCAGGACAGATGCAACAGATGCCATTTTGGCGTTTCGTCGCTCGGTGCCGTTGCAGCGCCTTCGACTTCTATCGAAAACGGCTTCGAGTACCACTTCGATAAGTTCAAAGAGGCCCTGGAAGACTACGTCGAATACCGCAACAAGGAGCTCGAGCTCGAGCGTCAGACCGAGGACGAGGCCGACCGTGCAGGCAATGCGTTTGACCAGGCCATCAAGGAGCTTTCGGGCGAGCGTCCGCGTATCGCTCCGCCCGGTCGCAACGGCGTGGTCGCCTTTGCGGTTTCGGGTGCCATTTCGAGCCCCGATGAGCTCAACTCTTCGTTTAACACGGCAGTCAGGCTCGGCGATCGCGGTGCTATCTCTGCCGCGGTGTTGGCGCCCGATGAGGCGACGGCGCAAAACAACGTGCTTTCGCGATTTTTCTCGACATTGAAGGAACGCTCGGGCGGCGTTGCCGGCGTGCTCGACGGCGTCATGGATGTTTGGGGACGGCTGCTTGTGGGATACGGAGACATCCAAGGTTCGGCCGACGAGCTTATGGACGAGATGATTAAAGACCTAGGAGGGGGCAGCGGCGCGTTGGGCTCCATTGCATCGTGGCTCGGCGATACCGTTTCGGCGTCCGTGGCGGCGCTGGGTTTGGAACCGTGCGACTTGCGCCTGCGAAAGCCGGTGCTGACCGATTCCGCCAACGTCATTAAGAGTCCGGGGTCTGACATTGCCGGTCTCTCTCAAGCGCAAGACAAGCTGCGAAGTATTCCGTTGGGCGTGACCGATCCCAAGGCGCTTTGCGAGGCGTTGGAATATCAAGTCGAACGCACCATTAGCGGTACGGTGTTCACGCTTGCGGAGATTCCTCTGCCCGGCGGCGGTTCCATCCCACTTACCGTCGATGTCGCCACGCTGGTTGGCGCTCTGGGCGGTGGGTCGTAATGAGTATCCGCATGCGTCTGCGCGAGGAGCGCGCCCAAGCGACGGTGGAGATGGCAGTGGTTACGCCCGTTTTGCTGGTGCTGGCACTCATCGTGTACAACGTCATGGTCTTTGCCAGCGCTGTCGCGCGCTTCGACCGCGTGGTGCCCGATATCGTGCTAGCGCATGCCGTGGCATCGGAGGGGGAGAGTGATGAAAGCTCTGCCGATGCCTCGGCGACGGTTCAGACTCAAATTCTGAATGCCATGGAAGGCTATGACTTGCAGATCGAAGTGTCGAGCGAGCAAGGCGCGGAGGCATCGGATGGTGGCCTGCTCTCCCTATCCGGTACGTTTAGGACCTACACCTGCACCATGCACTATGAGCCGTGGCCGACTTCTCTCAGCATCGCTGGCGTTCCGCTGGGGGCGCCGACAACGTTGTCGCACGAGCGCGCGGTGACGGTCGATCCATGGCGTCCGGGGGTGGTCATGTGACCGCGGTCTCGTCCTACATCGCCTACGCGCGGGCACTCAATAGGCTGGGTTGGACGCCGGCCGAGTTTGTGGTGGCGGAGTCGTTTGTCGTGCGCCTGCGCGGCATGCTGGGACGGCGTCCGGTTGCCGCCAACGGCCTGCCGCTCGTCATGGCGTTTCCACGCTGCTCTTCGGTCCATACGTGTTTTATGGCCTATCCCATCGACATCGCCTTCATCGATGCACGCGGCAATATCCTCGCGCGCTACGAAAACGTACGTCCCTGGTGTATGTGCTCCTGCCCCGGCGCCTGGGCCGTACTAGAGCGTCCTTCAATCATTGTTTCGACCCCTGCTCTCCAACGCGTGCCGGCTTAAGAATTGGCGACAGTGATCTTTCGTCATACGAAATTGGGTAAGATGGAGGAGAAGATGCATGGATGTTGAGATCCATCCGAACGCCAAAAAACACTTGACGGAAAAGCAGGGGCTTGGTGCCTGGTTCGCGGTTACTGAGTGCATTCGCCGCGAGTCGGAGGACGAGCCGCCGAGATGGCTTGCCATTGGATGGCTTCCAGATGGTCGAAGTGTGGAACTTGTTGCGGTCGAACTAATTCGTGGATGGCTCATTATTCATGCCCTGTCTCCGGTTCAGAAGAAATTCTGGCAAGAGATCGAGCGAGCTCGGCAAAGGGGTCGATGATGGGCAAGACGTATACGGCCGCTAATGGTCAGGTTGTAACGGATGAAATGATTGACGCGTGGTGCGAGTCGTACGAGCGCGGAGAGTTTCCGGATGGCGAACACACCGTTGGTGGGATCGTGCGTGGACGGCCCCCGCTCTCAGGTGAGGGGACGGCAACGCTGTCGGTCAAGATTCCTCTGGGAATGAAGGAGGCCATTCGTCGACGGGCGGCTGCCGAGGGGATGACGCCAAGTGAGTTTGCCCGTGCGGCTCTGAGCGAAAAACTTCTTGCTGCCGGCTGATGCCTCTGACGTGCCGATTTATAGAACCGAGGCTGTGCTCAAAAACTTTTTTAAAATTCTCGGTTGACCGGAACGCGTCCTTGGTTATACTAATCAAGCCTTGAAACAAGGCACACCTCAAATGGCTGGGTAGCTCAGTTGGTAGAGCAGAGGACTGAAAATCCTCGTGTCAGGGGTTCGATTCCCTTCCCCGCCACCTTGAATTGACTAGGACCTCTGCAAAGGGGTCCTTTTCTTTTATCGAGGGCTCTGCGAAACTGCGTCCCGGAATTTGGCTTCAGAGTGGGATGCGTTTTCCGCTTTGAGGCCGCTTGGGAAAGCGCGACCCGGAATCCGGCGTCAGAATGGGATGTGCTTTCCTTTTGCGGTCTTTGGCGGAAACTGCGTCCCAGATCCCGCGCTCAGAACGGGATGCGCTTTCCGGCGCGTACTTCCGACGTGCGTGCACATCTCGGCGCGCCATCTCGGGCCCGCTCAGACATTCCTCCCGCTTTTGCGCCACTTTACAGACCGTTCGGTCGTCTGTCCGCACGCGCGGGTATACTCAAAACGATACTTTTCCTATGCAATACGATGCAGGCTCGGCCTGCACGATCCGAAGGGGGCAGTGATGGAGAGGATACTCGGCGTTAATCTCTCTGGCTGGTTTATTCCCGAGCCTTGGGTGACCCCGTCGCTATACGCGGCGACCGGTGCATCCAATGCGGCCGAGCTGCAGGAGGCCATGGGCACCGCCGCCTATAACGAGCGCATGCGCCGTCATTACGAGACGTTTGTGAGCGAGGATGATTTCCGTCGCATGGCGCAGATCGGTCTCAACGCCGTGCGCCTGCCGGTGCCTTGGTATGCCTTTGGCTCACAGGAGTCCGATGCCTCCTACATCTCGGTTGTCGATTACATCGACCGCGCGATTGAGTGGGCTGCCAAGTACGACATTCGCGTGCTGCTTGACCTGGCAACTGTGCCCGGTGGCCAGGGCGATTCCAACGATTCGCCCGCCACGCCGGAGGCTGTTGCCGAGTGGCATTCGTCCACTAACGGCCGCCATGTCGCACTCGACGTGCTCGAGCGCTTGGCCGAGCGTTACGGCGAGGCCGAGAGCCTGCTGGGCATTGAGCTGCTGGATACGCCGCAGATGAGTGTCCGCAAGAGTCTCTTTGCCATGACGGATGGCATTCCGGCTCACTACCTGCGCAATTTCTATCGCGATGCCTACGAGCTCGTCCGTTCGTATATGCCCGAGGATAAGATCGTCGTCTTTTCGTCTTCGGGGCATCCCAGCGAGTGGAAGCATTTTATGCGCGGCGCCAAGTACAAGAACGTCTACATGGACCTTCACCTGTACCATTACCGCGACGAGTATGCGCTCGATATCACGAGCCCCCGCGGGCTGACGACGGCGATTTCCCGTAACAAGCGCGAGCTTAAAGAAGCGATTTCGACTGGGTTCCCCGTGCTGGTGGGCGAATGGTCGGGCGCGGCGATTTTTGCCAACTCGTCGGTTACGCCCGAAGGCCGCAATGCCTACGAGCGCGTGTTTATCGCCAATCAGCTGGCTTCGTTTGCGCCGGCTGCCGGTTGGTTCTTCCAAACGTGGAAGACCGAGAAGCGCATTGCAGCATGGGACGCCCGCGCGGCGCTCGGTACGCTCGAGCGCGGCATGATTGAATAGGTTGATATGACGCAAAACAGCGCCCATACGGGCAAACTCTATGTGGTCGGCACGCCCATCGGCAACCTGGGCGACCTGTCCCCGCGCGTTGGCGAAGCCTTTGCCGCTGCCGATGTCATCTGCTGCGAAGACACGCGTGTGACGTCAAAGCTGCTGATGCACCTGGGCATTTCCAAGCCGCTTGTCCGTTGCGACGAGAATGTGATCGCCAACCGCGCCGCCGGCCTGGTCGACCGTCTGCTGGCGGGGGAGACCCTCGCCTTTGCCTCGGACGCCGGCATGCCGAGCGTGTCCGATCCCGGCCAGGCGCTGGTCGAGGCGGCGCGTGAGGCCGATGTGCCCGTCGAAGTTATTCCCGGGCCCTCTGCTTGCGTCACGGCGCTCGTTTCGTCCGGCATTCCCTGCGAGCATTTTTTCTTCGAGGGCTTTTTGGGCCGAAAGCACGGCGACCGCGTGCGCCGTTTACAGCGCCTTGCCGTGGTGCCCGGCGCACTCATCTTCTACGAGTCTCCACATCGCATCGTGGCGACGCTCGAGGCCGTGGCGGAGGTCTTTCCCCAGCGTGAGGTTGCCGTCTGCCGCGAACTCACCAAGCTGCACGAGGAGGTCTTGCGCGGGCCCGCTGCTCAGCTTGCCGAGGAGCTGCGTGCTCGCGGCGAGGTAAAGGGCGAGATTGCGCTGGTCATCGCGCCGCCGAGCGAGGATGAGGAGGCCGGTATCGTGCCGGTTGGCGCCGCGGCAGCGGATCCCGACGAGGCCCTGCGCGAGGATATCCGCGCCGCGCTCGAGGAGGGGGAGCCCGCCTCTGCGGTGGCCAAGCGCCTGTCTCAGAAGTATTCGCGCCGCAAGCGCGATGTCTATGCCATGGTGCTCGATATGCAATAGATGGAGGATATCCAGCCCTTGCGCTAGAATCATCCCCTGTATGCAACGTTTTTCTGGAGGACAAACCCCATGGATCAAAGCAAGCCTTCGTTCTTTATCACGACGCCCATCTACTACGTCAACGCCGATCCGCACCTGGGCACGGCTTATTCCACCATCATCGCCGACGTTCAGGCCCGTTATCGTCGCTCCGCCGGCTATAACGTCAAGTTCCTGACCGGCATGGACGAGCACGGCGAGAAGGTCGCCGAGGCCGCAGCCAAGCACAACATGACGCCGCAGGAGTGGACCGACAGCCAGGCTCCGCACTTCAAGGAGCTTTGGAGCAAGCTCGAGATCTCCAACGACGACTTCATCCGCACCACCGAGCCGCGCCAGCATCATGCCGTGCAGTACCTGTGGGAGCGCATGAAGGAGTCCGGCTACCTGTATAAGGGCAGCTACGACGGTTGGTATTGCGTGCCTGACGAGACCTACTTCACCGATACGCAGGTCCAGAAGGGCGACGAGGAGTACGGCAGCGTCGGCCAGCACCTGTGCCCCGACTGCCACCGTCCGCTTGAGCGCGTGCAGGAGGAGTCCTACTTCTTTAAGCTTTCCGCTTTCCAGGACAAGCTGCTCAAGCTTTACGACGAGCACCCCGACTTTGTCGAGCCTGCGTTCCGCATGAACGAGGTACGTAGCTTTGTCGAGGGCGGCCTTAATGACCTTTCCGTGAGCCGTACGAGCTTTGACTGGGGCATTCAGGTCCCGTTTGACGAGGGTCACGTGACCTACGTGTGGTTCGATGCGCTGCTCAACTATATGACGGCCGTCGGCTACGGTGTCGACACCGACGAGGCGCGTGCCGAGCTGGCCTATCGCTGGCCCGCGCAGTTCCACATCGTGGGCAAGGACATCATCCGCTTCCACTGCGTCATTTGGCCCGCCATGCTCATGGCCATCGGCGAGGCCCTGCCCGAGCATGTCTTTGCCCACGGCTTCCTGACCGTGCGCAATGCCGAGACCGGCAAGGCCGAGAAGATGTCCAAGAGCCGCGGCAACGCCATCGCTCCGCAGGACGTTATCGACATGTTGGGCGTCGAGGGCTATCGCTACTACTTTATGACCGACGTCGTCCCCGGCACCGACGGTGCCATCAGCTTCGATCGCATGGAGCAGGTCTACAACGCCGACCTGGCCAACAGCTGGGGCAACCTTATCTCGCGTTCGCTCAACATGAGCGGCAAGTACTTTGATGGTTGCGCGCCCGCCAAGCCCGCATCGTTCGATGCGTTCGACAACCCGCTGGCAAAGATCGCCGATGGCCTGGTCGAGCGCTACATGGCCAAGATGGACGTGCTCGATTACGGCGGAGCCAAGGACGAGGTCATGGAGCTCATCCATGCCGCCAACCACTACATCGAGGACTCCGAGCCTTGGGCACTTGCCAAGGACGAGGCCAAGGCTGACGAGCTGGCGTTTGTGATCTACAACCTGCTCGAGGCCATCCGCATTGCCGCTCACCTGCTGATGCCGCTCATGCCCCAGACTTCTGCCGAGGCTCTGCGCCGCCTGTCCTGCGAGGACGAGGCCGCGAGCGACGACCTCAAGGGCATTTGCGCTTGGGGCCTGCTTGCTGGTGGTCAGCCCGTCGAGAAGGGCGATCCGCTGTTCCCGCGTCTGGCGTAGAGACCGCGCGAGTGCCATATCGGCAATTTGCTGTGTAACGGTAAGGGCATGGCCGCAACGGTCCATGCCCTTTTACTTTACGATGCAGCCACCATGTTAAGGAGGCAACCATGACAACTTCGCCTTTGGCAAACCCCACGGCAACTAGGGAGCTGCTAGAGGAGTTTGGCCTTGCGACCAAGCATCGCCTGGGCCAAAACTTCCTGATCGACAATCATGTGATCGAACGTATCTGCGAGCTTGCCGAGCTTGCAGGTGACGAGCGCGTACTCGAGGTGGGTCCGGGTTGCGGTACGTTGACACTTGCGTTGCTGCAGGAAGCGGCGTGCGTTACGTCCATTGAGGCCGATCCCGAGCTTGAGCCGGTGCTCGATGCCCACGCCGCCGACTATGCCAACTTCCGCTTTATCATGGGCGATGCGCTCAAGGTGACGTCGGAGCAGATTGAGCAGGCCGCCGGTGGTGAACCCACGGTGTTTGTCGCGAATCTGCCCTATAACGTGGCGGCGACGATCATCCTTCAGTTCTTCCAGACGATGCCCGCGCTTAAGCGCGCTGTCGTCATGGTTCAAAAGGAGGTTGCCGATCGCATTGCCGCAACGCCCGGTAACAAGACCTATGGCGGCTACACGGCAAAACTCGGCCTGTATGCGCAGGTGACGGGTCGCTTTGAGGTGCCGCCGCGTTGCTTTATGCCGGCGCCGCACGTGGACTCGGCCGTCGTGCGTATCGACCGTGTTGACGGCGTGGTGCCCGAGGGGCTCGATCGCGAATTTGTGGCCCGCGTGATTGATGCTGCATTTGCTCAGCGTCGCAAGACCATCCGCAATTCCATGAGCGCCAACGGCTTTGCCAAGGACGTGCTCGATGCTGCCTTTGAGGCTTGCGGTATTGCACCCACCACGCGCGCCGAGACGCTTGATGTTGCTGACTTTGTCCGTCTGGCCCAGGAGCTAATCCATGATGCCTAATGCCGAACGTGTGACGTTTACCAAGAAAAAGAAGACGGTTGCTTGTCCCGTGCCCTTGGCGCCGCTTGCCGACACGCATGCACATCTGCTTTCGTTCTGGGGCAAGGATGTGCCTGAGACGCTCGTGCGCGCCAAAGCCGCGGGCGTCGACCTGTTGGTGACGATGCTCGACCCCATCGCTGACAAACGCAGCGTGACGGACTATAGCGACTGGCTCGTGCGCGAAATTCTGCCGATGCAGGATATCCCGCAGATCAAGTATCTTGCCGGCGTGCATCCGTATGGCGCGCCGGACTATGCCGACGACGTTCACGCACAGGTCGTTGCCGCACTCGATGATCCCTTATGCGCCGGTATTGGCGAAATCGGCCTGGACTACCACATGGACTATGACGACGATATCGCGCCGGCACCCCATAACGTGCAGATTGACTGCATGGCGCGCCAGCTCGAGCTTGCCGTGTGCCGTAACGTGCCGGTGGAGCTACATCTGCGTCACGAGGACACGGACCATGAGCGCACCTCGCACGTTGATGCGTACAACGTGCTTCGTGAGGTGGGCGTGCCCCAGGCCGGTTGTGTGCTGCACTGCTTTGGCGAGGACCGCGCCACGATGGAGCGCTTTGTGGAGCTGGGCTGCTATATCGCCTATGGTGGTGCGGCCACCTTTAAGCGCAACGACGACGTGCGCGAGGCATTTGCGGCAACCCCACTCGATCGAATTTTGTTCGAGACGGATTGCCCGTATATGGCTCCGGAGCCCATCCGCGGTCTTGAATGCGAGCCCGCAATGATCTCCATTACGGCAAACGCGCTGGTTAACGACCGTGTCGATCGCACTGGTGAGGACGCCGAAACAATCGCGCAAGCCGCTTGGGAGAATGCCTGCAAACTTTTTCAAAAATAGTTCTTGCGTTCGTGGTGGCGCTCCGTTATTCTAATTCCTGCACGCGGGCGTGGCGGAATTGGCAGACGCGTACGGTTCAGGTCCGTATGGGGGCAACCCCATGAAGGTTCAAGTCCTTTCGCCCGCACCATTGATTGAAAGAGCTCCCAGCAATGGGAGCTTTTTGTTATGGGCCGTTTTGGCAGATTTGACCTATCGATTTCGCGCGGTAGATGCCCCTGTGGTCAAAAAGCGGCAAATATGAGTACTGGCACGAAAATAGAGACATTTCACGAAGCCATTTTTGCTCATTTTACGCAACAGATGTACGCTAATTTGGCTCAATTTTCAGACGAAATGAAGTAATTTCGATAGACTTGGGGGTGCGGACGATTTCTTGGACCGCGCCTAGGCGTATCCAAGCTTCCTGCGGTACTCCATCGGGCTCAGCCACCCGAGGGACTTCTTGATCCGCTCCTCACGATAGTACACGAGG
>CABUXM010000028.1 GCA_902495545.1 uncultured Collinsella sp. | reverse complement strand
CTGCGACATCCTGCTCCCAAAGCAGGCGCGCTACCAAACTGCGCCACGTCCCGAAGGTGTTGAGCAGCTAAGGTCTAAACCTTGCGTGTCCCAAAGCGAAGGAAATTATAGGGGAGACTTCGCGCCTGTGCAAGCGACGATACCCTAGCTCCTCGAATGTGCGACAAACTGGCTATGGGCCAGGCCGATCACAAACGCCACCACGGCGACTGGCGCCCACGCGGCACCGATATCCGCCAGGGGCAATGCATCGAACGGCAGCCACGCGCCCGCAAAGAACGCGTCGCGAACCGAGGTGATCACACTCTGAACGGCAACCACGCCGCCGACCCAGACCCACACCTGCGGATGAGCGTCGCAAAAGCCGTGCACCAGGCCCATCAGTACCAGCACGATGGCGACGGGATACAAGGCGTTGAGCATGGGCACCGAGAACATGAGGATCATGTCGAGGCCCACGTTGGAGAGCACGCACGAAAACGCCGCGAACACAAAGGCGAGAATCGCAAAGGGACGGCGCATAGCCTCATCGGAAGCCTCCGCTCCCCCTTCGACCACATACGTCTCGCAGAAGTAACGCGAGCAGCAGCTGATGAGGCCGATGCACACGTTCATGCAGGCGAGGAAAAAGATCGCAAAGACCACGACCGTGCCGACAAGGCCAAAGTGCATGGAGGCAGAGCGGGCGAGGATGGCGGCGCCGTTAGTGGCATCGGGCATGACCGTGCCGAGCTGCATGCCGGCAAGCGCCAGGCCGCAGTAGATAATGGCCATGAGCACGCCGGCAATCACACCGGAACGCGAAATCTCGAAGGCCACGCGCTTGTCATCGGTAACGCCCAGCTCATGGATGGTCTCGGCGATGATGATGCCAAAGGCGAGCGACGCAAGCAGGTCCATGGTCTGATAGCCAGTCAGAAAGCCCTGTACGGCGGCGCCTGCATCGTAGGGAGCCTGAGGCGCGGCAGCCGGTCCCAGCGGCGAGATCACGGCAGCACCCACGACCAGCACGATGAGCGCAATGAGCGCGGGGCCCGTAATGCGGCCGAGCACGCGCGTGATAACGCCCGGACGCAGCGTGAGCGCAAACGCGACGACAAAGAAACCGACGGCAAACACCAGGCGAGCCGTGCCGAGCGAGACGCCCTCGGGCAGCAGCGGCACCAGCATCTCGAAGGCCGTGGAGCTCGTACGCGGAATGGCCAGGCACGGGCCGATGGCCAGATACACCGCCGCGACAAAGAACTCACCGAACTTGGGGTGCACGCGGCCGGCAAGCTCGCGCGCCGTTCCGGCAAGCGCCACGGCGATAAAGCCCATGACGGGCAGGCCGATGGCGGCGATGAGAAAGCCGAGCATGGCGACCGGCGTGGCAGAACCTGCCTGCAGCGCCAGCAGTGGCGGAATAATGAGGTTGCCGGCGCCAAAGAGCATCGAGAATAGGGCGATGCCGACGGTGACGACATGGTCAGAGCGCAGACCGCGCGGCGCGGATGAGGCCATAGACACACCTTTCGGGTTGAAACAAAAACGGGACGGGCAAAAACACCCGTCCCGCAAGTATAAACGGTCTAGCAGCCTTAGCAGGCTAAATCGCGCAAAGCATCAATCGCGGCGTCGACTTCCTCGTCCGTGTTGAAATACCCAAACGAGAAGCGAACGACACCCTGGCGTTCGGTCCCGAGCGCGCGGTGCATGAGCGGAGCGCAATGGGCACCGGGGCGCGTGGCAATCCCCCACCCTTGCATGAGCGCGTCCGAGATCTCGGCCGAATCGATTTCGCCCACGTTGAGTGAGACGATCGCCGAGCGCACGGGCTGGTCAAACGCACCGTAGAGCGCAATGCCGGGGATTTCGCGAACACCGGCGAGGAAACGCTCGGCAAGCGAGCGTTCGCGAGCTGCAATCGTCTCCACCCCACCCTGGGCCTCGATAAAGTCGAGACCAGCGGAAAGGCCGGCGATACCGTGGCCGTTGAGCGTGCCCGCCTCAAGACGCGTGGGCCACTCAAGCGGCTGCAGTGGGTCGAAGCTGTGCACGCCCGTGCCGCCCATGGCCCAGGGCGCCACGTCAATGCCCTCTGCCACGGCCAGGCCGCCGGTCCCCTGCGGACCCATGAGCCCCTTGTGGCCGGTAAAGCACACCACGTCGAGCCCCATGGCCTGCATATCGATATGCGCCGTGCCGGCAGACTGCGAGGCATCGACGATCACCAGCGCACCGGCCGCATGGGCCATGGCCGCTACGCGCGCAATGTCGACCGCGTTGCCGGTCACGTTGGAGGCATGCGTCACCACCACGGCACGCGTACCCGGCGTGACCAGCTGCTCGAGCTCGTCGTAGTCGAGCACGCCGCTCGCATCGCAACCCGCATGCTCAACGGTCACACCCCGCTCCGCTGCCAGGCGGTTGAGCGGACGCAGCACGGAGTTGTGCTCGAGCACCGTCGTGACCACGCGGTCGCCGGGGCGCACCACACCATTGATGACGGTGTTGAGCGCCGCGGTGGAGTTGGGCGTAAAGCACACATGGTCCGCCCTCGGGCAACCCAAAAGGCGCGCAAGCTTGGCGCGGCAGCCGTGGATGGTACGCGCCGCATCGAGCGCACCCGACGTGGCGCCGCGCCCGGCATTGCCGAGCGAGCACATCGCCTGCGTCACGGCATCGATGACCGCCTGCGGCTTGTGCATGGTCGTCGCCGCGTTATCCAGGTAGATCATCGCACGACCTCCCACATATCAATCACGGTATAGCCCTCGGTGGGAATGCCTGCTGCGGCAAGCTCGCCGCGCAGCAGTTCCTCATCGGCAGGCAACGCCTTCCACGCCAGACCGCAGCCGGCAGCGACCTCCCCGGGTACGGGAATCGTTCGCCCGGGAAGGCCGCGCTCGATGCACAGGGACTCGCAGCCCATGGCGGCCGCCGTGGTGGGAAACGTGATGACAAGCGCCGGGCGCTTCTCCCTCATGGCAACTCCAACCAATACGCTACGGGCGCACAACGCGCACGGCCTGCTCCATCTTCTCCACGATCACGTACATGTTGGTGACCTCGCCCACCGCGAGCTGGTCTTTAATGCCATAGTGGTCGAGGCAGGTACCGCAGGTGAGAATCTCGACACCCTGCTCGGCCAGGCCCTTCAGGTCGTCGAGCACCGGAGAGCCCTCTACGGTGAGCTTGGCACCACCGTTGTAGAACAGCATAGTCGCGGGCAGCTCCTCCTGCTGCGTCACGGCAAAGATGAAGGCCTTCATGAGCTTGTGGCCCAGCTCGTCGTCGCCACGGCCCATACAGTCGGTGTAGACGGAAATGACGAGCTTGCCCTTGCCGGCGTTGGCGTCGCAGAAGGCAGCGCCATCCTGCTCGGGGTCCGCAACGGCCACGGCACCGGCGATCGCGACAGTCACGTGCCACTCGGCGTCCGAGATCTTCTCGACCGAGGCCGTGCAGCCCTTCTCCTGCGCCATCTTGGAGATGTTCTTGACGGCGGTCTCGTTATCGACCGAGGTCACCACGGCACCCTCGCCATCGAGCTGCTTGAGCGCCTTAAGCGTCTTGACGACGGGCAGCGGGCAGGCATCGCCCATGGCATTGACTTCAATCTTGGTAGACATAGCAAATTCCTTTCGAAAGAACCGTTCTAGAGAACGGGAAACAGTTACATAAACGTGCGGGCTAGCGAACAACGTGGACGGCGGGACCGCCTGGCACCGTCTCGCACACGCGCCCGATTGTGGCGGCAACGCGCCCCTCGGCATGCAGACGGCGCGCAAGCTCATCCACATCGGCAGCAGGTGCCGCGATGAGCAAGCCGCCCGAGGTCTGCGGATCGTACAGCGCATTCAACATGCCCGGCTCCAGGTCCTCGTCGGCAGCCACACGCGGGCCAAAGAAGTCCTGGTTGCGGTAGGAGCCCGCGGGGATAATGCCCAGACGCGCCATGTCGAGTACCTGGTCAAAGAGCGGCACCGCCCCCGACGCAAGCTCAACCTGCACGCCCGAGCCCTCGGCCATCTCGCACGCGTGCCCGATCAGGCCAAAGCCCGTAATGTCGGTACAGCCGTGAAGTTCGAGCCCCTCGGCCAAACGGATCGGGGCCTCGTTGAGGGTGCGCATCGAGTCAAACATGGCTGCGGCCTCGTCCTGCTCGATGAGCTCGCCCTTAATGGCCGTGGTGATGATGCCCGAACCGATCGCCTTGGTCAGCAGCAGGACATCGCCCACGCGCGCGCCGCTGTTGGCGAGCATGCGGTCGAGCGTGACAAAGCCGCTCACGGACAGGCCGTACTTGGGCTCGTCATCGTTGATGGTGTGGCCGCCCGCGATGGAGCAACCCGCCTCGACGCACTTATCGGCGCCGCCCGCCAGAATCTGACCGGCAACCTCAACGCCCAGACAACTGGGTATGCAAAGCAGGTTCATGGCATGGCTCGGCCGCCCGCCCATGGCGTAGATGTCCGACAGCGAGTTGGCTGCGGCGATCTGGCCAAACAGGAACGGGTCGTCGACCATCGGCGGGAAGAAGTCGATGGACTGCACGAGGCCCAGGTTCTCCCCTACGCGGAAGACGCTCGCATCGTCGGAGGTATCGAACCCCACGAGCAGGTTGTCGTTATGCACATTGGGTAAGTCGCCCAGGACCTGGGCGAGGGCTCCAGGAGCCAACTTAGCGGCTCAACCGCTCGCGGCAGTCATAGACGTGAGCTTAATCTGATCGTCAGCCATCGATACCTCCTCTCTTCGGTCAATCATTTTCTCCCAGTATACGCATGAATGCGAGCCGACGGCGGATGCATTAATTGAGCGCCCGCGCACGAATCGCCGCGCCAATGGCACCGGCAAAGCGGGCCTGGGGCGAGGTGGTGACCGGCGACCCCAGTAGCTCGCCCAACCGCTCCACCACGAAGGCGTTCTCGCACAGGCCACCGGTCAGGTAGTACGGGGCGCCCGCGGCCTGCCCGGCCATGGTCGCCACGCGCGAAACCACGCTGTCGATCACGCCACGCGCAATGTTCTCGCGCGGCTCACCGCGACCGATCAGGCTGATAACCTCGCTTTCGGCAAACACGGTGCACATGCTGCTGATCTTGGTGGGCTCGCCGGAACACGCCAGGTCGGCCATCTGCTGCTGGGAAATGCCTAGGCGGTCGGCCATGATCTCCAAAAAGCGCCCCGTGCCGGCAGCGCACTTGTCGTTCATGGCGAACTTTGCCACGCGGCCTCCTTTAAGCTGGATGACCTTGGTGTCCTGGCCGCCCACATCGACCACGGTGCCATGGTCGCCAAACAGACGCACGGCACCGGTACCGTGGCAGGTAATCTCGGTAACGACTTTATGCGCATAGGGCACGGCGACACGGCCGTAGCCGGTCGCGATCACGCGCACGTCGTCGGCAGCCACGTCATAGCCGGCCGCTGCCAGTGCCTCGCGCAGCCGCTCGGAAGCATCGACCGAGGAGAACCCGGTTGGCTGCACGCACGTCCACGCCACCGAACCCTCCCCGTCGACCACAGCAGCCTTAGCCGCCGTAGACCCGATATCAATCCCGATCCCTATCATGGCTCTCTCCCAATCTAAACATCAAAGGTAGCGGCGCGTTCAGGCGCCTTGGCATCCTCCCTCACGTGTAACAAAGGGCCAGTCCCTTTGTCACATACAGTCACCTACAGGGTTTCGATAAAGGCGGCGATGCGCGTCTCGATCTGGCCCATGTCGCCATTGCTGTAGTCGGTCTCGATCTTCATGTACGGAATACCCGCACCCTCGACGGCCTCCTGCATGTGCGTGCTCTCAACGTTGAAGGTGTGGCAGGCCTGTAGCACGCTCTCTACCACGCCATCGACATGGTACTTCTCGCACATGGTCAGCATGTTCTCCATACGACCGTCGTTGGGCGTCATGACCGAGCAGTTGATATCCAGATAGCGGTCGGCGATGGCGCGCAGGATATCGGGCGCGTCCGGGTCGACCATCATGGCCGCCGCGCGCTCGCCCGAACAGTCGTCCATGCACACGACCACACCGCCGTTGGACTCGATGGTGCGACCGATCTTGTTGATCACACCGCCCACCGGGCAACCGGTGATCAGAATGCGCTTGGCATCCGCCGCAACCGGGCGCTCGCCCGCGTCGTAGGCCTCGCGCAGCTTGACAACCTTTTGCTCCAGCTGCTGCGTATAGGCCTCGATATCAAAGCTGAACGTACCGGCAAACATGGTGCTCATCAGGTCGACGCCGCTCATGGCCGCCGGCTGGTTGGCCTGCAGCGCAAACATCTCGAGTTGGGCGGCACGCAGGCGATTGCGACGACGGACAGCGGCGCGCAGGTCGTCATCGGTGATCGTAATACCGTAGAAGTTATCGAGCTCCTCCTTAAGCAGACGGCACTCCTCGTACCAGCCCTCACGCTCGTAGGCACGATCGCGACCCTGCGGAAGATGCAGAATGTGCGTGCGCTTGAGCTCGTTGAGTAGCTCGTACATCTTCTTCTTGCCGTCGCAGGTGGTCTCGCCGATGATCATGTCGCTAAAGTACGTAAACGGGCACTTTTGCGAGTAGGCAAAGCCGTAGGTCGACTTGATGAGCGGGCAGAGGTTTGCCGGCAGCACCTTCTCGGCCTCGGGAATCACCTCATCGGACGTACCGCACAGAGCGACACTTGCGGCCCCCGCGGCATCGATAATCTCGAGCGGCGTATAGCTGCACAAAAAGCCGACCAGGCGATTGCCCGCCTGCTTGTAATCCTTGACACGAATAAACGCCGCCTTGCGCTGCTCGTTGAACTCCTCAAACGTGCGCGGCAACGGCTGCTCAATATTTTCCGACATATAACTCCTTAACAAACCTTTTGACCAACCGAGGAAACGGCTTTCCCAGGAGCCCGAGGTTGCCGTGAAAGAGGAACGCCGCGTATTTTGGTACGTAAGCGACGGTTTGAACGGCAAGATCGGGTGCCTGGGGAAGCCGCCGGAACGGATACCCCTAAATGGTTTCCAAGAAAGCCTCGATCCTGGTTTGCAGTTGGCCTGCATCCTCGCCGGCGTAGTCGGTCGTGATGTGCATAAACGGAATGCCGGCTTCCTCGGCGGCCTTCTCAACGACAAACGACTCCATCTCGTAAAGCGTGCAGAACTGCAGGGCCACGTCGACGATGCCGTCGGCATGCAGGTCCTTGGCCATCTGGACAATATCCTTCATACGCTGGTCGTTGGGCGTAAAGACGGCGCAGTTGATCTTAAAGTAGCGCTCGGCGATGGCGTCGAGCATCTCGTCGACCGTCTCGCCGGACTCGTCGACCAGGTCCTTGTAGTAGCGCGAGCCCGTGCAGGACTCCTCGCCTACCACAACGCCGCCGGCCTTCTCGATAAGGTTGAACAGCTTCCAGTTGGGCACGGCCATGGGCGTACCGGTGTACAGGATGCGCTTGGTCCCCTTGGGTGCCACGCCCTCGCCGGCCTCGACACGCTGCTCGCACTCAGCCGCCATATCGTTGATGGCTCCGGTCAGACGCGGTGTGTCGTCCATAAAGGCGGCCTGAACGGTCAGCAGGCTGTCGAGACCGCTGATGGGCGCAGGGTCGGCAGCGCGGGTCGCAGCGAGGCGCTGCAGGGCGCGGCGCTTCTCATTGACGGCGTGGATGGCAGCCTTCAGGCCCTCGGGCGTAATCTTGACGCCGCACTCGTCCTCGATCTTGGCGGCGAGCTTCTTGACCTCGGCCTTCCAGGTCACGAGCGTCGACTCGTCGTGCACGTTGGGAATATCCATGACGTACATGTTCTTTTGCGTGGCAAAGAACTCGTAGGCTTTCTTCTTACCGTCGCAGGTGTTCTCGCCTACCACCAGGTAACTCGACTCAATGTAGGGGCAGACCTCGCCCAGCTTAAAGCCGGCAAAGCTCTTGATAAGCGGGCAGGTGTTGCGCGGCAGGTGCTCCTCGACCTTATCGGTTGCCCAATCGGCACCCGAGCACAGGCCCACGGGAATACCGTCACAGGCAAGTACGATCTCCTCGGGCACGTACACGCAGAACGAACCGACGATCTTGGTGGCCTCGCCGGCCTCCTTCTTGTCGAGCATCTCCTTAATACGGCCGCTATGGATGTTGGTGGCCACAAAGTCCAGGTAGGACGTGGACTTGGGGCGATTGTGCTGCATCAGAAACATATCGCCGTACATCTGACCCACGGCGCCCAGCAGCATGTCGTGGTCGGCAAGATTCATGCCGAGGCTCTCCCACATCGGATGGAAATCGAATTCTTCAGCCATGACGGTTCCCCTCTCGAACCAAAATTGAATAGCTACGGTATTGCTGCACGGTGGGTGGCGAAAACCCAGCCGCGCCTAAACCCGGAATTTTAGGGAACCTGCTTTGCGGTCGATTATTTAGTTGTTCGTCGTCTCTCCCGGAGCCGTGAACATACCTGCTCATATGCGACTCCGAGCTATATATAGGGCACGCGCGGCAACGCGGCGAATGTATGTCGTCTGCGGCATGTGCGCACCCTCCTTTACAAGTTAAGGTCAACTATATCAACGGTCATCGTCCAGACGAACACCGTTGACATTCGTACGACAGCGTCGTGCGTCGTCGTTTAATAAAAAATTATCTTGATTGGTAAGAGTTTGTCGTCCCTCATTCGGCGAGCGGCAAGACAAAGCCGCCGAGGCTTATATCCCCGACGGCATTACCCGGCGCTATCGACAAACCAAATGGATCCTGCTGGCATCAAAATGCATTCGCAGCGTCTCGCCTGCTTGCGGCAGCGCGTCGACAGGCATGCCCACCTTGTTGACCTTCCACTGCAGACGCGTGGGCGCATCGACGCGCGGCACGTCCAGCAACACCAGCCGCTCAAAGCGCGAATCACTCACGCGGGCCACGTGCAAGTCATAGCTGTTGCGGCCCCGCTCAGCGCGATTGTCAACATGGAAGTAGCTTGCGCGAATACCCAGGTACGCCACGTCATCGGGAATCTCGCGACCCACGTTAAAGGTCATGCCCCAGTCGAGGGCCTCAACTTCTTCGTCGCCGATCTTGCGCGCCCGGCTTGTGTTCTTGCAGCCCGTCAGGCGCAGCGCCGCCAGCGTCTGCGGACGGCGGACCACATCCTCAACGGAGCCAGTCTCCTCAACATGCCCGTCGTGCATCACGCAGATGCGCTGGCACAGGCGGCACGCCTCGTCGATGTCGTGGCTCACGTAGAGCACGGTGCGGTTACAGACGTCGAACAGGTCGAGCATGTTCTGCTCGAGTGCGCTCTTAAGATAGGAATCGAGCGCGCTCATGGGCTCGTCGAACATAAAGATGCCCGGATGCGCCGCCACCATACGGGCAAGCGCCACGCGTTGCTGCTGCCCGCCCGAAAGGCGCGCGGGGTAGCGGTCGGCAAAATCGGCTAGACCGAAAATGCTCAGATAGCGCTCGGCGAGCTTTTTGCGTGCGGCGGCGTCGCCCGCATCCTTTACACCGGCGCATACGTTATCGGCCACCGTCATGTTAGGAAACAGCTGATAGTTTTGGAACAGCAGGGCGCATTTGCGCGCCTGTGGCGACAGGTTGATGCCCGCCGCCGAGTCAAAAAAGGTCACGCCGTTGACGACGATCTTGCCCTCGTCGGGCGTCTCCACACCGGCAATGCAGCGAAGTGTGCAGCTCTTGCCGCAACCCGAGGCACCGAGCAACGCCACGCGCTCCTCGCCGGCCTCAAGCTGCATGTCGAGTATAAACCCGGGATAGTGCTTTTTTATATCCAGAACGAGCGACATGGCCTATCGACCTCCCTTTGCGACCGTGTCATCGCGCATAAGCTCGGCCAACGCCTCGCGATCGATGCGCAGCGCATCGCCGCCGACTGGGTCGAGCGAATCGCCCTGTCCGGCGAAATCTTTGGCCTGCTTGCGCTCCGCGCGGGAAAGGCCCCGCTCGCGATACTTTTGCGAGTGCGCCGTGTACATGTTGATAAACAGGATGACCAAGAAGCTAAAGGCGATCACGACGACAACCCAAAAGAGAGCCACCGACGTGTTGCCGCCCATCCACTCAAAGTAGATGGCGATGGGGATGGTCTGGGTAATGCCGGCATAGTTGCCCGCAAAGAACAGGGTGCAGCCAAACTCGCCCATGGCACGCGCGAAGGCGAGCACCGTGCCGGCGGCAATCGAGGGCCAACCAAGCGGCATCATAAGCTTGGTGAAGATGCGACGTTCGGGCCATCCCAAGGTTCGCGCGGCGTCGAGCATCTGCGTGTCGAGGCTCTCGAAGGCACCGAGCGCCGTACGGTAGACCAGGGGAAACGACACCACCACGGCAGATATCACCGCCGCGGGCCACGTAAAGACGATCGAGACGCCGTGCGCGATCAGCCACTGGCCCACCCCGGTCGAGCGGCCAAATAGCATAAGCAGCAGAAAGCCGCAGACCGTAGGCGGCAGCACCATGGGGACGGTAAAGACCGAGTCCAGCAGGCCCTTGATACGGCTCGTAGTACCCATGGTCTTCCATGCGGCAAACAGGCCCAGTGCAAAGGCAATAACGAGGGCAAGGCCGCTCGTTTTGATAGACACCCAAAACGGACGGTAGTCGATGCCGCCCAAAAAGGAGGCCAGAGAGGTCAAGGGGGCCTGCTCATCCCGCAACACGACAGACGATGCTTCAACCATTTGAGCACTATCAAGCCAACGCGCGCCGCCCTTGGCATCACCCGAGGCTGATGCAATCACCACATAGCGGTCCCCATCCGCACCGCGCTCGTCAAAGCCATAGGTATACCCGCCGGCATCAAACGTTGTTTCCGCCGTAACATACCAGGGAAGATCCACGTCCCCCAGCTGCGCACCTCCCATGCAGTTTGCGCTGTCGAGCTCACAGACGAGGGCCTTGAGACCCGATACGCACTCGTTGTCCTGCGGATCCAAACCAAACTTCTCGACCGCCTTGGGCGATATCCACACCACAACGCGATCGGCAGCAGGCGCCACTACAAGGTCCACGTCCTCGTTAACGGGAAACCGGTAGCCCTCAGGCTGGCCCTCCATGGCACGAGCGGTCCCCTTGGCCAACCGCTCAAAACCCTCGATCCCATAGGAAAGCCCATGAGCGATCGCAGCAACCTGGGCCCCGTCCTCAGCGTCCCCAGCAAACGCAAATCCCGGCACCCAGCAAAGCGCGAAGGTCAAAGCACAGGCGACAAGCATGCGGAATCTATTAAGCACGAAAAGCTCCAAGCGAATACAAGGACGGAGTGAAACACAAAACGATGGAATTATCGCGCCAAGCCGCACTACTCGGAAAGCTCAAAGCCGTACTTAGCCCAAATCTTCTGAGCCTTCTTGTTGGTCAGGCAGAAGTCGATAAACGCCTTAGCCTCGTCGGCGTGTTCGGAGCTATCGGCGACAGCGCCGGGATACACGATGGGCTTGTGCGAGTCCTCGGGACACACGAAGGCCTCCTCGATACCGTCGTAGCGGAAGATGTCGGAGCTATAGACAAAGCCAGCCACGCAGTCGCCCGTAGAGACGTAGGCGGCAGCAGTGCCGACCTTGTCGGCCAAAGCCACCTTGTCGGCGATCTCGGGAGCATACTCGCCGTCGTCGCCCTCGGTGCCGGTGTAGAGGCCCACGGAGGCCAGGGCCTGGTTGGCGTACTTGCCGGCGGGAACGGTCTTGGCGTCGCCGATGGCGATCTTGCCGTCCAGATTCGCGACGTCGGCGATGGCCTCGACCTTGGTGTCGGAGCCCTCGGCGCGAATAATCACGAGGTCGTTGACGAACATGTCCTCACGCATGTCGGTGTCGACGAGCTCAGCGGCCTCGGCGTCGTCCATGGTGCCCTTGGAGGCCGTGATAAGCACGTCGACGGCAGCACCGGCGCGCATTTGCTCGACAAGGTCGCCAGACGCCTTAAACTGCGTGTCGGCAAACGTGGTGCCGGTCTGCTCGGTGTAAAGCTCCTGAACCTCGGGCAGAGCCTTCTCGAGCGAGTTGGCGGCAAAGACCTGCAGCTCGACAGCTTTCTTGGAAGATGCCTTAGCAGAACCGGCATCGGATCCGGCCGGCTCGGACGTCTTGCTGCCCGAGCAGCCGGCAAGACCAAGGCCGGCAGCGGCGACAGCAGAAAGCGAGACGAATCCGCGGCGAGAAACCATATCGAACATGTTCAACCCTTCCGAACGCTATGCCCGGGCACCCCGCCGCAGGCTTTATTCTGTTATTAGATTATACTTCTACGCGAATAATGTTTGTGATAATGATTTCTCGTCCAATAAGTTTCTTTTACCGATAACCCCGAGATGGCCGCACTGTCGCTGCATAAAAAAGGCGGAGCAGCCCGTAAGGTCGCTCCGCCGCAGGTAGCGCGCTTATTTGGCGTGCCCGCCGCCCGCCGTCATTTGGGCCGCATGCTCCAGCTGGTCGCTCACAGCCTCCCAGCTTTCGCGGGCCGCTTTCGTAGATCCCGGAAAGTTGATGACAAGCGTATACCCACGCTGCATGCACACGGCGCGCGAGAGCATAGCGCGACGCGTCTTGGTCATGGAGTATGCACGGATTGCCTCGGCAATACCCGGCACATCGCGGTCGCAGACGGCACGCGTCGCCTCGGGCGTCACATCGCGCATCGAAAGCCCCGTGCCGCCGCAGGTGAGCACGACATTGGCGTGGCACTCATCGGCGGCTTCCACAATGGCATCACCGATCTCGCTGGCGTCGTCGCGCACGACCACATGCGAGGCGACCGTCCAGCCCTGCGCCACGATGAGCTCCTCGAGGGCAGCGCCCGCCTCGTCCTGGACAAGGTCGCGCGTATCCGAGCACGTCACGATCGATATCTTCAACTCCATAGCGTTCCTCCTATAGCACCGTTCCCTCGGGCAGGTCGACGCGCACAACGTCCACGACATCCCCCGCCTTGAGCTCGCACGGCCCTTCGTCAATACGCAGCAGGCAGTTGGCCCGCTGCATCGTGCCGAGCAGCGCCGAGTTCTGCGTCTTAGCCTCGGTCACCAACAACTCACCGGTCTCGGGGTCGCGCAAAACCGTGGCGCGATCGAAGAAGCGTCGGTCCTGGCGCTTCTTCACGCCGTGTGTGAGCGTCGCCTGCTGCACGGGACGCACGCCCTCGGCAAAGCCGCGCATCTTGCGAATAGCCGGGCGGGCGAGCATCTCAAAGCCCACATACGCCGCCGCGGGATTGCCCGAAAGCCCCAAATATGGCTTGTCCCCAAGCAGACCAAACGTTATGGCCTTGCCCGGACGCATCGAGATGCGGTCAAACAGCACCTCGCCCTCGCGCCGGACGAGCGCCGTCACGAAATCGTAATCGCCCGAAGAGGCGCCGCCGCTCGTAATGACAAAGTCGCACTCCTGCACGGCACGATGAACCAGCTCGTCAATCGCCTGCTCATCGTCGGGCGCAATGCCGTAGAACACGGGCTCGGCGCCGGCATCGAGCGCCTCGGCCATCAACGCCGACGAGTTGGAGTCGCGAATCTGCCCGCGCGCCGGCAGCTCACCCGGCGCGACCAGCTCCGTGCCCAGCGAGATAATGCCCACGCGCGGAGCGGCATGGACCTTCACGCTCGCGTAACCGGCGCTTGCCAGCAGGCCGGCGCCGGCCGGAGCCACAACCTCACCGGCGCGCATCACGACGTCGCCGGCATGGGCCTCCTCGGCGGCAGAGCGAACGTTCTCCCCCACCGTGGCCGGCGCCGAGAACCTCACACGCGAGCCCTCGTTGCCGTCACCGTCGAGCACATCGACGATCTCGTATTTCACCACGGCATCGGCACCTTCGGGTACCGGCGCGCCCGTCATGATGCGGACCGTCTCGCCCGCGCCGATTACGCCCTCAAACACATGTCCCGCAGCCTCGTGTCCGATAACGTCGAGCGTCACCGGCGCCTCGCCAGACGCCTGCGCCAAGTCCGCCGAGCGCACGGCATATCCGTCCATAGCACTGTTGGCAAACGGCGAGATGTCGATGTCGGCCACCGCGTCCTCGGCCAAGGGAAGACCGGTGACCTGCCACACGGGAATCTCGACGAAATCGGTCGGAGCAACGTGCGACAGAACAATCGACTGCGCGTCCTCCAGCGGAATGAGTTTCTCTGCCATATGCACCTCTTAATGCCACGGCGCACAACAGGGGCGCCGATTCTTTATGCTTGTCTCAGTATAATCCCCAGACGCACGACCGCGACTTGGCCTGTACCCGCAAATACACCTGTCGGCCGCAAGCCACGAAACAGAATCGAAACCAACCCACCGGCTCGTCGCGTTTACCGCGTTTTATAATGCTTGCGTTGCAACCTAAAAGAGGAACGTATGACTCATAACGACAAACCCGAAAGCGCAAACGAGGCGCAAGACCATCCCCAGCCGCTCGACGACGGCGGTTTTTTCTCCCTGAACGACGTCATCACGGCAGGCAGGCATCAACTTACCCGCTCCGAGCATCTCTTGGCTGCCGACACGCGCCGCAACGCCCGCAACCTACTCGCGAGTGCCAAGTTGCTCGTACTCGTCGTCATCGTCTCGCTCGCCATGGGCGTTGCCGCTTGGGCGTTTTTGGCCTCGTTGAATATCGCGACCGACTATCGCGAGCACCATGCGTGGATTTACGCGCTTCTTCCCGTTGTGGGCGTTGCCACCGCATGGGTGTACAAAAACCACGGTCTTGCCGCCAAACGCGGTAACAACCTGGTCATCGACTCCGCTCTGGGCACCCGCCTCATCCATATGCGCATGGCCGTCCTCACCTTCGTCTGCTCCACGCTCACGCACCTAACGGGCGGATCGGCCGGTCGCGAGGGAGCTGCGGTGCAGATTGGCGGCACCATCGCCAGCAACATCTCGAGCCTCGCCCACCTCAAAAAGCATGACCACCACGACCTCATGCTCGCCGGAATCTCGTCGGCCTTTGGCGCCGTATTCGGCTCGCCCCTTGCCGGAGCTTTCTTTGGCATGGAGATGTGCTTTATCGGCAAGATCGACTACACCGCGGGCATCTATTGCCTGGTCGCGTCGTTTACCGGCTACTTTACATCACTCGCCCTGGGTACCGAGTACGAAGTGAATGTCATCGCCAGCGTTCCCGCTATGACGCCTACAACGGTCGTCATCGTTGTTATCAGTGCCATCATCTTCGGTCTGACGGCACGCCTCTTTGCGTGGTCGGTTCGAACCGTCAAGAGCCTGTACGGTCGCTTTATCACCAATTACCTCGTTCGCGCACTTATAGGCGCACTCGTGGTTTTAGCCGCCTATGCCCTCCTCGACGCCTGGGACTACGCCGGCCTTTCCACGTGGCTTTCCGGCGCCGGATTTGCGGGCAACACCACCCTGGCGGACGCAGCCATCAAGTTGGTCGTCACAGCGCTTACCCTGGGCGCTGGCTTCCAAGGCGGCGAGGTCACGCCCCTGTTTGGCATCGGTGCGGCACTCGGTGGCTGGATCGGTTACCTTACCGGGCTCGACCCCAGTTTTCTGGCGGCTCTCGGCATGCTCGGCGTGTTCTGCGCCGGCCTCAACGTACCCATCACCACCTGCATGATGGCCATCGACCTGTTCCACGGCACGGCCGCCGGGTTCTTTGTCATCGTGGCCTTTATCAGCTACCTAACCGGCGGACACCGCGGCGTGTACCCCGCCCAACGCATCATCTCACCCAAGCGCCGTTCGCTTATTGTGGATGAGGGCGGTACGGTAGCGGATGCTATCGAGCGCCACAACGACCTGATAGAGTAGATGTAATAATCGCCGTGCAGCCACAATCGGGGGCAACTCTACCTGAGCGCGACCGCACTGTCATGTCACACGCCGGGAGTCGCCCCATGCACGCAACTGATTTTGGTCGCACGCTCATCATCGCCAACCCAGCCGCCCAGTCGGGCGCCGCGCGCGAGGTTGCCGAACGCCTGCAGCGCTTTTTGGATATGACCGCACGCGCATCCCAGTTTGACCTGGTACTAACCGAACGCACGGGGCACGCCAAGGAGCTTGCCGCACAGGCTCAGGGCTATCGCACTGTTATCGCCCTTGGCGGCGACGGCGTGATCCACGAGGTCGTCAATGGACTCATGACGCAGGATGAGGCGGTCCGGCCCGCCCTTGCCGTCCTGCCCGTGGGCTCCGGCAACGATTTTGCCCAGACGCTCGGCATCGACGATTTCTCCGGCAAGGATTTTGGCGCGCTGCTCACCTGTGAGCTGCAGCGTCAGGACATCGGGCGGATTCGCTCATGGAACCCCGCAAGCGGTAGCGGCGAATGTTCCGTTGAGTACTATGACCAGACGCTTTCGATCGGCATCGATGCTGCTATCGGCCTTGGCACCACCGAACTGCGCAAAAAGACCGGCTTGACGGGCGCCCCGCTCTACACCCTCTCGGGACTTGAGCAGTTTGGCCTACGCTATCGCAACTACCCCATGGCAGTCAGCTTTGACGGCGCGCCCGCCGAGCGCGTAAGGGCGATCGTCATGGCGATTCAGCTGGGTCCTACCTATGGCTCGGGCTATCGTATCTGTCCCGAAGCCGACCCCTGTGACGGCATACTCGACGTCTGCTACGCCTGCGGCCCCGTTCCGCGCGCGGTCGCGCTTCCCATGTTCCTTTCGGCCAAAGATGGCCACCACACCAAGCTGCCACCGGTTCGCATGCGCCGCTGTCGCCATGCCGAGCTTACCTTTGAGGAGCCCGACTACCCCATCCAGGCCGACGGGGAGCCCGTTGTCGCCTCGCGCATCGAGGTCGACGTCCTCGGCGGCGCCCTCAACGTCTGGCGCCCCACCCACTAGCCACCCCTAGGTTGCGGTGAAATAGGGACTGTTTATGCAGTTAAAGCCGCAAAACAGTCCCTATTTCACCGCAACTTATGAAGAGATCATTCGTCGCTGCCCGGTTTGCGACGGTTGGCCTTTTTAATGGCGTTGAAGTGCTTGTCATTGAGCCTGTGCTGGCGAGAGCGCTGAGGCACCTTGGTCTTTACGCGTCGGCGCGGTGGACGCCCGCGACACTCAAGCTCAGCGCGCAGCTTACGCAGGCAGCTGCTACGGTTTTGGAACTGGCTGCGGCTCTCACGCGCCGTCACGGTAATCCCCGAAGGGATATGCTTCATGCGCACCGCCGAGTCCGTCGTGTTCACGCCCTGCCCACCCGGGCCCGTCGCGCGAAACACCTGCACCTCGCAATCGCGCGCCAACTCCTCGACCGACATCTCGGCATAGTGCGCATACTCACGCCATCCCATCTTGTTCTCATCCATATCAACACCTCCCCTCATACAAAAAATGTGACAAAGGGAAAGTCCCTTTGTCACATCGCATACCAATCGCTTGTGTTACGCACTTAGGCGAAGGTGATCTCGCCGGTATCGCAGTCCATATCGGCGATACGGGCCAGGCTCTCAACACGGAAGCCGCGCTCGCGGAGCTTATCGCCACCGCCCTGGAAGCCCTTCTCAACGGCGATGCCAATACCGGATACCTCGGCACCCGCAGCCTCGCAGATCTTGATAAGACCCTCGAGCGCGCAGCCGTTGGCCAAAAAGTCGTCGATAATCAGAACCTTGTCACCCTCGGACAGGAAGCGCTTGCCAACGATGACCGGGTACTCCTTCTGCTTGGTAAAGGAGTAGATGGTCGTGGCATACTGCTCGCCGTCGAGGTTGATGGACTGCGCCTTCTTGGCAAAGACCACCGGCACGCCGCCAAAATGCTGGGCTGCGATGCAAGCCATGCCAATGCCCGAAGCTTCGATCGTCAGGATCTTGTTGATCTCGACATCCTCGAACAGACGGGCCCACTCGGCGCCCATGTGGTCGAACAGCTCAACGTCGCATTGGTGGTTGAGGAAGGCATCAACCTTAAGGACGTTACCGGCCTTTACGATGCCGTCATGGCGAATACGATCCTCAAGCTCCTGCATGGCGCAACCCCTTCTCACGGCAACGATACCGCGCGATTAATAAACGTTGTTCGATAGTCTACCACGGACCGACCCCCGCCCGCCCCACAAGCCGCATCGCACCACAAACCAGTCTTTTTGGGACGGCGCGAATCGTGGCAGACAGCCTCCCAACACGCTAATGGCGGGCGCGCATCTTCACCAAACGCACCATAGCAAGCGCAAAGCCCACAGCGGCCACAGCCATAAGTACGTAAAACACCAAGCGAAAGCCGAATAGGAATACATCCGGACGGCCTGCAACAAAACTGGTCACGGCCTCGCCCATCGCCACGCTCATCTGCCCATACAGGATATGCGACGCCGCCGTAATGCCGAGTGCCATGCCGGCGTAGCGCGCCAGGCTGCCCAGGCTGCCCGCAAAGCCGAGCGCTTCGCGCGGAGCCGAGCCCATATACAGCGAGTTGTTGGGGCTCTGGAAAATCGAAGTACCACACGACATAAACGCGACACAGCACACGATCACAGGGATGGAAGAATGCTCGTCGAGTGTGCTTACCGCAAAAAGACCGCATACGTACACGCCCAGGCCGACTGCCGTGGGGCCCTCGCAGCCAACACGGTCCGAAACCGTACCCGAAAGCGGGCCGATAAAGGCATTCACCATTGGCAGCGCCAAAAAGAGCAATCCGGAAATGTCGGAACCAAAGCCGTGGGCGTCCTGAAAATAGAACGGCAGGATAAACTCGGATGCGCCAATGCCAACAAACACGATGAGCATGCAGGCAAGGTTGATGGTGAAGGCCGAATTTGCAAAGCAGCGACGAGCAGCCTCGATCAGGGACATGGGGCGTTCGCCGGCCTCTGGCTTAACGTGCGGCAGCGTGTAGAGCCCCACGATAAACGAGATGACGCCAATGGGCAGGTTGATGAGGAAGATGCTCTCCCAGGGAAAGCTTGCCACCAGCATGCCGCCGAGCACGGGGCCACACATCATGCCGAGGGCCACAAAGGTCGCGAGAATACCCATGGCACGACCGCGCTCGCGCGCCGGAAACGACTCGGTGATGATACCCATGTTGTTAGCCATGGCCGCCGCGCAACCGACGCCCTGAACAATGCGCGCCAGGATAAGAACCTCGAGCGAGGCCGAAAGGCCGCACAGCAGCGAACCGACCGAAAAGACGATGACGCCCAACTGAAACACATTCACCTTGCCGCGCACGTCGCCCAGACGGCCAAACGGCAACATAGCCACGCAAGTCGCAAGCAGATACACCGAGCTTACCAGCTGAATGCGATCGAGGCCCACGCCCAGCTCCTTTTGCATCACGGGCAGCGCCACGGTCACGACGGTCGAATCCAGACACACCATAAACGTCATGATGAGCACGGTAAACAGAATCGCCCACTTGTTCTTGCCATGGGTGTCGCCCTCTAGGGCAATGTGCTCGCGGCGCAGCTGCTCTGCGGTTTTCTCCATATCCATCCTTTCGAGTGGCCCAACGCAAAAACGGGGCCCCAATCGCCTGTAAACAGTCGCGATTGGGGTCCCGCCTACGGAATCGGAACTAAAGGTCGCCGAAGCTTTCTGCCAGCATCGGCGCCTTATGCGAACGCTAGCCTAGCACTGCTCGAGCGCCTGCTCAAGGTCGGCAATCAGATCGGCCGTGTCCTCGAGGCCGCACGACAGGCGCACCATGTCGGCGGAGATACCGCAGGCGATGAGTTCCTCGTCGTTCATCTGGCGATGCGTAGCGTTAGCAGGATGCAGGCAGCAAGTGCGGGCGTCGGCAACGTGCGTGGCGATCTGGGCGAGCTTGAGGCTCTTCATAAAGGTCTCGGCCGCCGCGCGACCACCGTTAAAGCCAAAGCTCACAACGCCGCAGGTACCGTTGGGCATGTACTTCTGAGCGATGTCATAGTACTTATCGCCCTCCAGGCCCGGATAGCTCACGAAGCGCACCTTGGGATGGCTCTGCAGGAACTTGGCAACGGCCAGGCCGTTCTCGCAATGACGCGGCATGCGCACATGCAGGCTCTCGAGCGAGCTGTTCAGGAAGAAGGCCGCCTGCGGATTCTGCATAGGACCAAGATCGCGCATGAGCTGAGCGGTTGCCTTGGTAATGAAGGCACCCTCGCGACCAAACTTCTCGGCATAGGTCACGCCGTGGTAGCTCTCATCGGGCGTGGTAAGACCCGGGAACTTGTCCGCATGAGCCATCCAGTCAAACTGGCCGTGGTCAACGATCACGCCGCCCAGGTAGGCAGCATGTCCATCCATGTACTTGGTGGTGGAGTGCGTAACGATGTCGGCACCCCACTCAAAGGGACGGCACATCACGGGCGTCGGGAAGGTGTTGTCGACCATCAGCGGCACGCCGTGGTCATGTGCGGCCTTGGCAAAGCGCTCAATATCGAGCACGGCAAGGGCGGGGTTGGCAATCGTCTCGCCAAAGACGAGCTTGGTATTGGGCTCAAAGGCTGCCTCAAGCTCCTCGTCGGTGCAGTCGGGGGCGACAAACGTGCAAGTCACGCCCATGCGGCCCATGGTGTGGGCGAGCAGGTTATACGTACCGCCATAAATAGCAGAGCTAGCGACCACATGATCGCCGGCACCGGCCACGTTAAAGATCGCGAGGAAGTTCGCGGCCATGCCCGAACTCGTGAGCATCGCAGCGGTGCCGCCCTCCATCTCACAGATCTTGGCGGCAACGAGATCGCATGTGGGGTTCTGCAGACGACTGTAGAAGTAACCAGACTCCTCCAGGTCAAACAGCTTGCCCATGTGCTCGGACGTGTCGTACTTCCACGTGGTGGACTGGTAGATGGGCACCTGGCGCGGCTCCGCGTCGCCCGGGTGATAGCCGCCCTGAACACATGTAGTACCGATGGTCTGCTCGCTCATATCCAACTCCCTTACTTGGGTTTTGTTTTTATTCGGTTTACGATACCGCTACCCCACACCCCTCTCAACCCATCCCGCCGATAGGTTATGAGACAAATTAATCAGGTTTATTAGTCCCAAATCTTAAGAAAGTGTTCGATGGCGAAAAACAATGAGATATGCACTGCGGTCTCGATAAGCGAATGCGCCGGCAAGGGTACCATAGGCGGGTACACCATGAACAAGGAGACAACGATGAAGCAGATCGATACCACCCAGCTCAACACTGCCGCCTGCCAGGCTCAGGCTGCCGAGTACCACGCCCGCGGCTTTAACTGCGCCCAGGCTGTCGCTTGCACGCTCGCGCCCGCTGTGGGGCTCGACCCCCAGATCGCCTTTACCCTCACCGAGGGCTTTGGCGCCGGCATGGGCGGCATGACCGAGACCTGCGGCGCCATCTCGGGCGCCGTGGCCATCATGGGCTTTGTGATGAGCGACGGTATGGAAAACCCCAAGACCAAGGGCCAGACCTACAAACTGTCGCGCGAGATTGCCAAGCGCTTTGGCGAGAAGAACACCACGACCGTCTGCGGCACGCTCAAGGGCATCGGCTCGGGCCAGGGTCCGCTCCGCAGCTGCCCCGGCTGCATCGACGATGCCGTCGAGATCGCCTGCGATGTGCTAAAGCAGCTCGCCGAGTAAACGGCGGCAACATAAAACGACGGCCGGCGCGCTTGGGATACTTCCAAAAGCACGCCGGCCGTCGCCGTTAGAACTCGGCAAATTCGGGAGTGCCGACCTCAATCTCCTCGCGCCCCGCCATAAGCTCGCGCATCTTAGCGCAAAACGGCTCCTGCTCCCCCGCTTTAAATACCAAGTGAATCGTCACGGCATCCGCGTAATCGGTATCCGCAACCTTGGCACCCGAATCCTGCGCCAAGCGAAGCACCTGCTCGTATTGCGGATAGGCCACACGTACATCAACCGGCACGACGCTCGTCATCTCAACGATCTGCCCGGCTTCCTGAGCCGCAGCCACCGCCGCTTGCGTCGCCGCAGTATAGGCGCGAACCAAGCCGCCCGGCCCCAACAACGTACCACCAAAATAGCGCGTCACTACGCAGCAAACATTTTTGAGCGCCGCACCGCGCAACACCTCGAGCGTCGGCATACCGCTCGTGCGGCTCGGCTCACCATCATCGCTCTGACGCTCACGTCCATCGACCAAAATCCACGCGGGAACATTGTGTCGAGCGTCGTAATGACGCTTGCGAACCATCTCGATAAAGGCATTCGCCTCATCCTCGGACTCAATATGGACCAGCTGGGCAATAAACCGACTCTTGCGGTCCACAAACTCGCCCGAAGCCTCAATATTCGATTGCAGAGTAAAATAGCTGTCCAACAAAGCCCCTCAACAACAAGCAAAGCAACAAACAGCCTCAATAATACGGCAAAGGGTGTACCGTTGCCCTCGCCAACAAGAACGGAAACGCCAATGATGCCGTCACCAACAGCGAGAAGGCGTCAGCTGAGTCGATTTGGCCCGAAAGAGGAGGAAGCACGCCTTATGGCGGCGACCGACGAATGAGCGCCAAATCGGCCAGCTGACGTCGTCGCAGCGTCAACAAGAAAGCTGAGTGGGCCTATAAGCCGGGTTCTGTCGTGAACGGTCATTTATCTTGTCTGCACGTTACCGCGCAGCTCCACGCACGCTACCCGAACGCGGACCGGGCCGGCCCATAGCGTTCCTATTCGCGCTTGCTCCGGATGGGGCTTGCCAAGCCGCCGTGTTGCCACGACGCTGGTGGTCTCTTACACCACCGTTTCAGCTTTTCCCTTTACGCCTTGCGGCGCAGGTGGGAGTCTTCTTTTCTGCGGCGCTTTCCGTCGGATCACTCCGCCCGGCCGTTAGCCGGCATCCCGCCCTCTGGAGCCCGGACTTTCCTCACGCGTGCTGCAAGCAGCACATCGCGCGACCGTCTGGCCCACTCAGCAGTGCAAGAGTGTAACACACCGTTGCCGCAGGCAACGGCACAACACAAGCGCTCGCACGATAAACCAAGAACCACCCATGCGCTACAATAGTCCCGTCGATGGGCAACGTCGTCAGTCGAGACACGACCGCGCTCCGCACCCCTCCGTCTACTCGGTGTGTTCCCGCCTCCACCCCGAGGCGGGATGTCGGCATTTTTCATGCACCGACAACCAAATAGCCTGCGGACAGCCCGGGCAGCATCGCGCACCTCAGCAGCAAATGCAAAAAGGGACCCGTCCATTGCGGACGGATCCCTTAAAACAAGTGATCGTCAAACCGATTTACTCGGCGTCGGTCTCCTCGTCCTTCTTCTCAGAAGGCAGCGGAGTAACCTCGATCTCGACGCCCAGAGTCTCAGCAGCGGACTTCATGGACAGGGAGATACGACGACGGTCGAGGTCGATCTCCATGACCTTGACCTGAACCTTGTCGCCCACGTGGGTGACCTGAGAAGGCTGGTCGACGTGCTTGTTGGCCATCTCGGAGATGTGCACCAGGCCCTCGATGCCCTCGCCCAGGTCGACGAAAGCGCCAAACGGGACAAGCTTGGTCACAGTGCCCTCGACGATAGCGCCGACGGGGTACTTCTTGACCAGTGCGCGCCACGGATCCTCGGTGGTCTGCTTGAGACCCAGGGAGATGCGCTCGCGGTTGAGATCGACGTCGAGAACCTCGACCTCGACCTCCTGGCCGACCTTGACAACCTCGGAAGGATGGTTGACGTGGTTCCAGGAGAGCTCGGAGATGTGGATGAGGCCATCGATACCGCCGAGGTCGACGAAGGCGCCGAAGTCGACGATGGAGGAAACGGTGCCCTGGAGACGCATGCCAGACTTGAGCTTGGACAGGATCTCAGAGCGCTCGGCCTTACGGGACTCCTCGAGCACGACGCGACGGGAGAGGACGACGTTGTTGCGATTGCGGTCCATCTCGATAACGCGGGCCTCGATGCGGGTGCCCATGTAAGAGGTGAGGTCCTTGACGCGACGGAGGTCGACGAGGGAAGCGGGCAGGAAGCCACGCAGGCCGATGTCGAGGATCAGGCCGCCCTTGACAACCTCGATAACCTCGCCCTCGACGTTCTCGCCGGAGTTGAACTTCTCCTCGATGCGGTTCCAAGCACGCTCGTACTCGGCACGCTTCTTGGACAGGACCAGACGGCCGTCCTTGTCCTCCTTCTGGAGAACCAGGGCCTCGATGGGATCACCGAGTGCAACGATGTCTGCAGGGTTAGCGTCCTTGCGGATGGACAGCTCGCGGACCGGGATAACGCCCTCGGACTTGAATCCGATGTCAACGAGCACCTCGTCATGCTCGATCTTAACGACAGTGCCGTTAACGAGATCGCCCTCATCAAAGTCGGTAATCGTACCGTCGATGAGGTTGTTCATCTCCTCCTCGTTGACATCGTCAAGAGAGAAAATGGACGAGTTCTGAATCTCACTCAAAGGTGGACCCCTTTCGAACTACGGGGCCCCGATTGCTAGGACCTACAGAAGGGTGCGACAAGCACACAACGTTTAGGAACACTCGGGAGCCGACAGATACTAATGTGACGCTTATGCAATCACGTTCGTATAG
>CABUXM010000027.1 GCA_902495545.1 uncultured Collinsella sp. | reverse complement strand
GCCGAGCGTTGATGGTGAGGAAGCGCTCTCCTTGACCGGCATTCCGGGCAATTTCATATAAAAGCGCTTGTTCGGATCCCGATTGAAGGGAGTAGGCGAGTGCCTCAACAAGGGAAAGCGCGACGAGAAAGGGGCCTGAGAGCAACAGCATGCCGGCCGTATGGAAGAAAAGCAGCAGCACGCCCACTTGAATCGAGAATTTCTTTCCAAAGAAATCGCCTATCAGCCCTGTTGGCAGCTCGAGGACGACCGTTGCAATGTTGAACAGGGCTTGATAAAGCGCGATTTCCGTGACAGACATTCCTTTCTCCGCAAGGAAAAGTAGAAACACTCCCCGATTTAAAACAAATCCCGCGAGAACGAAAAAGGTGGAATAGATATGCAGCTGCGCAGTGGCATTCTTATTCATTTGGCACTCCTAACGACTATTTTTGTCGGGGTGCTCGCCACTGATTCGAAGCCTGAAGTGTTTGCAGTTGATGTGAAGAGCGGTAAAGCTTTTGCACAGGGTATCAATGGAATACATCCGAAGCGTTTTCGGCAGTATCATCGGCGAAGGCGGGATTAGCCTTTACGCGGCGCTCACCCTCGATGTATTTGACGATTTGATCAATCGTCTGGTTGGCGTGGCTCTTGAGCTTGCGCTCATAGAAGAAGAGGCCGAGCTTGCCGCGCGTGCCAGACGTGTTGCCACCCACACCCTGAAAATCCTCGGTATAGGTGAGCTCGCAGGCACCATCGCCAGCAGGTGCAGCCTCATAGCGCATGGTATTGATGCCCGCCGCATACTGAAAACGGACCTCATAGAGACACGGGTAGTCAAAGTGCTTAATCTTAACCTTGATCGCCGTGCCCTTGGCCTTACCTTTTGCGGACTGGGCGCGCTTCTCGTACTTATAGCCGTTGAGCTTGTTGCGGCTGGGACGCTTGCCCGTGGCGTTCTCGATATCCTGCATGAGGGACCCCGCCAGAGCGTCAAAAAGCTCCTCCGGCGTCACCTTAAGCGTTTTGGTGAGCTGCATGATGGCTCCTTATTCGTTTGAACCGTTCGAGCCATTGTACCGCCCCAGGCTCTCCCATGCGTTGCGGTGAAATGCGGACTGTTTGGCAGCTTTTTTGGCCAAAACAGTCCGTATTCCACCGCAAGTTATCTGAGGGCTAGAGGTTGTAGGTGACTACTTGAGGTTCGGCGGGTTCGACGAAGATGGTTGGATCCGGCTGCTCCACGCGGACGAACTTGACGGTCACGGCCTCAAAGCCCGCCTTGTGCAACACATCGGCGTAGACGCGCGCCTGCAGGGCGTGCTTCTCCTGCAGCTGTTCCGGCGTCTCGTCCGGTGTGCCGCCCGTCTTGTAGTCGATGACCAGCGCGCGTGACGAATCCGCCGGGTTCGTCGCCAAAGCGTCGATGGCGCCCTCGGCATATGCACCGTAGCGAGCGATGTCCTCGTCCTCGCAGCCCAGCGAAAAGAACGGCACCTCGGCGCGAACGCACGGCCAAGCAAGCAGCTCGGCACGGACCGCCGACTTGAGCCAGCGGTCCAGGGCAACGTCGAAGCGCTCGCGCTGCTCCGGCGGCAGGCGCCACAGACGCGCCAGCGCATCGGCACGCGCGGCGGGCAGCTCATCGGCACCCATCTCGATCAGCCACTGGCAGGCGGCATGGAACGCCGAGCCCAGCGCCATGGGGTTGCCGGCGGGCTCAACGGCGGCCACGCCTGCATCCGTCATCTCGGAACCATCCGACTCCGCATCATCGCCAGCCTCGTCCATGGGCACATGCGCCTCGGCGGCTCGGTCCTCGGACTCGGCATGCAGCGCCGCGGCAATTGACGAGTAGCTGTACGAATCGCGCGCCGGATACGGGCAGGTGCCTATGCGCACGCCCACCGCCTGGGGATACACGAGCTCAAACGCATCGGGCTCGGGGTCGGCAGGACCGGGAACAGCGGCGCGGGCATCCGCACCGGCACCCTCCGGCTCCGCATCGCCGCGGACAAGCCTGCCCTCGACATCCAGCGAAGCGTTGACCTCAAACGCCTGCTCGCCAAACGTAAAGTCCGAAAGCGAGATGAGCTCGTAGTCGCCCGGCTGGGAGTTGTCGAACACCAGGCGGTCGGCATCGAGCTGTGGCATGTCCAGAGCGTCGGTAGGCAGAATACGACGCAGCACGTCGTAGGTCAGATCCGTCTCGACATCGAAGGTCGGCGCCGTCACCTTGCCGCGGCTCACGCCGACATCCATCGCCAGAATAACCAGCTCGCGCGCTCGCGTCATGGCGACATAGAGCAAGCGAGCCCGCTCCTCGAGCGAAAGCTGCAGGTCGTCGTTGCGCAGGCGGGCAAATGCCTCGGCGGGAGAACCCGTCGCGCAGACATCCTCCATGAGCTCCGGCGGCAACCATAGCGACGTACCCTTACCCTTAAACGCATGCTCAAACTGCTTTTTGACGTCATCGCCCTTTACGAACGTGCCGTCCGCGAGTTTAACGCCGTCGAAGCGTGCCGGCAGCGCCACGACCTGCGCTCCGCCCTCGACACGCCCCATCTGAGCCGCACCCGAGGACTTACGCACGCCAAAGCACTCCGCAACCGCCACGACCGGATACTCCAGGCCCTTGGAGGCATGCACCGTCATGATGCGCACCGCGCCGTCGCCCTCCTCGTTGAGGGCGCCTGGGGCCTCCTTGCCCGCCAAGAAGCGGTCGAAGGCAAGCGCAATGGAACGCGGCGAGTTACCGAACTCGGCCTCCGCCTCGGCCACGGCATCGAGCGCCTTAAGCACGTTGGCGGCAATGGCCTTGCCCTCGGGACCACGCTGTGCCAGACGCACAAACCAGCCGGAGGCGTTGACAGTATCGCACGCGATGGCGGCGAACGAATCGCGCCCCACACGGCGAAGCGCGTAGCGCAGCACCTCGCGGGCGCGCGTCACGAGCGGCAGGTTTTGCAGGCCCGGCACATCGGAATCGCTCATGATGCCCGCATCGATGTTGCGGCGCGAGGTCTCCCCCGTCTGATCGTCAAGCTTGGTCGCCAGCGCCAAAAACTCCTGGGCGCCCAGCGCAAACATCGGCGAGGCGAGCAGTGGCATAAGGCCCTGCGCCGTATCGGCCGGATTGGCGAGTGCGCAGACCAGGGCACGCACCGTCTGCACCTCGGCTGCCTGGGCAAAGACCGAGCCGCCTGCGATCACGCAGTCGAGCCCCTGGTCGCGGAAGGCCTGCGCATAGACATCGGCGTTGGTCATGCGGCCCAGCAGCAGGACCATGCTGCCCTGGGGCTGGCCCGCTTTAACGAGTGCTTGGAATCGCTTCGCAATCGCGCGAGCTTTCGCCTGCGTTCGCTCCTGCGTACTGCCACCGGCAACGAAGATCGCCTGGCGGCGCGATGCCTTCGCCTTGAGCTTGTCCTCGCGTTCGTCGCTCGGTTCAAGATCCAAGAACCCCTGCATCAATCCACCGGTGTCGCCGTCAAAGACACGCGCCACATAGCGCAGCACCTCATCGTGGCTGCGGAAGTTGCGCACGAGTTTGACGAGTTCGCCAGCGGGGGCATCGGACGCGGCAGCCGTCTCGGACGCAGCAGAGGAGCCCACCTTGCGCTCCTGGCGGCGAAACACCTCGACCTCGGCACCACGGAAGCGATAGATCGACTGCTGCGCATCGCCCACCGTGCACAGCGCGCGCTCGCCCGCACCCGTCAAATAGCGAATCAGATCGACCTGCATCTGGTCGGTATCTTGGAACTCGTCGATCATGACCATCTTAAAGCGGCCCTCATAGGCAGCTCGAATAGCCGGGTAGTCGCGCAGCGCCTCGTACGCCATGCGCAGCAGGTCATTGTTATCGAGCGCGGACTGGTCGGCCTTGAGCGCACGGTACTCCGCCTCTACGGCACGGGCAAGCCCCACCAGCGCATCGAGCGCCGGGCCGCCGCAGGCAAGCACGATATTGATAAACGCATCGGCGGCCTCGGCCTTGAGTAGCTCCACCTGCTCCTTAGGAAACGCCTTGCTCGCCCGAGGCATACTGCACGACATCATGAGTCGCGCCGCATCCTCCATGGTTTTGCCGCTCGCCTCAAACGCGTCGATGGCGTCGAGTGCCACCTGCGCTTTCTCGGTCGTGGCCTTGCTTGCGCCCAGCGCCGCACGATAGGCATCGGCAAGCGCCGAGGTGTCGGCCTGGCCGCGCGCCACGCACACATCGTCCATGCCGCCCGGAAGCTGGCTCGATAGCTCCAGCAAGTCGCGCACCAGGCCTTTGATGGTGGTACCGGCGCCAAACGTCCCGCCCTCGCCCGCCATGGGATACCAGGCGTAGAGGGCCTTAAGCGAAGTGGCGAGCTCGGGCGCGGCATCGGGCGCCGTCGCGCGCCCCAGCACATGCTCGACAGCCTGATCCATAAGCTCATCGGTATCGGTAAGCACCGTGAACTCGGGGTCGATGCCCAGCTCCAGCGCATGCGCGCGCAGGATACGCGAGCACATGCCGTGAATGGTCGAGATCCAAGCGTCGTCGACGGTCAGGGCCTCCTCGTCCATACCCTCTTCGATAAGCGCACGGCGCACGCGGTCGCGAATCTCGGCCGCGGCGTCTTTGGTAAAGGTAATGGCGAGCACCTGGTCCAGATGCTCGACAAACGGACCGGATTCGGGCGAGAGCGCATAGACGATGCGGCGCGTGAGGGTAAAGGTCTTGCCCGAGCCGGCACCTGCCGAGACAAACAGCGGGCGGTCGAGCGTTTTGACGACTTGCAGCTGTTGCGGCATCAAGGTCGAAAGATCCATGGCCTACACGTCCCTCCTTACAAACGTTCCTTCGTGGTTATACGAGCAGCGCGCATGCGCGGCTTGCGCCGACGTCGGGTCGACAGCGGCGACGATGCCCGCCTCGAGTTCGCGCAAGCGCTCGGCGATGCCGGCCTCCACGCGGTCGAGCAGCGCATCGAAGTCCATGTTGCCGCCCTCGCCCGGAAAGCCCTTCTTAAGGCCCGGAATGCGGCCGTCGCCGCGCTCTTCCTCGAGCAACTCGGCACTTGCGGCACCACGCAGTGCGGGCTTGCCGCCCTTGGTCGAAAAATAGAGCGCCGCACGGGCATCTAGACCCAGCGCCCGGCGCATGGCCTGCGCGTAGATGAGTGTCTGGGTATGGGGTGGCAGCCAGCGCGGATCGTCGATGGGGGCCTCGCCCGACTCCTCGTCGCGCACCGTGGGGTCGGCGAGCTTAAACTCCTCGACACCCGAACGATGCTTGTAGTCAATCACCACAGCGCGGTTCTCGGCGTCCACATCCACGCGGTCGATGCGCCCGCCGAGCGGCCAGCCGGCATACTCGACCTGGAGCTCGTTGAACGCAAACTCCAGGTAGCGCGGCGCGAAGGGCGCGAGCGCCTCGGACTCGTAGGCGAGCACGCCCTCCAGTTGCGGCAAGATCTCGGCCGCCTGGCGCTCCTCCACTGGAGAGAGCGGCACCAGCGGGCCCTCGGTACCGCGCTTGCCGGCGTGCTCGGCCAGGGTCTCGGCAAAGACCTCGTGCAGCAGCTCCTTCGCGCGCGGCAGATTCATGGGCGTCACGCGCTCCATGCCCTCCTGCGGAAGACGTGCATGCAAGTGCTCCAGCACGTCATGGACAAAGTTGCCCTTCTCCATGTTGCCAAAGCCCGCATCGATGGACTGAGGTTTGACGCGATACGAGACGAACCAGCACAGCGGGCAGGTGGAATAGGCCTCGATCTGCGAGGCGGACGTCAGGCGCGGCACGAGCGGCGCGTCCTCGCCCTCGCCATCGCGACGACGCAGGACCAAATACGGCACGGCCTCGGCACTCAGATGCTGAGGGGCTTCACAGGTCACGCGCTCGCGCTTGAGACCTTCGCCTGCCGCGGGATCGAAGTCCTTTACGATATCACCCTCACCCACGCACTTCGCCTTGTCGGCGCCAGCGGCCTTAGCGTCACCAGTGGTCTTAGCGTCGTCAGCGGCCTTGTCGGCGTCAGCTTCCCTAGCAGCTTCAGCGGCCTCGGCATGCGCCCGCAACTCGGTCCACACGGCAGCCGGGTAGCACTCGCGCGCTTGGCGATCGTGCGTCACGCGGGCAAGCGCAACCGGGCCGCGTGCCGCCTGCATCGCGTGACCAAAGCGCACGCGCAGCAGGGCCGCGGGCTCAAGCGTCACGCCCTCGCGACCAAGGCTCGCCGTCAGCGTAGCCAGCGGTCCCTCCTCGTGCGAGAGTGGATAGCTGTCCAGATCGACATCGGCAAACAGCACGGCATCGTAGCTGCCGGGGCGCAGAGCCGCCGCGTCGGCAAGCGAAGCAAAACGAACCTGGGCACGTGGCGCACGGTCAACCTCGTGGGTCTCGTAATCGTAGGCGGTGCTACGCTTGTCCACCTTGGTGCGAATGCCATCGAGCACGGGCACGGTCGCGGCCTGCGACACGTCGAGCGCGCGGGCGCCGTTCATAAGGATGTCGATGGCGTGGCGCAGCAGGGCTACCTCCGCCTGGCGACGGGCCTGGCCATCCAAGCTGCCCAGCGAGCGATCGGGCAACGCCTCGGCAACGGCAAGCATGGCCTTGAGCGCCGTCACGGGCTTGTCACGCCACAGCGCCTGGAACACGTCCGAGACCACACACGGTACGTTCTTAAACCAGTTATCGTCGCTCGCCGCCTTGCGCGCGCCCCTCACCTGGCCTTGGACACTCTGCAGCAGGCTCTTAACGCCCGCGGTAGTCTTGCTGCGCGAGAGACGCATATTCTTATCGAAGGTACGGGCATTGACGGCATCAGCGCCCGAAAGCGGACTGTAGATCCAGTCGGTAAGCTCCGGCGCGGGCCACCACTCGGTCTTTGACGCCATGCCCTCGTCGGCGGCCTTCATGCGCTCGATCAGATTGGCGAGCGCCGTGAACTGCCTGCCCGCGATGGATTGGGAAAACGCCGTGAACTCGGTTGTCTCGGCCGCAATATGACGTGCAGCCAAACGGGCAGCGAGTTCACCAAACAGCTGGGGCGCCCGGGCAGACACCACGAGCACGCGCACGGGGTCCGCGGACGCCGTGACACCGCCGTCGACCGCGGCGTCCTCACACGTTTTTACCAGCTCATCGATTGCATCCACATAGGCGTGGGCGCGGGCGTGAGGGCCGGCAACCTCTACAAAGGCAGGCTGAGCGGCGGACTTGGAGGCAGTCTGGGGCGCAGCGGCACCCTCCCCCAGCGGCGCGACCTCAAACAGCACACCGCGGGCATCAAATGCCGCGGCAAGTTCCTCGCGCATTGCTGCCTGCTCGCAGGCAAGCAGCACAACGACCTCTCCCCCGTTGTTCGCCACGGCCGACAGCAGCTCGAGCAGGCCGTGCGTAAACGACGTGATACCGCGCACGCATACGGCGCGGGTGCACGCCGGAAGGTTGTCGGCCAGCGCCTCGGCCATAAGGTCAGCCGCCTCGCAGGGCTCGACCATGTCTCGACAGTCCAAGCCGCTCGCATAGGCACTCAACAGCTCGAACACGCGAGCCTCGGCGTCGCTCTTGGGATCGGGCTGGCAAACGTCGCCGCAGCAGCGCTCGGCACCCGTTCCCGCTACGCCCGGCAGCACATCGCGGGCCATGCGCGCGAGCATGCGCACCGTGCCCTGACTGCGCGAAAGCGGCTGCAGGTCGGCATCGTCGCGACGGGCGATCATGTCCGAGAACAGCATCTGGCGTTGCATTTTGTCGACAAAGCTGCGTCCATCGCCCATAAGCTCCCACAGCGAACGAAGCCACGACGCGGGGGTTTTGTAGTCAACGCCCAGCGAGACGCCAGCAACCGCAGCATCGTGACGGCACAGGTCGAGTTCGGCAAACGAGGGCGCCAGCAAAACGGCACGCCCGTGGCGGGCAACCAGGTCGGCGAGCAACGCCGCCTCGGCGTCGCTCAAGTCCGTACCGGTATTGGTGGTATAGATTCGAACAGGCATGGTCCTCCACTCAAACCGTTCGCAATAATCAATGCATCCATCCTACCCGCCCACGCGGACAGATTTGCCCCACGCCAACAGATTTCCTCCGTCCCCAAGGGATCAAAAAACCGCCCCCGAAGGGACGGTTCTGCGCAATTCGTTTTTGCCGCTGGCCTACTCGCCATCCTCCAGTTTGATGAGGATCTTGCGATAGCCACCGTACTCGCCATTAAGCGCCTTGGACACGCGGCTCACCGTGGTGGACGAAGCGCCGGTGCGGGCCTGAACCTCAACATAGGGCTCGCCCTCATCCAGATAGCGCGCGACCTGCAGGCGTTGCGATAAATCGCAAATCTCGCGCGGCGTGCAGATATCGGTTAAAAACGCCTGGATATCGTTCTCGTCGTCCAAAAGACTAAATGCGTGGACCAGCTGCTTGACATCAGGCTTGTCAAACATGTTCTCGATATTCATCGATCACCGCCAAACCCGCCAAAAGGCATCGAAGTTGATACTGACATCGGGCATCGTTCGCCCGTAAATATGCAATAAAACTATGCATGGGCCATTTGCCCGTAGCAGTGTAGCACACCACCAAACTAAAGCGACAAGACTCTCTGCCAGCGGCGCGTTTTTCAGGACGAACGCCGTTTAGAAACCGAATGCGCACGTAAGCTCCACGAATATTTGAGACAATGGGCGCCCAAACACCGCGGCGCGCCCGCGCAACCATCCAAGTCGCCGCCGCAAGCCGCTTCACGCGACGCCAGCAACCCCGGCGCAAGAAAGGATTCACGCCATGCGCTTTATGCTTAACTGGCTCTTCACCTCGATCGCCATCGCGATCGCCACGTTCCTCGTCCCCGGCATCCAACCCTTCGGTTTTGCCGAGGCCTGGGTCTGCTTTGCCTTTGTGGGACTGTTCCTGAACATTGTCGATTCGTTCGTCAAACCGTTCCTGACCGTCATCTCACTGCCGCTCACTATTATTACGCTTGGTGTTTTTCAGCTCGTAGTCAACAGCTTTATGCTCGAGCTGGCCAGCTACCTGTCGGTCAATCTGCTGGGCGCGGGCATCTCCATCGCCAGCTTTGGATCGGCCTTTATGGGCAGTATCCTGGTATCCATCACGCGCAGCATCCTCGACAGCATCGCCGAGGACTAAAACGGCCATTCCGGCCGTGCCCGTCTCAACAGCCCAAAACGAAGGCCGCCCATCGCAAAAATGGGCGGCCTTCTTATTTGTCAAGTCTCAAAGGGCGAGAGAATCTACCATTTCTACCCCGTCCCCAAATGGCAGGTGTGGGTTAGATGACGTAGTCGTAGCCATGGTTGGGAGCGACAAGTTGATCGAGTGTCACACCGTCGAGGTAGTCGTTGATGAGCTTGTCCAGGTTCTTCCACACGTCGAGCGTGGGGCACTCATCCGAGCGTGAGCAGCCCTTGCAGTCGCCATCCAGGCATGCAACCGGTGCCAGACTGCCCTCGGTCAGGCGCAGGATCTCGCCCACCGTGTACTGCTCGGGCGGGCGCGTGAGCACGTAGCCGCCGCCCTTGCCGCGCATGCCCGAAAGCATGTTGGCGCGCACGAGCGTAGCCAAGATGTTCTCGAGATATTTCTCGGAAATCCCCTGTCGCGCCGCGATCTCTTTGAGCGGGATGCGACCGGCCGCCTGGTGCTCGGCCAGATCGACCATAACGCGCAGGGCGTACCTGCCCTTAGTAGAAACCAACATATATAGTGCTGCCTTTCGGTCTTTTAGTCCGTTGAAATTCTAGCCGAAAAAATGGGTTTGAAAATACCCGTTCCGGTCAAGATGGTTAATCGACTCGTAATAATCTTCTATTTCCTATTGCATTACTAGGCTTTAGTGTCTACTATGCTTGCCAACAGCTAAACGAACAACCTATAAGGTTTATGGGTTTAGCTGCTACACGCACCGTGAAACCACACGGCAACCAGCAACTTGAACACTTTGGAGGTTCACCATGAGCAAGGTTTACACGTCCATCGATCAGCTTATCGGCCACACCCCGCTTCTGGAGCTCACCCACTTTGAGGCCGACGAGGACCTCAAGGCCCGCGTGCTCGTCAAACTGGAATACTTCAACCCAGCCGGATCCGTTAAAGACCGCGTCGCCAAGAACATGATTGACGAGGCCGAGAAGGCAGGCAAGCTCGTGCGCGGCGGCGACTATACCATCATCGAGCCCACGAGCGGCAACACCGGCGTCGGCATCGCCTCGGTGGCGGCCGCCCGCGGCTACAAGGTGATCATCACCATGCCCGAAACCATGTCCGTCGAGCGCCGCAAGCTTATGCAGGCATATGGCGCACAGCTCGTACTCACCGACGGTTCCAAGGGCATGAAGGGCGCTATCGCCAAGGCCGAGGAGCTGCAGAAGGAGACTCCCAACAGCATCATCGCCGGCCAGTTTGTGAACCCCGCCAACCCCGCCATTCACAAGGCAACGACCGGCCCCGAGATCTGGGACGACACCGACGGCAAGGTCGACATCTTCGTTGCCGGCGTCGGCACCGGTGGTACCGTGACCGGCGTGGGCGAGTTCCTCAAGGAGCAGAACCCCGAGATTAAGGTAGTCGCCGTCGAGCCCGCCACCTCCCCGGTGCTCTCTAAGGGCCAGGCCGGCCCGCACAAGATCCAGGGCATCGGCGCCGGCTTTGTGCCCGACGTCCTCGACACCCGGGTCTACGACGAGATCATCCCCGTCGAGAACGACGACGCCTTTGCCACCGGCCGCGCCGTGGGCCACAAGGAGGGCGTGCTCGTAGGCATTTCGTCCGGTGCCGCCGTGTGGGCCGCATTGCAGCTGGCCAAGCGCCCCGAGAACGAGGGTAAGACCATCGTGGCCCTGCTTGCCGACACCGGCGAGCGCTACCTGTCCACGGCACTGTTCCAGGACTAGAGCTTCTCGTTCTTAGAACGAGTCCAAGGCACGCCGGTCTCCCCTCTCTTCTGGCAGCCTAAGCCCATCTCGTTAGGGTGTCCCACGAGACGTCCGAACTTGCTACAATGTCTGCGGCGCGGAACCAGCCTCCCGCGCCGCTTTTCTTTTTTGGCCACATGCCACCAAGGAGAACCTCCCCATGCACAACAAGCGCGTGCTCGTCGCCATGAGCGGCGGCGTCGATTCCAGCGTGACCGCGTACCTGCTCAAAAGCCAGGGCTACGAATGCGTCGGCGCCACCATGCGCCTCACCCGCCCCGCACCCGACCCCGCCACGGGCATGAGTAAGGTCGACCGCGACATCGCCGATGCAAAGGCCGTCGCCGAGCGCCTGGGGATACCCCACCATGTGCTCGACCTGCAGCAGGCCTTCGACCGCAACGTTATCGAGCGCTTCGTGACTGCCTATCAGGAGGGGTTGACGCCCAACCCGTGCATCATCTGCAACCGCCATATTAAGTTTGGCGCGCTGCTCGATGCGACGCTGGATATGGGCTGCGACTACATCGCCACGGGACATTACGCCAAAACAAGCCAGGCGGCAGACGGCACCTGGCAGCTACATCGCGGCGAAGACCCCAAAAAGGACCAGAGCTACTTTTTGTATTCGCTTACGCAGGAGCGCCTGGCGCACACGATCTTTCCACTGGCAGGCCTGGACAAGGAGCGCGACGTGCGCCGCATAGCCGCCGAGCAGGGCTTTACCAACGCCCAGAAGGCCGAAAGCGAGGACATCTGCTTTATTCCAGACGGTGACTACGCGGGCTATATCGAGCGCCGCTGCGGACATCCCGCTGCACCGGGCGACATTGTGTGGCGCGACGGCAGCGTGGTCGGGCGCCACAATGGCGCGCTGCGCTACACCATCGGCCAGCGCAAAGGCCTGGGCGTCGCGATGGCGCATCCCGTGTATGTGACGGGCGTCGACGCCGCCAACAACACCGTGCATCTGGGCGAGGCCGAGGACCTAACGGCCACAGCACTCACGGCCGACGACTGGATCTGGAGCGCGCCGGACGCACGCATGGAGGCCGAGCTGGATGCCGGCGGCATTCGCGTAGGTGCCAAGTACCGCTACCGTCAGAAAGACCAGGCAGCGACCCTTACGCGTGACGCCGACGGACAAATGCTGCTAACTTTTGACGAGCCGCAGCGCGCCATCGCCCCCGGCCAAGCCGTTGTAGTCTACCGCGGCGACATCGTCCTCGGCGGCGGTACGGTGACCGGCGCACTTAAGTAGCCCCATCCCCTTCATAAATTGCGGTGAAATAGGGACTGTTTAAGCGTTTAAAACCGCCAAACAGTCCCTATTTCACCGCGACTTAGAGAGGACGGCCTCGGTCGGTACTGCCGTATCAGCCGAGGCCGCTGCATCGTTAGCGCTGTACGTAGGCGCGGACGAGCTCGTAGGTGTTGCGCACGCCGTCCATGTGGCTGCGCTCGTAGTTGTGGCTCGCGTACACGCCGGGGCCGATCAGGCCGTGACGGATGTCGTAGCCGGCGGAAAGCGTGGCCTCAACGTCCGAGCCGTAATGCGGGTACACGTCGATGGCGTAATCGAGCTCCAGCTCGCGCGCGATGTTGGACAGCGTGGTCACCAGATCGTAGTTATAGGGGCCACCCGAATCCTTGGCGCAAATCGACACCATGCGCTCGGTGCAGCCCAGGTCGTCGCCCACGCAGCCCATGTCAACGCTGATCATCTCGCGCGTGTCGGCCGGCACGAAGGCGCCGCCGTGGCCGACCTCCTCGTACACGGTAAAGAGCAGCGACACCTTGCGCGAAAGCGTCACCTCGCCGTCAGCAACGGCACGGGCCAGACCCAGCAGAATCGACGCCGACAGCTTGTCATCCAGGAAGCGGCTCTTAATGTAGCCGCTCTCCGTCACCGTGGTACGCGGATCCATAGCGATGATGTCGCCGGTCTGAATGCCCAGCTCGAGCACATCGTCCTTGCTGTCAACGTTCTCGTCGAGCAGGATTTCCATGTTCTTCTCGATGGTCTTGACCGGCTCATCGGCCACATGCGCCGATGGCTCAGTATTGAGGACCACGCCCGTGTAGACATTACCGTCACGCGTGTAGACGGTGCAGTTCTCGCCATCGGCCGTAGACCACTGGTGCCCGCCGAGGGTCGTGGGGCGCAGGCGACCATTATCCTTAATGGAGCGCACCATGGCGCCCAGGGTATCGACATGGCTCGCCAACACGAGCGGCTCACCCTCGCCGCCAAGCTCAACCAGCACGTTGCCTTTATTGGAGCGCTCGGGCCCAAAGCCCATATCGCGCAACGTTTCCATCAGATAATCAGTCGCCGCACGGGTATAGCCGGTAGGCGAAGCAATCGAGGTAAGCGCCTTCAGCTGGTCAGTAATATAGGAGAGCGTAGAATCCATCTTGGACACCAAAGTCACCCTTTCATATCGAATTAAACCCACAGCAACAATACCACCGCGAACCATCTTTTTACCTAGCGAGATGACCCATCGAGCTCCCCGGAACTGTGCCCGCCACGATAACGAGCCGGCGGCCCCTGCCCGTTAGCCCCACAATCTTTCCGCAGGACGGAGGAAGCCCCCGCCGCACGAAGTGCGCAGCGGGGGCTTCCGACATGTCCGAGGACGATTGTGGGGCTAACGGGCAGGGGCCCGCCGAACCATGTTAGGCAGCCGGGCAGATCTTCTTGAAGAGCTCGATGACGTCGTCGAGCGTCGCCTCGCGCGGGTTACCCGGGAAGCAGGCGTCGGCCATGGCGTCCTTGGCCAGGACCTCGATCTCGTCAGCCTTCATGGCCTCGCAGACGTGCGGGATGTTCACGTCGGCGGAAAGCTGCTTGACGGCGGCGATAGCGGCGTCGGCAGCCTCGTCGGTGCTCATGCCCGTGGTGTCAACGCCCATGGCAACGGCAACCTTGGCCAGGCGCTCGGTGCAAACCGGCTTGTTGAACTCCATGGCGATCGGCAGCAGCATGGCGCAGGCGACACCGTGCGGGGTATCGTAGTGAGCGGACAGGGTGTGAGCCATGGCGTGGTCGATGCCCAGGCCGACGTTGGAGAAGCCCATGCCGGCGACATACTGGCCAAGAGCCATGCCCTCGCGGCCGGAGCCGGGCTGACCGGACTTGGCCTCGGCGACGGAGTCACGCAGGTTCTCGCTGATCAGCTTAATAGCCTCAAAGTGGAACATGTCGGAGAGCTCCCAAGCACCCTTGGTGGTGTAGCCCTCGATGGCGTGGGTCAGAGCGTCCATACCAGTGGAAGCGGTCAGGCCGGCGGGCATGGAAGCCATCATGTCAGGATCGACGACGGCGACCTCGGGGGCGTCGTTGGTGTCGACGCACACGAACTTGCGAACCTTCTCGGGGTCGGTGATGACGTAGTTGATGGTCACCTCGGCGGCGGTACCGGCGGTCGTCGGCACGGCGATGGTGAACACGGCGTGGTTCTTAGTCGGAGCAACGCCCTCGAGGCTGCGGACATCGGCGAACTCGGGGTTGTTGATGATGATGCCAATGGCCTTAGCGGTGTCCATGGAGGAGCCACCACCAATGGTCACGATAGCGTCAGCCTCGGCGGCCTTGAAGGCCTCGACGCCGTCCTTGACGTTCTGGATAGTGGGGTTGGGCTTAATCTCGGAGTAGAGGCTCCAAGCGATGCCGGCGGCGTCGAGCTCGTCGGTCACCTTAGCGGTAACGCCAAACTTAACCAGATCGGGGTCGGAGCAGACGAAGATCTTCTTGTAGCCGCGATGCTGGAGCTCGCCGGGGATCTCCTTGATGGCGCCGGAACCATGATAAGAGATGGTGTTGAGAACGAAACGATTAGCCATTGATAGCCTCCCATCGTGTGCGGGGCATCCATTACGCCCCGCGCTATAAGTCCCATCCTAACGCTTTTGAAACAAAAAACGCGTGAGAACGTCAAAAGTGTTAAAGCGTTTCAACAGAATAACGGAGCCCTAGTCCTTCCCTCCCGACAGCAGCGAAGGCTAGATTATGGGAGCAATCGCCCAAAGAATACGACCGACTCAGTCTATAAATTGTTTCTGTTTTAGCAATATATGTTTGACAATACGTTTATAAAAAGATACTTTGTAGTGAATAACATGCATGCAGCAAATAACGTCATTCATTTTGTTAGAAATTGCCCATGCGGTTATTGCAGCTGCATCTACTGCAACGTACAGCGTAATTCTCCGCACGAAGCAGAAGACGGTTCCAATTCGATCGAGGCGATGACACATGGTGGCTAGTTGTCCTAAATCGAGCAAGACGGCTACAAACGAATATAAAATCTCAATTGAAGGTAACCCTTATCCGCATACTCTGGCTCTCATCAACCCAGCAGGAGACAACCTCAACATCAAAAAACATGGGTTCACGGGTCCACTAGGACAGCTATTGAGTCTTAAATATACCGTTTATGACGATGCAAATGAAAAACTCTTCACTGTCGTCGACGGTGGTTTTAGCAACATGCCCAGGGTTGCGCTCATCATCGAACACAAGGAAGTTGCGGTGTTTGATTATGGCCTAAACAGACTTGAGATGAAGTGCGTAACGAACATACCGAATTACACAATAAAAGGTAACTTCCTATTTGGAGATTACGATATATTCAGCCAACGGGAAGTGAAACTATCTTCAGTTATCGTCCTTCAATGTGATAAACAATCGTGCTTTAGCATACAGGTTTTGGATAAAGCCGAATTAGCCGCCGCAATTGGAATACCTACAGCCATTGCCCTTCTTAGGGCTCGGATTGAAGAGCATCTCGAATAAATCGCAAAAAGCAGTTCGTAGCAACATTCAGGAGCTGGATAGTTTTTTCTGGCTCCTGAATGTTGTTACGAACATGCACCTTAGCGCTTAAGACTCGCGGTCTGCCAGTCAGCTATGATGCGGGCCCATTTCCTGTGCAAATCGCGCTCGCGGTCGATAAACATGATGGCAAACGCGATAAACAGCAGCACGCTCGCCACCGCAATGGAATGCAGCCCCATGCGCTCAATACACCAGTTGCCCAGCACGGCGCCAAACACAAAGGTAAAGATCACGCCAAAGTACAGCACGCCGTTTTCCAAAAAGCCGCGCTTGTGGGTGATGATGTAGTCGTCCACGTTTTGCAGCGCATTGCGCAGGTTACCGATGCACATGGTCGTGGCGATGCCGTGACCGTGGATCTTGCGGAAGCTCTCGACCTGCATGCCGCAGGCAAACGAGGTGAGGCAGTTGGCGAGCAGGTTGTAACCGCCACCGGGAATAAAGCTCACGCCCAGCAAGATGACGGCTTCAAAAAACACCGTCACCTGGCGCCAGTGAATCACGCTGCCAAACCGCTCATGAACCAGGTCGGCAAGCATAATGCCCACGGCAAACGACACCACAGGGAAAAAGTAGCGCCCCGCAAGTGCCCAATTGCCCTCCGAGATGCTCACGCCCACCAGCAAGATGTTGCCCGTCTGCGCGTTGGCGAAAACATGGTCGCGCCCAATGTACGAATACACGTCCATAAAGCCACCGGCGAGCGCCAAGATGATGCCCAGCTCAATAGACTCCGATATCTGTTTGGCACGCTGCATCGTCGTGCATCCTCCTTGTTGACGACTCTCTCGTGCGTTGGCGGAAACATAGCCGCCGTTCATACTGTAACCCATTGACAACATGGCGTGCGCGCGAGACGGGTTCTCCAACGCGCGGATACACAGTCTGGAAACAAACGGCGGGCGCGGCGCCGACGCCCGCATCGACGCGCCGATCCGCCAGCTCGTGTACTCCACCAGTCTTTTTACCCCCGTCCCAAAAAGACTGGTTACAATTACGTGCAGCATACTAACAACGGGAGGAATCGTGGCACAAAAGCCCCAGGACGCTCAGCACAACCAGCACGGCAAGCATGCCCAGCGCGGCCAGCAGCAAAAGCGCGGCGGTAAGACGCAGGGCTCGCGACCCACGCATGCCCCGGCGGCGCCCGCCCGTCCCTGGCGCCCGGGCCGCGATAAGTTCCTCCCCGTCAGCCGCGCCGACATGGATGCCCGCGGCTGGGACCAGTGCGACTTTGTCTACGTCTGCGGCGACGCTTACGTGGACCACCCTAGCTTTGGTATGGCCATCATCAGCCGCGTCCTCGATGCACACGGTTACAAGGTGGGCATCATCTGCCAGCCCGACTGGACCGACCCCGCCAGCATCACGGTGCTCGGCGAGCCGCGCCTGGGCTTTCTCGTCAGCGCCGGCAACATGGACTCCATGGTCAACCACTATTCGGTGACCAAGCACCGCCGCCACACCGACGCCTATACTCCCGGTGGCGAGGAGGGGCACCGCCCCAATCGTGCCGTCACGGTCTACGGCAACCTCATCCGCCAGACGTTTAAGGACGCCCCCATCATTATCGGTGGCATCGAGGCAAGCCTGCGCCGCCTGGCCCACTACGACTACTGGCAGGACAAGCTTAAGCGTTCGGTACTGCTCGACTCGGGCGCCGACATTCTCATCTACGGCATGGGCGAGCACGCGATTGTCGAGATCGCCGACGCGCTCGACGCGGGGCTACCCGTCGACCAGATCACCTATATCAACGGTACCGTCTACCGCACGAGCTCGCTCGACGAGGTCTACGACTACGACCTGCTACCCAGCTGGGACGACCTTGCTGCCGACAAGCTCAACTACGCACGCAGCTTTAACGTGCAGCAGCAGAATATGGACCCCATCACCGGACATCGCCTGGTAGAGCCCTACCCCAACAGCATCTATGTGGTGCAGAACCCGCCATCGGCGACGCTCACCACCGACGAGATGGACGAGGTAGCCGAGCTCCCCTACGCACGCGACTGGCATCCCGACTACGACGCGGCAGGCGGCGTGCCGGCCTTTGCCGAGATTAAGTTTTCCATTAGCTCCAACCGCGGCTGCTTTGGCGAGTGCTCGTTTTGCGCCCTCACCTTCCACCAGGGCCGCGTGCTGCAGATGCGCAGCCACGACTCGATCGTGCGCGAGGCCGAGCTGCTCACGCGCGATCCCGAGTTTAAGGGCTACATCAACGACGTGGGCGGACCGACGGCTAACTTTAGCCGCCCGGCCTGCGACAAGCAGCTCAAGCACGGCGTGTGCAAGAACAAGCGCTGCCTGTGGCCGAGTGTGTGCAAGAACATGGTGGTCGACGAGAGCGGCTACACGCAGTTGCTGCGCGACCTGCGCCAGCTGCCGGGCGTCAAGAAGGTCTTCGTCCGCAGCGGCATCCGCTTTGACTACACCATGGCCGACGCCTCGGACGAGTTTTTGCGCGAGCTGCTGGAGCACCATGTCTCGGGCCAGCTGCGCGTAGCGCCCGAGCACGTGAGCGACGCGGTACTGTCCGTGATGGGCAAGCCGAGCCGAGCTGTCTACGACGCATTCTGCCGTAAATTTGAACGCTTGAATCGCGAATACGGACTCAAGCAGTACGTGGTGCCGTATCTGATCTCGAGCCATCCCGGATCGACGATGAAGGAAGCCGTGGACCTTGCCGAGGCCGTGCGCGACATGGGCTACATGCCCGAGCAGGTGCAGGACTTCTACCCCACACCGTCCACTATGTCGACCTGCATGTACTACACCGGCGTGGATCCGCGCACCATGGAGCCGATCTATGTGGCGCGCGACCCGCATGAGAAGGCCATGCAGCGCGCGCTCATCCAGTATCGCAAGCCCGAGAACTACAAGCTGGTGCGCGAGGCGCTAGAGAAGGCCGGGCGTCGTGATCTGATCGGCTATACCAAGCATTGCCTGATTCGCCCCGTGCCGCCACGCCCGGGCGAGACGTCTGCCGGCGGTGGGCATGGCACCGGCAAGAAGGGCGGCAAGGCCCACGGTGGCGCCGCCGGCAAGGGGCCCAAGGGCAGCAAGGGTCACGGCGGTATGTCCCGCGCGCAGAACACTGCCGGTCGCAATCGCGCGGCACAGGGGCGTCAGGGCGCCAACGGAGGCGGCAGACGCAACTAGCGCGGCGAGGCGGCATGCCGCCGTTGGCGACACGACACGCCCCACCAATAAAATGCCGCTCGCTGGGGCGTCGCAGAACGATTCCCCGGCGAGCGGCCGATTAATATTGTCTATCTCAAAACGTCGTTACTTTTTGTCGAAACGACCATAGAGCGCAAACGAGAGCGCCGCAGAGATAACCCAAGTCAAAGCGATGCAGACGACAATCATGATCAGGTTCATGGGATTGCCGCTTGGATCGGCATAAACGGGCAACGAGGTAATGCCGGGCATAACAAAGCCGAAGCACTTTGCGCCGAGAACAACGGTAAGCGCACCGCCAATGCCATCCGCAATCATCGCAGCGATAAGCGGAGTCCTGTTAGGAACCTGAACGGTAAACAAGGCGGGCTCGGAAATTCCCATAAATGCTGAGAAGGCGCACGTCATTGCAGCGGACTTGAGCTTTTCGTCGGTCATGCGCAGGGCTGCACCAAAAGACGCACCGCTTTCGGCGAGGTTATGGCAAAAAGAGATCGGGAGCAGATAGTCATACCCAAGCGTTGCGATATTGGAAATCTGGATAGGGCTCGTTGACTGATGCATGCCGAAGAGCACGATAAGCGGCATAAAGAAGCCCAGCAGAAAACCGGCAACGGGGCCCAACGTCGAGAATAGCCAAACGATACCGTTGGCAAGACCAAGACCGCACCAGGCACCAATCGGAGCGAGTACAAACAGGTTGACGGGAATCACGATAGCAAGGGAGAGCGCCGGAACGACAACGAGCTTAAAAAGATCCGGCACGACTTTGTCGATTGCGCGATATACAAAAGACAAGCCAATGACGCCAAAGATAACCGGGAACACGGAATCGGCGTAGCTAAAAATCGGCACCGCAAAACCGAACAACGCAAGAGGCGTCTCGCCCGTACCGACAGCGTTGACAATGGTCGGGTACATCAGCGATCCGGCAACACAAAGCGCAAGCGAGCGGTTGACTCGGAACTTATCAGCCGTAGACATTGCCAGCAAAAACGGCAAGAAGTAGAACGGGATATCCGAAATCATATTGAATATCGCAAAGTCGCCGGCACCCGTGTCGATTCCAAAAGCCGCGATAGCAGCCAGGATGCCCTTTACGATGCCTCCCGCCACCAGTGCGGGAATGATAGCGGAGAAGATGCCGGTGATGATATCGAATACGCGAGCCGAACCTTTTTGGAGCTCAGGCTGCTCGGCGTCGGCGGAGACCTCGCCACCCATCCTGTCACCTAGCATGGGCTCCAATTCGTCATATACCGACCCCACGCTGGCGCCGATGATAACTTGCCACTGCCCGTCTTTAACCTGCGCGCCCAAGGCGCCGTCAAGCGTCTTAAGGGCCTCCAGGTCTGCCTTGCTATCGTCCTTCAGGTTGAATCTGAGCCTTGTAATGCAGTGCGTTGCCATAACAACGTTATCGGCGCCGCCCACGAGCTCGAGGACACGAGCGGCCAGTTCCTTCTTGTCTGCCACGACAATCACTCCTACCCAAGATCCTCGCCATTAGTGGCGATACATTTCTGATACCAATAGAAAGAGTCTTTACGCGAGCGCTCCGCAGTGCCGTTGCCGCAATTATCCAAATCGACATAGATAAGCCCGTAGCGCTTGTCCATCGTAAGAGGACCGCAGGCAACAAGGTCAATGAATCCCCAGATCATGTATCCGCGCACGTCAACGCCATCGATCACTGCTTCCTTAAGGCACTTTATGTGCTGGCGCAAATAATCGATTCGATACTCGTCGTGGATGCTGCCATCCTCCTCGACTACATCAGATGTACCGAGGCCGTTCTCGGCGATATACAGGGGCAGCCCATAGCGGTCATACATCTGGTTAAGGGTAACCCTCAGACCAATGGGATCGAGCTGCCAGCCCCACTCACTCGTCTCGAGATAAGGGTTCTTGTTTGCCATGACCAGATTACCCGCAGTCTTCTCCCATCCCTGATCGCAGGTGGATACCTGGGAAAAGTAGTACGAAAAGGACAGGAAGTCGACCGTGTTGCGAGCGATGAGCTCTTCATCGCCCGGTTCCATTTGAATCTCGATATCGCACGCATCGAAATAGCGATTCATATAAGCGGGGTATTTTCCACGAGCCATCACGTCCGTATAGAACCAGTTGGAATACTGGTCGTCGTGAATAGCCTGCATGTTATCTTCGGGACGGCAGGTGGCGGGATACGTACAGAATCGAGCGATCATGCCGCCAACGGGAGTATCGGGCGAAAGACGATGGACAATCTCGACGGCACGCGCATTGGCAACGAACTCGTGGTGCAGGCACTGGAAGATGGCTCGATCGAAGTTCTCCCCCTCTTCGTCTTTGACCAGACAGACCCCGTCCCAAGGCGAAAAACGCGCTGCATTGAACTCGTTAAAAGGCAGCCAGAAATCAACCAGATCGCCCAATTCCGTAACGATTGTCTCGACATAGCGGGCGAAGAAATCAATCGTCTTGCGATTCTTCCATCCCCCATATGTGGTGACAAGATTTACCGGGATGTCATAGTGGAGCATGGTGACGAAGGTCTTAATGCCGTGCTTTTTGCACTCACCCAGCATGCTTCGATACCACTCGATGCCTTCGCGGTTAGGCTCAAGGTCATCTCCGTTAGGATAGATTCGGCTCCAGCAAATAGAGGTGCGGAACAGCTTGAGACCCATCTCCGCAAAAAGCGCGATGTCCTCACGATAGTGATGATAGAAGTCGTTGCCACGCCTAAACGGGTAGAACTCAACGCCGTCATCTGCGAGAGCGTTCATTAGCTCGTCATGGCAGAAGGGGTTGTTTTGATGCTTGTCCTCAATCTGGTCATGAGTCCAGGTACCATCCAGCCATCGACAATCCTGCGTCGACTTTCCCTTTCCGCCCTCATTCCAGGCGCCATCGGCCTGCGAGCACGATATGGCTCCGCCCCATAAAAAGTCGGAGTCAAACCCATGTTTTAACTTACTCATTTGCCCTCCTTGATCGGATGCTCCAGCGGATAACCCAATACTAGGAAGAACAAGATGCATAAGATATCGCATAGAAAGCGTGGGTTTATAACATTTTTTTAGATATAAAACCGTTTAAGGCATCGATTCTACCGTTCACCCTTGGAGCACCCCATGGATTCGAATCTCAAACAGCTGCTCTATACGCATACCGAGACCGAAGAGTGGCATCGCACACATCCGGGAGAGCTCAGCCCGCGATATAACAGGGTGGAAACCACAACCATTAACGGCGAAGAGGTCTATTTGTTTGATTGGAAAGAAACTCTCGACGAAAACCCCGTGGGCCTTATCAAGGAGTCGCGCTTTACCGATATTCCTCCTCATATCAATCGGGATATGGAGCTTAACTACGTGTACGACGGCGTCTGCACGTTTATCGTCAACGGACGGCGACTACTCCTTAAAAAGGGCGACGTGCTCATTTGCAACACCGGCGTAGTCAGAAGCGTTCCATACGTTAAGGGCGAGCATGATATCGTCATTTCAATCGTCTTCAAAAAAGAAATGTTCGATTCGTTGTTCCTGAGCCAGCTACCCGGCGCGTCACCATTAACGAATCTTCTATTTGATTTTGTGTCCAAAAACCGCGAGGCCCGAAAATATCTCATTCTTCCAGAGGAATACGCCCGACATGCGCGACGCCTCATCGAGATGCTCTTTATCGAATATCACTTTAAAGATGCCTATTCCAATGAACTCATGAGGCACCTCGCCGTCAGCCTATTCCTTGTTCTCATTCGAGGACTGTACCGACGCTCCGCAACTGATAACCAGGCGATCATGTCGGACGAACGCATTGTGTCGATTCTGAATCATATTGAGCGAAGCTACGGCGACTGCACACTCGAAAGCATTGCGAGCGATACGGGTTATAGCACCAGCTATCTCAGCAGCTTGATCAAGCAAAAAACCGGCAAAACGTTTTCGCAAATCAAGCTCAACCAGCAGCTCACAGAGGCGGCATATCTTCTCAATAACACCGAGCGCAGCGTGCAGTATGTAGCCCGAAAAGTCGGCATCTCCAACATGTCATTCTTTTACTCAAAATTTAAAGAAGCATTCGGCGAAACGCCAGGTGCGTTCAGGACGCATCGGTCTAATTAAAGGCGTTATTACTCAGACCGATCAGCTTCGCGCGACACGGGAATGCGCAATCGAAGCAGCGAGCGCATCGCCTCTACCAGCACAAAGCCGGCGATGCCAACCGTGACCACAACGTCGAGCGGTGTGCCCACAAACCACAGCAGCCCCATGCGATACGACCCGGCATTAAACGCAAAGTGCAGCAGAATCGTGTAGCGAAGCTTTCCGGTGGTCACGAGTACCCAACCAAAAATGAGGCCGGCAGCGCCCGCGTAGCAGCCCTGCACCCAGTTCATGTGCATAAAGCCGAAGACCGCCGCCTGCAGCACGATTGCCGCGGCGACGCCCCAGGTACTCGGGGCCGCCCAGGGCACTATGGCGCCGTCCTGCGCGTTCGCGCGGCGCCGGCGCTTCCAGAACGAACGGCACTGTGGATTAAACGCACGCAGCGAAAACTCAAAGATGATGCCGCGCACCAGGAGCTCTTCGCAAAACGGAGCGCCGAGCACTGTGGTCAAGACAGCAAGAAGGCTGGTATCGCCCATGCCCGTCTCCTCGACGAGCTCGCTATAGTCTGCCGCGACCTCGGGCAGCAGCGACAGTACGCCGTCGCATAGGTAGCTAATGACCACCTGCATGGATAGGCCGATCACGACAACGCAGGCAATGCGCTTCCATGCCGCGCCTGCTCCCCCGCCGAGTGGGCGTTCGCCTTGCCGGCGCGCCATGAAGGAGCGGGGCCACAGATAGCGCCACCACAGCAGCGCCATCAAAAATGACGCCGTCTGAGCGGCAGCCTGGAACCATTGGATATCGAGATTGTCGATCGGATAGCCCGTCAGCACCGACACGGCATCGAGAACTGAAAACAGAACCATGCTCAGGGCAATATCGGCAGCAACAACACCAAAACAGGCAAGCGCCCAAATCATCGCATTAAGCATGCCAACCTCCTCAAAACCCGGCACTTAGGGACGTTCCTTAACTGCCGGCAGAGACGATATGAGCAGGACATAAAAACATTGAGAGCCCCTGCTGCATGAAAGACCGCGGATTAGGCCGACAATGGTGAGTGTCTAATCCAACCGTGGCGGCCACGCCGCATTCATGGAAGGGGCTCCCATGCTCGATACTACCACCTTCATCGGCCTCGACGTCCACGCCCGCTCGATAAAGGCAGTCTCCCTCGACGTCATGACCGGGGAGGTGCGCTGCGCGACCTTCGGCTACGACGCCGGGGCAGTCGCGGAGTGGGTGCGGTCCGTGGACCCAAAGGCCAGGTGCGTGTACGAATCCGGGGTCACGGGGTTCGACCTGCAGAAGAGGCTCTCCGGCCTCGGGGTCGGCTGCGTGGTCGGCGCCGTCTCGAAGATGATCAAGCCCAGCGCGGACAGGCGCAGGAAGAACGACCGCAACGACGCCGAGTTCCTCGCCCGCATGCTGTCGGTCGGCAACGTGGTCGAGG
>CABUXM010000026.1 GCA_902495545.1 uncultured Collinsella sp. | reverse complement strand
TTTGTTTTTACCCCACGCGGAGGGGTGGCAGAGTGGTTGAATGCGGCGGTCTCGAAAACCGTTTGGCCTGTATAAGGTCACGAGGGTTCGAATCCCTCCTCCTCCGCCATTTTGGTTGAAAAAGCTCCCAACAACGGGAGCTTTTTTGTTTTGAGTCCCTAACAAGCAAATACGGCGGAGGAGGAGGGATTCGAACCCGCCAGGGCGCGGAGCGTAAAGAAAACGCGCCTGTGGCGCGTTTTTAGCGCAGCGCGGTCGGCGTAAGCCGACCGGATAAATTTTGAGCTTCGCTCAAAATTTGGACATCCCTCCTATTCAGCCACGCCCCCATCGCGGTCGATCCCAGCCCCAAATCTCAAACGCGTACATCACCCTCCAAAACCGACATTTTTGACATCTTTGGAGGCTGACGTACATGTTTGGCCCTACGCCCGCATCCAGTCCCGACCGTTTACCGAGCAATAGGGTCGCCAGACCCGTCAACCATGTACTATGTACGGGCATTATCTAAACCCGCAATCAGAAGGACCCTATCTTGCCCATCGTCGCCGCTATGACCGTTACCTCACATGCCTCGGATGCCATGGTCGCTATTCCGTTTTGGCTTGAGATGTTCGCTGTTGTCGCGGCATCGATCTCAGGAGTTCTGGTTGCGCGCGAGCACAAGCTCGACCTGGTGGGCGCCGTCGCGCTCGCCGTGGTCTGTGGCCTGGGCGGCGGTCTTTTGCGCGATATGACGCTGCAGGTGGGCAACGTCTACATCCTCAACCAACCGATGGCGCTCCCGCTTTCCATTGCCACGGCAGCCATCATCTACATTTTCCCGGCAATCGTCGACAAGCCCGAAAAACTCATCCCCCTGCTCGACATCATCTCGGTCGGCATCTATGCCGCCACTGGAGCAGACAAGGCGCTGGTCTACGGCTTTGCGCCGGCGGTGTGCATCATGATGGGCTTTTTCACCGCGGTGGGCGGCGGCATGCTGCGTGACAGCTTTATGGGCGTGGTGCCGGGCATTTTCCAGCGCACCAACTTCTATGCCATCGCAGCCATTGCCGGCTCTGCAAGCTATGTATGCCTTGTCATGAGCGGCGTCGTCAGCAACATCACCGCGTTAATCGTATGCGTTGCGATAACCATGGGACTGCGCTGGCTGTCGCTGCGCTTCGACATCAAAAGCCCCACCGAGGAAGACATCGCACGTTTTTTGCACCGCAAAAAGTAGATTGCGCGGCCTCATCCTTCGAAATACAACCGAGAGGTTCTTTTAGAGCGCCCACGCGTTGGGTACCCTGTTAGGTGCATGTCGAGCATCTGACGAAGGATTCACTATGCCCTGCAATCAATTCCCGTCGACCCAGCGCCATAAAGCGTGGGGCCGCATCACCATCCTATTCGCGCTCATCGTGCTGGCGCTCACCGCACTTCCCACGGCGTCGTTCGCCGGCACGGACACCGCAGGAAACATACTTGCGACCGACAATGACGCCAATCCGTCCGGCGTCGAGGGTGACCTGTACTGGGCAGGCCAGGCTCTCAACTTGGACGATGCGTCCATCGACCGCGATATCATCGCCGCGGGCGATACCCTCTCGATCCGCGACTGCACGGTGGGCGGCGCCGTCCGTCTGGCGGCACGCACTATCGATATCGCCAAAACCACGGTTAATGGCAGCGTCACGGTGGCCGGTCAGCACGTTGTGCTCAATTCCGACAGCGCCGCCAACTGTTTTTACGCGATGGGCGAGACGGTTGCCCTGCGAGGCTCCGCCAAGTCGGCAGCGCTTGCAGGCGATACGGTGACCATCGACGGCACCGTCGAGGGCGATGTCGAGGTTTGGGCCGATAAGCTCGTCTTGGGCAAGAATGCCCGTATTACCGGCACCGTGAACGCGCACGTCTCCGAGGACCCCGAGCGTGCCGCAGGAGCCGAGGTAGGCGCACTCAAGATCGACCGCACCGAGAACGAGAGCGCGGCCACGACCGCTAACAACATCATCGGCGGCATCGTCGCCGCGGCGCTCTCGACCTGCTTTGTCGCCCTGCTGCTCGAGCTCGTCTTTCCGCGTGCAACCGCCAGCGCCGCTGGCATGCTCCACCAGCGCCCCACGCCCCTGTGGGTGAGCGGTCTTCTGGGTACGATTGCTGTCGTCCCCGCCGTCCTACTGCTGATTATCTCTATCGCTGGCCTGTCGCTTGCCGGAACCCTCTTGTGCGGCGTTATCGGCATCGCATTGGTGTCGAGTGCCTTTGCGGGGTGCGCAATCGCCCGCATGGTCGGACACAGCCAGAACCGTTACGCCATGGCGGCCGTGGGCGGCATCGCCGCGGGCGCGCTTACGGCAATCCCCCTCGTAGGCGACTTCATCAGCGGCGTAGCCTTTGTCTTTATGCTCGGCTACATCATCCAAATCATCTGGCGCAACGCCCACCTCAAGCCGCAGCAGGCAGCCAACACACCGGGACTCCCCACCGCTTAGCCGCCAACCGCCACAAAGGGGCCAGGCACCCTTGTGGCGGTGCAGACCAGCTCAATCCCCTTGCACCAAAAAGGGCGCCGACCATTGCGGTCGACGCCCTTTCTTGTTAGTCGCTATAAAGCCCAGCGCTTATTTGTTGACCTGGCCGGCGCGGACGGCAGCCTTCTTGCGGTCGGTGGCGTTGAGCAGACGCTTGCGCAGGCGAATGTTCTTGGGAGTGATCTCGACCAGCTCGTCGTCGGCGATGTACTCCAGCGCTTCCTCCAGCGAGAAAGTGCGGGGCGGCACCAGCTGGACGGAGATATCGGAGGTCGAGGAACGCTGGTTGCCCAGGTTCTTGGTACGGGCGATGTTGACGACCATGTCGCCGGCCTTGCTGCGCTCGCCCACGATCATGCCCTCATAGCACTCGGTGCCCGGCTCAACAAACAGCTGGCCGCGCTCCTGCAGCGTACCCAGAGCATAGGCAACGGCCTTCTCGGTGGTCATGGAGATCATGGCGCCGTTCTGACGGTTACCGATCTCGCCGGCGTAAGGACCATACTCCAGGAAGGTGTGGTAGAACACGCCCTCGCCGTGGGTAACGTTCATAATGCGGTTCTTAAGACCCATGATGCCGCGGGTCGGGATCTTAAACTCGAGGTGCGTCACGATGCCCGAGGTATCCATGCTCGTCATGATGCCGCCGGAGGTGCCGAAGACCTCAACGACCTTGCCCGAGTACTCGTCCGGGCACTCGACGACGGCCTGCTCGACAGGCTCCATCTTGTTGCCGTTCTCGTCCTTCTTAAACAGAACGCGGGGACGGCCGACCTGGAACTCAAAGCCCTCGCGGCGCATGGACTCCATCAGAACGGATAGGTGCAGAATGCCGCGGCCCGAGACCTCGACGCCGCTCTTGTCCTCGAGCTCCTCGATCTTCATGGTCACGTTGTTCTCGGCCTCGTTGAACAGGCGCTCCTTGAGCTGACGGGCGCCCACGATGTCGCCGTCGCGACCGACGAGCGGGGAGGTCGACGCCTCAAAGACGATGGACATGGTCGGCGGGTCGATCTCGATGGGCTCGAGCTCAACGGGGTTCTCGGGATCGGTGTAGACATCGCCGATATCGGTGCGGTCGATGCCCACGACGGCAGCGATGTCGCCGGCGCCGACTTCCTGGCACTCGGTGCGGCCCAGGTAGTCGAAGGTAAAGAGCTGTTTGACGGTAGCGGTGGCGCTGGAGCCGTCGTTCTTCACAACCAAAATCTGGTCGCCCTGGTGGATGGTGCCGGAGTACACGCGACCGATGCCGATACGGCCAACGAAGTTGGAGTGGTCAATGGTCACGCACTGCATGGCCAGCGGGGCGTTCTCGTCAACCTCGGGCGCGGGCATGTCGTCGATGATCATATCGAGCAGCGGATACATGTCCATGTTGCCGTCGTTGGGGTCAAGGCGAGCAAAGCCATTCATGGCGCTGGCGTAGACCACGTGCTCCATGGCGAACTCGAGCTGGTCGTCGGTTGCGCCCAGGTCGGCCATGAGGTCCAGGCAGTCGTTGTAGGCCTTCTCGGGGTTGGCGCCCGGACGATCGATCTTGTTGATGACGATCATGATCTTAAGGCCGGTGTCGATAGCGTGACGCAGCACGAAGCGGGTCTGGGGCATGGGGCCCTCAAAAGCGTCGACCAGCAGCAGGGCGCCGTCGGCCATACGCAGCACGCGCTCGACCTCGCCGCCAAAGTCGGCGTGGCCCGGGGTATCGATGACGTTGATCTTAACGTCCTTGTACTCGATAGAGATGTTCTTGGCGAGAATCGTAATGCCGCGCTCGCGCTCCTGGTCGTTGGAATCCAGGACGCGGTCCTCGACCTGCTGGTTGGCACGGAAGGCGTCCGTGGCACGCAGGAGCTTGTCGACCATCGTCGTCTTGCCGTGGTCGACGTGAGCGATGATGGCGATGTTCCTCAGATTGTCTACGCGCATGTAGTTCCCCTATCTTCTATCCATATACAAACGGCACGCGTATGCGACCCGCCCAGCGATACAACGCTCGGCGGGAATATTGAGCCTTTTACCGAAAACTCGTTTATTTTAGCGATTTTAGATGAGAGGGGTTTCCTCACCTGCAGGTTCAGGGTCGCTCCACATAAAACCATCGCCGGCGCCCATGCCCTCATACAGTACATATGCCGAAAAACCGCTCTCGAGCGTCGTCTCAAAAAAGCTCACGAGCAGAGCGTCATGGTAGCCGCCGTCAATCTCGACGCAGCCGGTATAGCCGATGGCATAGCGGGCGATACGGCCCAGGCCCTCGTCCTTAAGACCCATCTTGTGCTCGGAGATAAAGTTGGTGGCCGCCTCGAGGCACGCCTCTTCGCCATCCTCATCGAGCGCCGCCAGATAACGGTTGGAAGCGGCGTCCTCAATTGCCACGACCACGCCGGGGTTTTCACCGGCGGCAAGGTCATCCAAGAACGCGCCGATTAGATCGCACACCATGGCGTCGAGCTCGGCGGAGACGTTACCGGCGTCCTGCATATCCTGTGCCATCTTTAGACCTTCCCATCGAGTCTGGCGTCGTTACAGTTCTTGCGCCTCGGCGGCGATCTTAGCGGCGGCATCGCGGGCGCGCGTCATGTCCGACGCGCGCTTGTCGAGCACCTTGATCTGGCTGGTCAGCATGACCGCATCGACCACGCCCCAAATCACCAGGCCCGTAGAGATCGAAAACCCAAGCGCACCAACTGTACCACGAAGGCGCGAGCAGATTGCCGCGACAAGGGCGGAGATGACAACCATCTTGATAAACGAGCTGCGGCGTTCACGAAGCGTGCGGGCCTGCGTCACATAGGCAATGCGAGCCGCCTCAGAAGCCTCCGAGCGCATCTGGGCCTCGCGGGCGATTGCAGCCGCTTCAGCCGACATCCCGCCGGCCATCAGCGAACGCTCCGCAACCTGGACGCCCCGCATTTAGAAGTCATCGGGGGAGAGCGTATGGACGAACTCGTCGAACTTCTCGAACTCCTGCTCGTCGTCGACTTCCTCGGCGTGGGTAGAAACAGTGCCCAGGCGATTCATGATGTCGTCCTCCACAAACATGGGGGCATTGCTGCGCACGGCAAGGGCAATGGCATCACTGGGGCGGGCGTCGATCTTGCGCTCGTCACCATCGGCCAGTACGACGATCGTCGCGTAGAACACCGGCGGCTCGGCGCGAACGATCTCGATGCGCTCGAGCTTGGCGCCCAGGGCGCCAACAGTATCGAGCAACAGGTCATGGGTAATCGGGCGCTCGGCGCGGCCGCTATCGATGCCGCGGCTGATGGCAGCGGCTTCAAACGAACCAGTCTGAATGGAAAGGGAACGCAGCGGCGCGGGCGAGTCCGATTTGCTGCAGCGCTCGCGAAGCACGATAAGCGATGGCACGGGACCGGCGGCCATGACGATGGTCTCTATGTCGACACGAACCATGGAACACCTCCGGTACGTAGCGGTTAACACGCGGCAGCTCCACCGCATTGAATAGCTATACTACCCAATCTTTCGCACAGCACACAAAACCAAAATGAGATTTATCGCAGACAAGAAAAAAGCCCCAAGGCAATGCCCCAGGGCTCTTCACAGTTTTGATGGTGGACCTGACAAGATTCGAACTTGTGACCTCCCGGTTATCAGCCGGACGCTCTAACCAACTGAGCTACAGGTCCATCATGGTGGAGGTTAGGGGGATCGAACCCCTGACCTCAGGCTTGCAAAGCCCGCGCTCTCCCAGCTGAGCTAAACCCCCACGGAGACAGTAATAAACACCCCAGCGGCGACTCGGCTCTCGCTGGGGTGTTTATTGCGAAAGAAAGTGGTGGACCTGACAAGATTCGAACTTGTGACCTCCCGGTTATCAGCCGGACGCTCTAACCAACTGAGCTACAGGTCCATCGCGCAAGGGATATATTAGACGAGTCGTTACGCGCGCGTCAACAACTTTTTTGAAAATCTTTGAGGGGTGTCGCCCCCGGCTGCCCGGCGGCATGCGAAGTCGCCTGCTCGGACAGTCCTGCTCGCACGGAGAGCACATTAAGTGCTCTCCTGCTCGTGCGGAACTCGCGATCGACTTCGCATGCCGCCGGGCAGCCGGGGGCGACGTGGGGTTCAAAGGTTTTCAAAAAAGCGGTCGGCGCGCAGTGCGCCGACCGCCGATATATGGGGTCTGATGATTTTTACCAGCTAGAGCCTCTTACTCGTCTAGGAGATCTTCTGGCATGTCGTTGCCATCGCCTAGATCGACTGGGGCTTCTTCGGGGGCAGAACCGTCTTCTGTTGCTTCGCCTTCGGGCTTCTCTTTGGCTGCCGTCATGCGGGCTACGGCGCATACGCGGTCGTTGTCGTCGACGGTCATCATCTTGACGCCCTGGGTGGCGCGGCCGGTCTGGCTGATCTCGTCGGTCTTGACGCGAATGACCGTCGCACCCTCCGTCACGATGAACAGCTCGTGCTGCGGGCCCACCGTCTTCATGGCCGCGAGGTTGCCCTTGCGCTCGGTCATTTGGATGGTGTAGACGCCCTGGCCGCCGCGATTCTGCTCTGGGTAGTCCGCGACCGGCGTGCGCTTGCCGTAGCCGCGCTCGGTGATGACGAACAGATCGCCGTTGCCGTTAGTGACTTCCATGCCCAGAACGCTCACGCCGTCCTTCATACCGATACCGCGAACGCCGCTGGTATCGCGGCCGGTGGCGCGCACCTGCTCCTCGGAGAACATGATCGCCTTGCCCGCGGTGGTGGCTAGGATAATCTTGTCACCCTCGCGCACGCGGCGCACGTTCAGCAGTGCGTCGTCGTCGCGCAGGTTGATAGCGATCAGGCCATCACGGCGGCTACGATCGTAAGCGCTCATCACGGTCTTCTTGACCATGCCGCTCTTGGTGGCAAACATCAGGTACTCGTCGGCCGGGAACTCGCGGCAGCTGATGACGCTCGCGATCTTCTCGCCCTCCTCGAAGGGCAGCAGGTTGACGATCGCGGTACCGCGCGCCTGGCGCGTACCCACCGGCAGCTCGTGCACCTTCAGGCGATAGACCTTGCCCTTGCTCGAGAAGAACAGCACATACTCGTGCGTGGACGCGATGAACATCTCGTCGATAACATCGTCCTCTTTGAGGTTGACGCCCGACACGCCCTTGCCACCGCGCTTCTGGGCACGGTAGGCAGCCACCGGGATACGCTTAACGTAGCCGGTGTGGGTGATGGTCACGACCATATCCTCGTCGGCAATGAGGTCCTCGACGTCCAAGTCCTTCTCAACCTGGCTGATCTCGGTGCGGCGCTTGTCGCCAAACTTCTTGGAGATCTCGCGCATCTCTTCCTTGATGACGCCCAGAATCTTCTCCTCGTGCGCCAGCAGGTCCTCGTAGTAGGCGATGGCGCGGCGCAGGCCGTCCAACTCTTCTTGGATCTTGTCGCGCTCCAGGCCGGTCAGGCGGCGCAGCTTCATCTCGAGGATGGCCGTGGTCTGCTCGGGCGTAAAGCCAAAGCGTTCGATCAGTCGGCTGCTGGCCTCGGAGTCGGTCTGCGAGGAGCGGATGATGCTGATGACCTCGTCGATATGGTCAAGGGCCATCAGGTAGCCCTCGAGGATATGCGCGCGGGCCTGGGCCTTCTTAAGGTCGAAGCGGGTGCGGCGGGTGACGACGTCGACCTGGTGGTCGATGTAGTGCTGCAGCATCTCGCGCAGGCTCAGGCATTTGGGAACGCCGTTGACGAGTGCCAGGTTGTTGGCGCCAAAGGTCGTCTGCAGCGAGGTGTACTTATACAGATTGTTGAGCACGACCTGCGGAATGACGCCCTTCTTGAGCTCGATGACCAGACGGATGCCCTTCTGGTTGGACTCATCGCGCATATCCGAGATGCCCTCGATGCGCTTGTCGTTGACGAGCTGGGCGATCTTCTCCTGCAGGGTGCCCTTGTTGACCATGTAGGGAATCTCGGTAAAGACCAGGCGGCTGCGGCCGGTCTTGGTGGACTCCACGTGTGCCTTGGCACGCACGGTAATGGAGCCGCGGCCGGTCTCGTAGCTCTGCTTAATGCCGGCGCTGCCCATGATGATGGCGCCGGTGGGGAAGTCCGGACCGGGCATGATCTGCATGAGCTCGTCGACGGTGGCGTCGGGGTTGTCGATCAGGTAGCAGGTGGCCTCGATCGCCTCGGTGAGGTTATGCGGAGCGATGTTGGTGGCCATGCCGACGGCGATGCCCTGGCTGCCGTTGACCAGCAGGTTGGGGAAGCGCGCAGGCAGCGCCACGGGCTCGGCGAGCGATTCGTCGTAGTTGGGCTGCCAGTCGACGGTATCCTTCTGCAAGTCACGCAGCAGTTCCATGGCGGGCTTTGCCAAGCGGCTCTCGGTGTAACGCATGGCCGCCGCGCCGTCGCCGTCGATGTTACCGAAGTTACCGTGACCGTCGATGAGCGGCGTGCGCATGGAGAACCACTGCGCCAGGCGGACCATGGCCTCGTAGACCGCGGAATCGCCATGCGGGTGGTACTTACCGATAACTTCACCGACCGTCCAAGCTGACTTCTTGTGCGGGCGGTTGGGGTAGATGCCGCTCTCGTTCATCGCGTACAGGATGCGGCGGTGCACCGGCTTTAAGCCGTCGCGCACGTCCGGCAGGGCGCGCGCCGTGATGACCGACATCGAATACTCGATGAACGACTGCTTCATCTCGCGGCCAAACTCCGAAATCTGGAGCTGGCCGCCGTTGATATCCTCGCCGGCCGAGGCGCCACGGTCGACTTCGCCAAAGCTCTCCTCGAGCTCGGCGTCGTCTTCTTCCTCATCATCATCGGCATCGGGGTTATAGGCGTCCGGGTCGCCGTCCTCGCCCTGCTCAGCACGGGCAAGCAGGCGCTTCAGATCGTCGGGCATACCGGCATCGCCGGCCTCGTCCATACCCTCGTTATTGTTGATATCGTCTGCCACGTTACCTCCTCATGGTTTGCGTGGTCTAATTAGTTCCCTACCACGGAGACGGCTTTTCCAGGTGCCGCAGATTCGCCCGAAAGAGGAGGGAAACGTACTTGGGTACGCGACCGACGATTGAGGGCGAAGGTGCGGTGGCTGGGAAAGCCGAACAGGTTAGGCATCTAAGAATCGTGCATCATGTGCATGCTTCTCGATGTACTCGCGGCGATAGCCGACCTCGGAACCCATCAGCTCGCGCACGGCGCGGTCCGCCACCACGGCGTCCTCGATCGACACACGCTGCAGGATGCGGGTCTTGGGGTCCATCGTCGTCGAGGCAAGCTGCTTGGGGTCCATCTCGCCCAGGCCCTTGTAGCGCTGGACGGTATAGCCCTTGCGCTTTTTGGTGATCTTGCCGTCCTTGGCCTTGCCGTCCTCGTCGTTATCGTCGGGGTTCAGGCCCAGACTCTGGATGGTGTCGCGCAGGATCTCGTCTTCGGGCTGGCGGCCGTTGGGATACACGTAGTGGATCTTGTTGCGCACCTTAATGCCAAAGATGGGCGGGCAGGCAACATAGACGTAGCCGGCATCGATCAGCGGACGCATGTACTTGTAGAAGAACGTCAGCAGCAGGATGCGGATATGCGCACCGTCGACGTCTGCATCGGTCATGATGATGATCTTGTGGTAGCGCGCCTTGGTGATATCGAAGTCGCCGCCGTCGCCGGCACTCGTCGTGACGCCGCAGCCGATCGCGGTAATCAGCGACTGGATGGTGTCACTCGAGAACGCTCGATGGTCACCAACGCGTTCGACGTTCAAAATCTTGCCGCGCAGGGGCAGAATCGCCTGGATGTCTCGGCGACGGCCGTCCTTGGCCGAACCGCCTGCCGAGTCGCCCTCTACGATGAAGAGCTCGGTCAGCTCGGCATCGCGCACCGAGCAGTCAGCGAGCTTACCGGGCAGGGACGCCGTCTCGAGCAGGCTCTTGCGGCGGGTCGCCTCGCGCGCCTTGCGGGCGGCATTGCGCGCCTTGCAGGCCTGCTGCGCCTTCTTGACGATCTCGCGAGCGGGCTTGGGATGCTCCTCCAAGTAATCGGCGAGGCCGTCGGTCACAATCTTGAGCGTGAGCGCTCGCATATAGGAGCTGCCGAGCTTTGCCTTGGTCTGGCCCTCAAACTGCGGATCGGGCAGCTTGACCGAGATAACGGCCGAAAGGCCCTCGCGCACATCGTCGCCGGTCAGGTTGGCGTCTTTTTCCTTGAGCAGGTTCTGCTTGCGCGCGTAATCGTTGATCACGCGGGTGAGCGCGGTACGGAAGCCCTCAAGGTGCATGCCGCCTTCGGGGGTGTAGATGTCGTTGGCAAACGACATGACGTTCTCGCCGTAGCCGCTATTCCACTGCAGGGAAACCTCGACCTCGCCCATCTTGGCCACAGGCGCGTCCGGGTCCGATTTGCCCTCGATGTAGATGGGCTCCTTAAAGGCCTCGGGGACGTCCTTGCCCTCGTTGAGGAACTTGACGAAGTCGATGATGCCGCCCTCGTAGCAAAACTCCTCCACGTGGGGAGTCGCTTCGCGCTCGTCGGTCAGCACGATTTTGAGGTTCTTATTGAGGAACGCCGTCTCCTGCAGACGGTTATGCAGCGTATCGAAATCGTAGATGCAGGTCTCGAAGATCTCGTCGTCGGGCCAGAAGGTGACGGTGGTGCCCGTCGAATCCGAGGTGCCCACGACCTCCATCTTCTTGACGGTCTTGCCGCGCGAGAACTCCATCTCGTAGGTGTTGCCATCGCGACGAACCTGAACGACCACACGCTTGGACAGTGCGTTGACGACGGAGATGCCCACGCCGTGCAGGCCGCCCGAGACCTTATAGGCCGAGTTATCGAACTTACCGCCGGCGTGCAAGATCGTCATGACGACCTCGAGCGTCGGGATCTTTTTAACAGGGTGCTCGTCGACGGGGATGCCGCGCCCGTTGTCGACGACCGTGATGGAGTTGTCGGCGTGGACCGTCACCTGGATCTCGGTGCAGAAACCGGCCATGGCCTCGTCGACAGAGTTGTCAACGATCTCCCACACCAGGTGATGCAGACCGCTGGCGCTCGTCGAGCCGATATACATGCCCGGGCGCTTACGAACGGCCTCGAGACCTTCGAGAATCTTAATCTCGCCGCCATCGTAATCGTTTTCGTTTGCCACACGTCCTCCTTCAGTCAAGAAAATGTGTACAGCCTTACTAGTTTATCGTAAAAAAATACCCTCGGGAACGAGGGTATTTGGCTCTACAAGGCCACCAGATGCGATTTAAGGCTCTTTTTTGCTTTGCACGCCCTTGGCCCACTCGGCACTGGCTCTCATGGCGTTCTCGAGGGCCTCGCGCAGTTTTTGGTCTTCGATGGGCGCCACTTGGCGCTCAATCTCGGTGCGCTCGGCATCGCTGAGGTCGGCGTGTGGGGCCGGCGGGCGCTCGGTCGTCGCTGGGCGAAGGCGCTCCTTGGCGGCGGGCGGCATGTGACCGGGCGCGGTGGTTTTGAACACCAGGCCGTCCACATGCGCACCGGCGCGCTCCATGCGCGCGCGGATGATCTCGCGCAACAACGTCATTTCCTGCGTCCACGAGGGCGAGTCGAGATATACCAGCAGCTCATTGGACTCGGGCAGGTAGCGCAGGCCCGTCACATGCCGCCCCTCGCGCGTGCCCGAGCACACCGCGTTCCACGCGCGATAGACCGCGCGCGACTCCTCGGCGGCCTCCATCTGCGCACGGCGCTCAGGGGTCGCAGCCGCCAGGATGCGCTGGCGCTCTGCGTTCAAAAAGCCACTGAAGGCGACCGTTTCGCTCTCGCGCTCGTAATTAGCACGTCTCACCCATGCTCACCACCTTGGCTCGATCAAGCAGGTCATCGGTAAAGTACCCCAGGTTGGTCGTGGTTATGACCGTCTGGATATCATCGCCGATCAGCCGCAGGAAAGCGCCGCGACGCTCGCCGTCGAGCTCGCTCATCACGTCGTCCAGAAGCAACAGCGGAGCAGTACCCAGAACATCGCGAGCCACGGCCACCTCGGCCACCTTCCAGGACAGTACCAACGTTCGCTGCTGTCCTTGGCTGGCAAATGAACGGGCGGAGCGACCCGCCACGGTAAATTCAATCTCGTCGCGATGCGGCCCCACCAACGTCACGCCGCGGCGAATTTCCTCGCCGGCGTGCTCATCAAGGGCGGCCAGCATGCGCTCGTACGCCCAGCCCTTCAGCTCTTCGCGATCCTCGACCTGGGGCAAATCCCCCAGCGTGGACGCATAGGACACGTTGGCGGCTTCACCGGACGCCACTTGCCCGTAGGCAGTACGCACATGGCCCGCCAGCCGGTCGAGCAGGGCCAACCGGTGCACGAGCAGAGCCGCGCCCGCGCGGGCAATCGAATCGTTCCACGCGCCGAGCATCTCACGGCAGCACCAGGTCTCCTTGAGCAAGGCGTTGCGCTGGGTCACGCAGCGCCCATAGGTGCTCGCAAGATCGGCATAGCGTGCGCTCAGTTGCATGCCAAAGTCGTCGAGGGCGGCGCGGCGCACACTGGCGCCTCGCTTAACCATGTCCAGATGGTCGGGGCAAAACAGCACGCTCGGCAGAACCCCGCGCACACCGGCGGCAGAGCATCTCTTGCCGTTGCGGCTAAACGAGCGTTTACCGTCCTCCGCGCTCAATCCCATATCAAGTACGCGGCCGTCGCCCTCGAGCCTCAGCTCGATCTTGCACGAGCCCACGCCGTCATGGACGAGCTCGGCTGCGGTCGGATGCCTAAACGAGGCGCCGCTCGTCAGCAGCTGCAGCGCCTCTATGAGATTGGTCTTTCCCGCCGCGTTGGGTCCCGCAAGTATCGTCACGCCGTCGTCTAGGGCAAGGCGATAGCTATCGAAGCTGCGGTAGTGCGCGACGGAAAGATCGCGGGCGAACATGGTCATGGCGCAACGCTAGATGCGGACCGGCATGACCAGGTACAGGTAGTTGATCTTGTCGTAGGACTTGAAGATGCCCGCCTGCGAGTAGCTCTTGAGCTCCAGCGTGATCTCCTTCTCCTTGGACAGGGCATTGAGGCACCCGAAGATGTAGTGGTAGTTGAAGGCGATGGTGCCCGACTCGCCCTCGGCCTCGACATCGATCGTCTCCTGCGCAAGGTCCTGGTCATTGGAAATGGAGGACAGGCCCATCTGCCCGTTCTCGACATCGATCTCGAACTTGACGGCGGGGTTGGCGCTCGCGATAACGGCCACGCGCTTGAGGGCGGCGTTAAAGGCGGCGACGTCGATCTTGACGCTCGTCACGCACGAATCGGGGATGAGCTGCTTGTAGTTGGGGTACACGCCCTCGATGCGACGCGACACGTAGGTGGTGTTGCCGGCCTCGAAGACGACCTGGGTGTCGGTAGCCCCGATCATGATGGTCGCTTGGCTGGCCATGATGTTCAGCGCGTCGTTAAAGGCGTCAGCCGGAACGTTGAGCTCAAAGGAACCCTCGAGGGTCGAGGTCTCGACCTGCGTATCGCACACGGCCAAGCGGAAGGAATCGGTCGCTACCAGGCGTACGGTGTTGTTCTCGACCTTCATGTGCACGCCGCCCAGGATAGGGCGAGCCTTGTCGGTCGAGGTGACACGCCACACGCGGCCGACCATTTCGGACAAGACATCGGTCGGCAGCTCCACGGCACTCTCGATGGCATAGGCCGGAAACTCGGGGAAGTCATTGGCATCGAGCGTGTTCAGCCTAAAAGAGCTCTTCTCACAACCAATCAGCACCTGGCGCTCGGACAGCTCAAAGGTGACCGGGGCATCGGGGAGGGTCTTGGTGATATTGGAGAGCATCTTACAGGGGATAACCATCTCGCCCTCTTCTTCGACATGCGCCGCGATGCGATGACGGATCGAGATGGTGTAGTTAGAGGTCTGGAATTCCAAGATGCCGTCTTGGGCCTTAACGAGCACGCCCGACAGGATGGGGAGGGTGGATGCCGAAGCGACACCCTTCATAACGACGCCGATGGCTTGTGTAAGCGAGCTCTGGCTGACGGTGAACTTCATCTTTTAATACCTTTCTATAGATATAAATATCTTAATAATAGTAATAGCACTGACGAAACTGTTGATTACTCCCAAAGACGCAGGCCAGACCCAGAAAGAAAATCGACAGCAACCTGTGTGCAACGGGGGTGGTTTTCCACGTTCAAAACCTGCGCAAAACTTTTCATCACCGCGGGTTGGGTTTTAGACACCTTATGCCCGTGGTTTCGACAAGTTTTCAACAGGTGTCTCTATTTCCCTACGAGCGCAGTGTAATTTTATCGCGCAGCGACTTGAGGTCTTCGGTGACGGTGCGGTCTTCCTGGATCATCTTCTGGACCTTTTTGTAACTCGTGCTGACGGTCGAGTGGTTGCGGTTGCCAAATTCGGCGCCCACCGCCGTGGTCGTCATCTCGCACATCTCGATGGCCAGATAGATGGCAATATGGCGTGCTTTGGCGATATTGGCGTTGCGACGCGGGCCGATGAGCTCCTCGTGCGTCACGCCGTACTGCTCTTCGATGACGGACTGAACCGTCTGGACGTTGATTTTTTTGGCCGATGTGTCGAAGTACTGACTGGCGATGGCGTCGATATCGTCAAAGGTGAGCTCCCCGCCCTCGCGCTCGCGGTCGCCCGCCTCGCCGGCGCAACGCTCGCAAAAGCTCTCGAGCTCGCGGATGTTGGTGCCCGAGACCTCGGCCATGTGTTTAAAGTGCTCGTCGGTCAGGTGCCCGCCGTCGCCCCCATAGGCCGCCAGCAGCGAGTCGTCGCCTGCCTCGGGAGCGGCGACGATGGTGTTCTCGTAATAGCGCTGCAAGATCTTGTATTTCATCTCGTAGCTGGGCTCTGCGACCAGGCAGAGCATGCCGGCGTTGAAGCGGCTCGTCAGACGCTCGTCCATGCTCAGGTCCTTGGGGGCGCGGTCTGCCGCGATGACGACCTTCTTGTTGTTGCGGATGAACTCGTCCATGAGCTGGAAAAAGTAATCCACGCTCGCGCGCTTGCCGATGATGTTTTGGATGTCATCGATGATGAGCACGTCTACGCCGTGGTACGCCTGCATGATGGGGGCGTTGCTCTTCTTTTGGCGGTCGAACTCGGTCATCAGGTCGTCCAGATATGCCTGGGAGTTGGCATACTTGACCTTGATCTCGGGCGACTTTTCGGCGAGCTCGTTTTTGATAGCGAGCAACAGGTGGGTCTTGCCCAGGCCCGATTTGCCGTAGATGAACAGTGATGTGCATGTGCCGCGCTCGTCCGCGAGGGCGGCAAACTTGAGTGCCGAGCGATAGGCATGGCTGTTCTCGGGGCCGTAGACAAAGTTCTCAAAGGTAAATTTTGAGTTCGCGGCGAGCGGGGCTCCATCCGTATTTTGCTCGGCCGGTACGGTCGGTGCTGGCATGGGTGAAGCGGGGGTCGCAGCTTGCGTGGACTTAGTCGGCACTTCGCCCTTCATCTGGTTCATCATGCGACGAAAATCATCGGCCGAGAGCGTGTTCTTGATTGCAATGCCCGAATCTGCGCCCGCCGCTGCGTCGTGAGCGATGGGCATGTGCGTGACGGGTGCGTTCGTTGACGTCGCCGCCGCGGTCGGCAACGGTGCCATGGTTTCACGGGAAACATCGCTGTGCTGGCCCTCGATTGTCGGCACGTCGCCTGCGGAGGCCGGCGCCGCCGGGGAAGCTGCGGGAGCCGTGGCGGGTGCCGTCACGGCGGCGGATTCCGTCGCGGTGCCTTGCGGTGCCACGATGTCGAGCGCGATCGGTGCAAAGGCGATTTCTTCCAGATAGGCCTCAATAGTCGGCTGATGCTTTTTGAGCTGCGCGATGGCAAAGCGCGAGGGGGCCTCGATCGTGAGCGTATCTTCGGTCAGGCTTATGGCGCGCGATTGCCCCAGCATGTTGATGAGGCGTGCATCTTGGCCGTCGCGCTGGCAAAAGGCGATGGCATCCCCCAGGATGATGCTTGCTTCCTCGTCCACTGTCTCTCCCGTTCTTTAGCTCTGAGCTCGCACGCGAGCGGCGCCGAGTTCGGTCAGATGGTATTTCTGGCCATGCTTGATGACCAAGCCGGCCTGCGCCAAGTCATTGAGCGTGCGTGACCAAGTGGGGGCCGAGTTTCCAAACGCCCTCGCCAGATCGGTTGCACCGCACGCTTGATTTTGCGCCAGATAGCCCAGCGCGGCGTTGCCGCGATCGCTTACGAACACGTCCGGCTGTGGCTGCGCATACTGATTTGCTGCATTAGGATACATCATTTGAGCTGCTGGTTGTTGAGAACTCTGCATCGGCGGCATTTGCTGTTGAAAACTTTGAGGCCACTGTTGGTAAGACTGCGGAGGCATCTGCTGGGCCCAGGGGTTGTACTGCTGCTGCGGCATCTGCTGGTACGGCTGCTGATATCCCTGCTGGTACTGCTGCGGGAACGGTTGGCCGTACCCCAGTGGCGGCATCTGCTGATATGGATATCCCTGTTGGTACGGCTGATATCCCATTTGCTGGCCACCCGGTGCCCCTGTCGCCTGCTGCATTGCTGCTGTATCCTGATCCGCCAGCGACATGGCCTCTGGCATGCTTGGCGGCATCGACATCGATGCCGCTTGGGGTTCTTGTGTAGGAGGCATTCCGGGCTGCTGCATCTGTCCCACGGGGGGCTGCATCTGCTGCGCTGCCATGGGCTGCTGCGCAAAAGCTCCCGGCAGGGGATATGTGGGCTGCTCCGTCTCGGGCCGCACGGCAGCGCCGCGTCCGCCGGCACGCTCGATTTCCTGCACGCGTTTAGGGTTCAGGCTTACCGTAACCACGGTGCCGTTGCCCATGTTGTCCTCGATGGATACGGCACCGCCGGCGTTTTCCAAATACTCCTGCACCATGGGAAACCCTGCTCCGGTTCCACGGATATAGCGCTTCATCTTGCTGTTTGCGCTGGTAACGCCAAAGTCGAAAGCACGTTCCTTGTCGTCGATGCCGGGTCCTTGGTCAGCAAAGCGGATGGTGTCTCCGCCGTCCAGAATCGAGATGATGGGCTCGGCAAAGTGTGCGTGGATAAAGTTTTCGACAATCTCGCGGATGACCATGAGCGAGATATGGCCACCTTGTTCTTTCATGCACTGGTAGACGGTGTTGGTCGTCTCTTCCAAATACGTGCGGACATCTTGCGGATCAATGACGATCACCCGCGGTGTCGACAGCATGTCGTCATAGACGGCGATGCGCGCGGCGTACATGGCTTTTGGCGCCTGCGTGGTCGTCTGCTCGCCTTCCGCACGCTCTTCGCGCACGCCGGTGATGTGCTCGTTGTCGGGTGCCGGGTCTCCGGAATCGACCATGGTGTAAAAGTCGTCAGACATGCCGCTCGCAATCTTTCAAAAGGTTTCGAACAAATAGTAGCTCACCGTGCAACGTTTCTCATCTTTCGACAAACTTTCAAAACTTGTTGAAAACTTTGGAAAACGGGCGAAAAGTTCTCAACATTGCCAACATGACCTGTTGAAAACTCGATGAAATATCGTGAAAGGTTGCCATGAGGCGCAAATTTCGGTTGTGCTTATGGGGGAACCGTGTGAACTGCGCAACCTTTTACCTTTGATTTCTTGACATTTGAACATTGATTTCCCTACAATCTTCAAGCTCACGTGTCTATATCTGCGTCCGCGTCCCCGCGGACACTCGAAATGCAGCAGGAGGAACTTAAGATGAAGCGTACGTATCAGCCTAATAAGCGTAAGCGTGCCAAGACCCATGGCTTCCGTGCCCGTATGGCCACTAAGGGTGGTCGTGCCGTGCTCGCCCGTCGTCGCGCCAAGGGCCGCAAGCGTCTCACTGTCTAGCAGCGATACACGCATCTCGCATGAAGACTATTAAGTCTCGGCAAGATTTCGAGCATGTGTTCAGTCAGGGGCGTCGTTTCAATCACCCTCTGATTCGAATGACCATATGTGAATCGGTTGGCGAAGGCGACTCCGGAAGGGTCGCCTTCGTTGGTGCTAAGCGACTCGGTTGTGCCGTCGTGCGCAACCGATCTAAGCGTGTGATGCGCGAGGCCGCCCGCAGCTGCGGATTTCCCGTTGCGGGTTATGACATCATCTTGTTTGCAACTCCCAAGACGAGGGTTTCCTCGCCGCAGGAGATGGACAAGGCGTTGCGTTCGCTTATGAAGCGCGCCGGCGTTGCCGGGGAGGAGCGATGAGCAATCACGTTTTGCGACGTGTTGCCATCGCTCCTATTCGCATATATCAACAGGTTATTTCGCCCTTATTGCCTGACGCCTGCATTTATTACCCAACGTGCTCGCAATACGCCATCCAGGCGATTGAGAAGCACGGTGTTTTGAGAGGCTGCTGGCTTGCCGTGAGGCGCATCGCTCGTTGCAATCCCCTGCACGTCGGCGGTTATGACCCTGTGCCCTAGTGGGCACTCGCTATCGGAGGAAAACTTACATGTGGGATTGGATCGTTAACATCCTTTTCGAGCTGCTCAAGCTCATCCAGACCTTTGCGGTCGACTGGGGCCTGTCCATCATCATCCTGGTGGTCATCATCCGTCTGCTGCTGACGCCGCTCATGCTCAAGTCGACCAAGTCGACGGCTCGCATGCAGGTGCTGCAGCCCAAGATGCTCGAGATCCAGGAGCGCTATGCCGACGATCCCCAGCGTCAGGCCGAGGAGATGCAGAAGTTCTACAGCGAGAACAAGTTCAACCCCATGGCTGGCTGTCTGCCGCTGCTGATTCAGATGCCTATCCTGTTCGCCCTGTTTACATTGCTGCGCAACCTGCCGCAGTACTTTAACGACGGCACGTTCTCGTTCTTCAACATCCTGCCCGACCTGACCACCACGCCGAGCGCTTCCTTTGCCGGTGGCTTTATGGTTGCACTGCCCGCGCTGGTTTGCCTGATCCTGTTCGCCGTCCTGACCCTGATTCCGCAGCTCTATATGTCGCGCAACCAGACCGGCCAGCAGGCTCAGAGCATGCGTATGATGGCCGTTGTCATGACGGTCATGATGCTTTGGATGGGCTGGAGCCTTCCCGTTGGTGTTCTGCTGTACTACGACGTCTCGTCTGCTTGGCAGGTTATCCAGCAGATTTTTGTGACGCAGAAGGTCATCGACAAGGCGAAGGCCGATGAGGAGGAGCGTCTTAAGAACGCTCCGCTGCAGGTTGAGGTCACTCGTCGAGAGAAGAAGCCGCGCCCGCACAAGAAGAAGTAACGGGATATCAATCTTATTTAGGTACCTAACTTTTGGAGTACGTTATGTCTGAAGAGATCATCGAGGATATGCTTGAGGAGGTTGCCCCGCAGGTCGCGGGCGATTATCCCGAGATTGCACAGCGCTACAAGGCTGGTGAAGAGCTGACCGATGAGGAGCTTGACACCATTGCCGATGTTGCGATTTCCATCCTGCGTTCCATCCTTTCGCACTTCGATGCCGCCAACTCTCCTATCGATGAGTATGAGGGCGACGAGGGTGAGCTGATTTTGGATGTAACGGCTCCCGACCTTGCTGTTCTCATTGGCCGTCATGGTCGCACCCTTGATGCCCTTCAGGTTATGTTCTCTTTGCTGGTGAGCCGCAAACTTGGCTTTAGGTATCCGGTTGTAGTGGACGTCGAGGGATATAAGAGCCGCCGTCAGGACAAGGTTGCCTCCATGGCTCAGTCTGCTGCCGAGCGTGCCATTCGCACTCATAAGAGTGTTTCGCTTCCGCCCATGAATGCCTACGAGCGTCGACTGGTTCACATTGCACTTCGTGGCAATGATGCCGTCGATACTCATTCTGAGGGTTCTGACCCTGATCGCCATGTGGTGATTGTTGCTCGATAATCTACTCGAGCTTATGCTAAGGGGACGTGGTTTCCACGTCCCCTTTTTTTTGTCAAAAGTTCTCGATACACTGATTTTTGTCAGAAAGGAGCTTTCGTTGTTAGTACTTACTGATCAGCAGGCTGACGAGATGTTGAGTCATCTAGCTTTCTATTGCAAAGAGTATTCCTTGAGCGTAACTGATGTTGAGCTGAGGAAATGTATTCTTCATTTGGATTTGGTTCTGGAAACAAATAAGACAACCAATCTCACCCGCATTCTTAACGTAGAAGATGCTGTCGTACTTCATATCCTCGACTCACTTGTTTTACTCCCCTATATCAATAAGGCTCCTGAGGGAGCTTTGCTCGATATGGGTACAGGTGCGGGCTTCCCTGGTATTCCGTTAACCATAGCCACGCATCGTAAAGCTACTTATATTGACTCTGTTGGCAAGAAGGTTGATGCTGTCAATTCCTTTGTCCATGCTCTTGGATTGAAACATGCTCATGCGGTTCATGATCGTCTTGAAGAATATGCTCGAAGCCATAAGAAGCAGTTCTCTGTCGTAACCGCGCGCGCACTGGCCCCTCTACCGATTCTTGTTGAGTATGCGGCTCCGATCCTCAAGGACGGAGGGCTATTTGTTATTACTAAGGGCAATCCTTCGGATGAGGAGCTTGCTTCCGGCATGTCAGCAGCTAAGATTTGCGGCTTCACTTTGCTTCTGAATGACGCAATCGATTTGCCTGAGGGCTTGGGCCACAGGGAGTTCATTATTCTTAAGAAGAGTCATCCAGCATCTGTCTCATTGCCCCGTGCAAATGGCATGGCAAAGAAGAATCCGCTTGCCTAGATGTTTCACGTGAAACATAATGGATACTAACAACTTGCAGTGTTTCACGTGAAACATGGCGGTTGATATCGAATCGGAATGTTTCACGTGAAACATCCTCCGTTTGACAGCTTTAATACACACCAGGAGGGACCGTGGGATTTCGCGACGTTAAGCGTTCTAAGAGCGCAAAAGACACGCGTATCATTGCAATCATCAATCAAAAAGGCGGTGTCGGTAAGTCGACGACGGCTGTAAACCTTGCAGCTGCACTGGGTGAGCAGGGTCGTAAGACGCTGATTGTCGATTTTGATCCGCAGGGAAACAGCACCAGTGGATTCGGAATTGAAAAAGAAGACCTTGAGCACTGCATCTATGATGCATTGTTGAATGATGTGCCGGCAGAATCGCTTGTTCTTGATACAAATTGTAAAAAGGTATTCGTTATTCCGGCTACAATTCAACTTGCAGGCGCGGAAATTGAGCTCGTAAGCGCAATCGCTCGTGAAACCCGCCTCAAAGATTTGCTTGAACCGATTCAGGACGAGTTCGATTTTATTTTCATTGACTGTCCCCCTTCGCTCGGCCTGCTTACTATCAACGCCTTGACCGCAGCAGACAGCGTTTTGATTCCGATCCAGTGCGAGTATTATGCACTTGAGGGCGTTACGAAGCTGCTTGAGTCAATGAAGATGGTCAAATCACGTCTGAACAAGGGCTTAGACACCTATGGTGTGCTTATGACCATGTATGACTCGCGTACTTCTCTATCGAATCAGGTTGTTGAGGAGGTTCAATCGTACTTTGGTGATAAGGCGTTTAAGACGCTGATCCCCCGTACCGTTAAAATCTCCGAAGCTCCGTCTTTTGGAGAACCGGTAATTACCTATGCACCTCAAAATAAGGGTGCAAAAGCGTATATGAACCTTGCAAAAGAGGTGATCAAGCGTGCCTAGTGTAAAGAAACGTGGTGGATTGGGACGTGGACTCAATGCTTTGGTTTCAGAGGCCGAGTATGAGACCGGTGGTTCTGCTGCATCTGCTTCAAATGCCGCATCTGAAACAAAACTACCTATTGAGGATATTGTTCCCAACCCTAATCAGCCGCGAATTCACTTTAACGAAACTGAACTTCGCGAGTTGAGCGAGTCAATCCAAGAACATGGCGTTTTGCAGCCGCTTTTGGTTCGCAAGCATGGAAACGGCTATGAGATCATCGCTGGTGAGCGTCGTTACCAGGCGTCAAAGCTTGCTGGTCTTGAAGAGCTGCCTGTCATCATTAAAGATGTTAATGATGAAGAGATGCTTGCTCTTGCTCTTATCGAAAACCTTCAGCGTTCTGATCTGAATCCCGTCGAAGAGGCCAAGGGCTATCGTCAGCTTATCGATGCCAGCGGTATGACCCAGGAGGCATTGTCGAAGGCAGTAAGCAAGTCACGCTCTGCAATTACAAACTCGCTGCGTCTTCTCGATCTCCCCGAAATAGTTCAGCAGATGATTTTTGAGGGCAAACTTACTGCTGGTCATGCACGTGCGATTCTTGCGGTTCCCTATGAAGACGCGCGTATTCGACTTGCAGAGAAAGTTGTTGCAGAGGGCCTTTCTGTAAGAGCGACAGAAAATCTTGCTCCGTTGTTTTCTGCCGGAGAGACACCTAAGACGCCGAGGCCTGCGACGCCTCAGTCTTTTAAAAAGGCCGCCCGTGTGCTTCGCCAGGTTTTTAATACCAACGTGCGTGTGAAGACCTCGCGTGGAAAGAATAAGATCGAGATTGAGTTTAAAGACGAGGAAGAGCTCTCTCGTATTCTTGGCGAAATGATTCAGTTTGATCAAGGAGGCCAAGATGAGGAATAAGATTTTAACAGCGATTGCATTGGCGACGACTGTCGCGGCTGGTGCCTTTGCTGGCTATAAGATCGCGACAGACGATGAACTTCGAGGTCGTTTGCTTCGTGGCGCGCAAGATATCGTCGATACTTCCAAAAAGAAAATGGATGTTATGACAGAAGATGTTGCCATGCGTACTGCTCAGGTAACGAAGAATCCCAAGATAAATCAAGGTTGGGTCAGCAACCAATGGGAAAATGTAGGCTATTAGGTGCCTAACAATTACTTTGCATATTTTAAGGGGCCCTTGTCTGATTCATGAGACAAGGGGCCCTTATTTTGTCCGTAAAAAATGGGAAAGGTAGCAGCTGGTCCAAAATTGAGGTCAATAAATGAAACGGCCCCGGTTGCATATCCTGCAACCGGGGCCGTTCGATGTTTCACATGAAACGTTTTGAAGTGCGACTCCCCTATGCGTTCTTCTGAACTTTGAAGCGCTGTTTCAGCTGTCCGCAAGCGGCGTCAATATCGTTACCACGGGAGTTACGAATCGTGGTCTCGATGCCACGGGACTCAAGACGATGCTGAAGATCCTCAACCTTATGAATCGGCGACGGCTTGAGCGGGCTGCCCTCGATGTCGTTAAGTTGAATCAGGTTAACGTGGCACAGAGTTCCCTCGCAGAAGTCGCAGAGTGCCTGCATCTCGGGATTCGTATCGTTGACGCCTTCGATCATGGCATACTCATAGGTCGGGCGGCGGCCAGTCTTCTCGGTGTAGAGCTGAAGCGCTTCGTGAAGGCGAAGCAGCGTGTACTTCTTGACACCGGGCATGAGCTTATTGCGCGTCGACTGGATGGCGGAATGCAGGGAAACGGCAAGAGTGAACTGCTCGGGGATATCGGCAAATTTACGAATACCGGGAATAACGCCGCTGGTAGAGACGGTGAGGTGACGAGCGCCGATACCGATGCCATCGGGGTCGTTGAGGATACGCAGTGCCTTGAGAACCTCGTCGTAGTTGGCAAACGGCTCGCCCTGGCCCATGAAGACAACGCTTGTGGCACGCTCGCCAAAGTCGTTGGATACATGAAGCACCTGGTCGACGATCTCTTGAGCGGTCAGAGAGCGCTTGAGGCCGTTGAGGCCGGTAGCGCAAAAGGCGCAGCCCATGCCGCAGCCTGCCTGGGTGGAAACGCAGACGGAAAGCTTGTTGCGACGGGGCATGCCGACAGTCTCGACGGAAATGCCATCGTGGTACTCGAGCAGATACTTGCGCGAGCCATCTTTGGAAACTTGCTTGGTGAGTTCAGTCGGCGTATCAAAGGCAAAAGCCTCTTTAAGCTGCTCACGGAAAGCCTTGGGAAGGTTGGTCATATCGTCAAACGAACAAACGTTCTTCTCAAAGACCCATTCGATGAGCTGCTTCGCGCGGAAGGCGGGCTGGCCAAGTTCGGCCACGAGCTCGCGAATATCGTTTTGGCTCAAGTCGCGAATGTCCTGAGATTTAGTCCTGGGATTCATGGAAGCCTTTCGATTTTGGGGAAACGTAGAGGGTATCGCTACAATATGGTATCAGCTGCAGAAATTATAGAGGAGGAGTCTGCCCA
>CABUXM010000025.1 GCA_902495545.1 uncultured Collinsella sp. | reverse complement strand
TACGGCGGGCCTGGCGCAGCGATATATCAATATCGAAAACCTCAAGCCCGGCTCGCGCGCCGTCATTTTGGGCTCGGGCGACATCGGGCTGATCATGGCGCGCCGCTGTACGCTCGAGGGAATTTCGGTCGAGGGCGTGTACGAGCTCATGCCGTACGCCAACGGTCTGCGCCGCAACGTCAAGAACTGCCTGGACGACTTTGGCATTCCGCTTCACCTGTCTACTACCGTCACACGCGTAATCGGACACGATCGCGTGGAGGCCGTCGAGGTGAGTCAGGTCGACGAGCACCTGGCACCCATTCCGGGGACCGAGCGCATTGTTCCGTGCGACACGCTGCTGCTTTCGGTGGGTCTGATTCCCGAAAACGAGCTTTCGGTTGCCGCAGGCGTTGAGCTTGACCCGCACACGCGCGGCGCCGTGGTGGACCAGAGCCTGCAAACGGGCGTGCCGGGCATCTTTGCCTGCGGCAACGTGCTGCACGTGCACGACCTGGCCGACAACGTGACAACCGAGTCCGAGCGCGCTGGTGCGGCTGCGGCGGCGTACGCGCTGGGGAACGGCGCAAATGTCGAGGCCGGAGATGCGGGCGCGAGTCGCCAACTCAAGGTCTCCCCCGCCGACATCGCAGGCTACGCACTGCCGGGACGCATTACGGCTGTGGCACTCACCAAACTCAACTTCCGCGTGCGCCGACCGGTCGATGCCGCCCGCGTGCGCATTCTCGCTGGCGGCGAGGAATTGTTCGCAGGCAAGGTCCGTCCGTTTAAACCGAGCGTAATGGAAAGCTTCCCGCTGCCGGCAAAGGTAATCCAGCGCGCACTCGACCTTGATGTTGACGAGATTGTCCTGTCCGTCGACCCCATTGAGGAGGCGTAAGGCCATGCGCACGAACACGGTCGAAACGCTGCAGTTCAACTGCACCACCTGCCCATCCGAATGCCTCCTGACCGTGAAAGTCGAGCGCACCGCCGACGGCCACGTGGCGGAAGTACGCTCCGTAACCGGCAACAGCTGCCCACGCGGCGATAAGTTCGCACATCAGGAGCTCACCTGCCCCATGCGCGTACTCACCACCACCGTAGCGGTATCCGGCGGCGACGAAGTTCTGCTCCCCGTGCGCACCGTCGAAGCCATCCCGCTGGAGCTGCACGCCCAAGCGATGGACCTCATCCGCGGCTTGGTCGTCGATGCCCCCATCCGCATGGGTGGCGTAGTCCTCCCCAACCTCCTAGACACCAACATCAACCTAATCGCCAGCATGGACATCGACCCCGCCTAGGTAGCTAATTTAGAACGGGGATCTTTTAGCTACCCCGCCATCCACCCCGCCCTTCCTCAATTGCGGTGAAATAGTTCCTGATTTCCGCCAAAACCCCGGTATCCAGGAACTATTCCACCGCAACTATCCTTGGGATCGGTATTTAGCCTGTGCCTACTTTAGTGCCAATTCAAAACTATGCCGGATTACGGGGCTGATTCGGAGACCCCCATCCATACCGGCAATTTTCGATTTTTGATAAGCCCCCTACCTGCGGTTTTAATTTCGCGATTTTTGCCATGGTCAAGTAATACAGGTCCAGCCCCGTAATCCGGCATAGTTTTGAAACCAGCCCATTTAGGACGGGCCTCTTATGACTCCTTTTGCCCGAACGTTCGCTCAAATGATTTTTCTGGGACGGGGATTAAATAATCATTGGGTTCCGAATGATTATTTAATCCCCGTCCCAGAAAAATCATTCCGCAAGTTTTACGCAGCTAAAATAGCCCCGTCGTAAATTGACTACCCTGGCATTGGGGATACCATGGTGGCACCCTAGCGAAAGGATGATTCATGGCACATGTCGATGACCAGCGCGTGGCGCGCGTGCTCGATGCGCTCGAGGCTCAGCACCCCGGCGCACAGCTGCTCGTAAACGACCCGTGGTCGATCTATTACCTGACCGGCTTTTATGCCGATATGTTCGAGCGTTTTTGTGGCGTGCTACTCGCGCGCGATGCCGAGCCGGTGATCTTAGTCAACGCCCTGCACCAGCTGCCAGAGTATGACAATGCGCGCGTCGCCTATCACACCGACACCGACGTCGTGGCCGACGCTATCGTTCGCGAAGTCAATCCGACCAAACCGCTCGGCATCGACACCGTCATGCGTTCCGGCTTTTTGATGCCGCTCATAGAGCGCCACGCTGCCAGCGAGTTTTTCCTGGGCGACTTTGCCGTCACCGCCGCACGCACCTACAAGGATGCCGCCGAGCAGGAGCTCATGCGCGCGTCCTCGGCCGCTAACGACGCCGTGATGGCCGACGCCATCAAGCTCGTCCACGAAGGCGTGACGGAGCGCGAGATTGCCGACCAGATGCTCGGCCTGTATCGCAAGCATGACTGCGAGGGATTTAGCTTTCCGCCCATCGTAAGCTTTGGCGCAAACGCCGGCGACCCTCATCACGAGCCCGACGATACCGAGCTTAAACGCGGCGACGTGGTGCTATTCGACATTGGTGGACGCCATCGCAACTACTGCTCGGATATGACGCGCACGTTCTTTTGGGGCGAGCCGGACGAGGAGACCGCGCGTATCTACAATATCGTGCGCCGCGCCAACGAGGCTGCCGAGGCGCTCATCGCACCGGGCGTGCGCATGTGCGACCTGGACCGTGCCGCGCGCGACGTGATTGAGGACGCAGGCTACGGCAAATACTTTACGCATCGCCTGGGCCACTCGATTGGTCTGCAGGACCACGAGCCGGGCGACGTCTCACTCGTCAACGAGCAGGTCGTCGAGCCGGGCATGACCTTCTCCATCGAGCCGGGCATCTACCTCCCCGGCCGCACCGGCGTCCGCATCGAGGACCTGGCTCTGGTGACCGAGAACGGCGCCGAGATTCTCAACGCCTACCCCCACGATCCGGTCCGCCTAGACTAGGCAATGTGTCAAAGGGACAGCCCCTTTGACACATCCCTCTAGGGCCGCGCCACGAAAACGGGCCATCTACTACGTTTAACCCGCATGGGTCAACCATGCGGGTCTTTTTTAAAAACCAGCAAGCCGTCTACCTGCGGTTTTATTTTTGTAATTCCCGGCATGGTTGAGGGTTGCCGGTCAAACGTAGTAGATAGGCCCACTTCGTGGCAAGCGAGTCAACTCGGAGCAGAGGGCAGTCAAAAAAGCCCCGTCCCAAATTGGCTGCTTTTGAGTTGCGGTGGTATACGGACCGTTTGAGGCTTCTGGCTTGTAAAACAGTCCGTATATCACCGCAACTGCTGAGGGGATGGGTTAGCGCAACAGGCCCGCTACTTCGCCGGCTAGGGTGATGGTGCCGGCTGCTACGAAGGACTCGCCCGCGGCATCGAAGGCAGCGAGGGCCTCGGACACGCTCGGGTATACGCCCGCGAGCTTATCGGCATCAACGAGGGCAGCGAGCTCCTCTGCCGGCAGGGCGCGATCGGAATCGGTCTGGGTCACGACCACACGCGGGAACGCCGGAACAAGCACGTCGACGATGCCCGCCACGTCCTTGTCTGCCAGCGCGGCGCACAACAGCGTGGGACGATTCTCCACGCACGGATCGATCTCGTCCAGCGCGCTCACAAAGTTCTCGCAGCTCTGAGGGTTATGGCAGGCGTCGATCAGCTTGAGCGGATCAGTTCCCAGTACATCAAAGCGGCCCGGCGTGGGGCAGCCCATAAGCGACGCATCGAGCTTGTCATGATCGAGTTCGCGACCCAAATACCCCTCGCAAAGCATAATCGCGCACGCGGCATTCTGCGGCTGATACGCCGGCTTGACCATGCTCGACGTATAGATCGCACGCGGCGTGGTGCAGCTAAACTCAACCGTATCACCCACGTGCTCCGGCACCTTAGTCGTGGCATGGTTCACCACCAGCGGCACGATGCCGCACGCGCGGCAACGGGCATCCATCACGCGTTGAACGCTCGCCTCGTGTGTGCCCTCGCCCAGCACAACCAAGCGTCCGGGCTTAATAACCGCAGCCTTCTCACCCGCAATGGCCTCGAGCGTATCGCCCAAAATGCGTGTGTGATCGAGTCCGATGCCCGTGATGGCAACGGCGACAGGATCGGTCGCACTCGTGGCGTCCCAACGTCCGCCCATGCCGACCTCGAGCACGGCGACATCCACCGCGGCCTCGGCAAACACTACAAGTGCGGCAGCCGTCAACAGGTCAAAAGGCGTGATGGTATAGGCACGCTCCCCCACCGCCACACGACGCGCATTCACGCGATGTCCCGCCTCGACAGCTGCCGAAACGCCACGGGCAAAGGCCTCGTCGCTCACGACGCGTCCATCGACCTCCATGCGCTCGGGATAGCGCACCAGCTGCGGCGACGTATACAGCGCGGTCTTGAGCCCCTCACCACGAAGAATGGCAGCCGAAAAACGCGTAGTCGAAGTCTTGCCATTGGTACCGGCAACCTGAATGCAATCGAAATACTCATCCGGACGACCAAGCTCATCGAGCATATCGACAACCGTCTCGAGCAAAGGACCAGCATCCCCAGAAATCCGCCCCGTATCAGCAGCCAACCCAACAGCCTCACCAAACGAAAGCAACTCAAACGAGAAAGGAACGACATAAGACCCAGAACGCTTAGCCATAACCCAAAGTCCCCCATAACAGAAAAAGAGGCCCACCAAAAAGAATGAGCCCCTCGCGTTGACAATATCAGCCTTTACCCGATTGCAGCAGAATCAAGGCTACAACCGAGTGGCCCTAACTAACAAGTTGCAAACAACCACGTAACCGCCATGGGAGCGGTTTGGGGCTTTGCTCGATACAAGTTCCGCACGAGCCGAAGGCCACTTAATGTGGCCTTCGTGCGAGCAGGACTGTCCGCAGTAGCGAGCAATGCCCCAAACCGCGTCCCCCAGTAACGCCTACGAGAAGTCAGCAACCTGAGCAGTTAGCGCCGCCAGGATCTCCTTGAGCTCAGCTGCACGGTCCCTCTTCTTCTGGACCACCGCGGGCGCGGCCTTGGCCACAAAGCCCTCGTTGGCGAGCGTCTTCTCACAGCCGGCGAGCTCCTTCTGCGCCGCGGCGATCTCCTTCTCCAGGCGCGCCTTCTCGGCCGAAAGGTCGACCTTGCCCTCGAGCACCACAAAGACCTCAACGCCGCTATCGACCACGGCAATGCTCGCGGCAGGCTTCTCAACATCGGTACCCATGACCAGCGAAACGGTGTTCGCCAGCGGCTCAATCGTGGAGCGCAGGCTCTCGAGCTTCTCGATGTCCTCGGCACCGGCGCGCACGACCACGTCTAGCTCGGCCTTGGGGCTCAAGCGATAACGCGAACGCGTGGCGCGGGCGGCAGACACGACGGTACGGCACAGTTCAAACGCGCGCTCGGCGTCCTCGTCAACATACTTGGCGTAGTCGGCGGGCTCGGGCCACTTGGCGATCATGAGCGCCTCGGCGCGATTCACGTTGCCCTCGGCGTCCAGGTCGAGCACGCTCGCCGGCATGTTGTCCCAGATCTCCTCGGTGACAAACGGCATAAGCGGGTGCATCAGGCGAATGGAGGTATCGAGCACAAAGATCAGGTTGCGCTGCGCCTGAAGACGGCCCTCGCCCTTCAGGCGGGCCTTGGTGACCTCGACGTACCAGTCGCAGACCTCGTTCCAGAAGAACTGCTGCACGCCGCGGGCCATGTCGCCAAAGGTGTAGTTCTCGATGCCCTCGGTGACCATCTTGACGGCCTTGGCCAGGCGGCTGAACATCCAGGCGTCGGCCGGCGTCTCCACGACGGGCTCGCCGGGCGTGTAGCCTTCCATGTTCATGAGCAGGAAGCGGCTGGCGTTCCAGATCTTGGTCACAAACGACTTGGCCTGCTCGGTACGCGGGCTGTCGATAAGCTTCTTAGTCTTCTTGTCGATGTTCGCGTCAAACTTGACGTCCTGGTTGTTGGTGCAGAGCGTCAGCAGGTTGTAGCGCATGGCGTCGGCGCCGTACATGCCAATGAGATCCATGGGGTCAACGCCGTTGCCCTTGGACTTGGACATGCGGCTGCCGTCCTTGGCCAGGATCGTCGGGTAGATGACGACGTCCTTAAACGGCACCTCGTCCAGGAAGTACAGCGAGCTCATGACCATGCGGGCGACCCACAGCGCGATGATATCGCGCGCGGTGACGAGCGCCGTCGTGGGGTGATGTCCCTCGAGCAGCTCCGGCTTTTGCGGCCAGCCCTGCGTGGCGAAAGTCCACAGCTGCGAGCTGAACCAGGTGTCCAACACGTTCTCGTCCTGGTGCACGTGATGACCGCCGCACTTGGGGCACACATCGGTGTCCTCGGTAAGAGCGTCCTCCCAGCCGCAGTCCTCACAGTAGAACACGGGGATGCGGTGGCCCCACCACAGCTGGCGGCTGATGCACCAGTCCTTGAGGTTCTCCATCCAGGTGGTGTAGGTCTGCGTCCAGCGCGCGGGGTGGAAGGTGACCTTGCCGGAGTTGACGGCGTCGAGCGCCGGCCCCTTGAGTTTGTCGACGGCGACGAACCACTGCTCGGACAGCCACGGCTCAAGCGCAGCGTCGCAGCGGTAGCAGTGCATGACGGAGTGGTCGTGATCCTCGACGTGATCGAGAAGGTCATGCTCCTCGAACCACTTGATGACGGCCTCGCGGCACTCTTCACGGTTCATGCCGGTAAACTCGCCGTAACCCTCGACAACCACCGCGTGCTCATCGAAGATATTGATCTGCGGCAGGTCGTGGGCCTGACCCATGGCGTAGTCGTTGGGGTCGTGAGCAGGCGTGACCTTAACAAAGCCAGAGCCAAAGTTGGCGTCGACATGCCAATCCTCAAAGATGGGAATCTCGCGGTCGACGATGGGGAGCTTGACGGTCTTACCTACAAAGGCAGCCTTCTCGGGGTCCTTCGGGGAGACGGCGACGCCCGTGTCGCCGAGCATGGTCTCGGGGCGCGTGGTGGCGACAACGATGTAGTCCTGGCCGTTGACCGGCTCGGTCAGCGGATAGCGCAGGTGCCACAGGTGGCCCTTCTCGTCCTTGTACTCGGCCTCATCGTCCGAGATAGCAGTAGTGCAGTTGGGGCACCAGTTGACGATGCGCTTGCCGCGGTAGATCAGGCCGTCGTGGTACCAGTCGCAGAAGACCTTACGCACGGCCTGGCCGTAGTCCTCGTCCATGGTGAAGCGCTCGTTATCGAAGTCGACGGAGCAGCCCATGCGCTTGATCTGCTCGACGATGATGCCGCCGTACTCGTGGGTCCAATCCCAGCACGCGTCGACAAACTTATCGCGGCCGATCTCCAGGCGGCTGATGCCCTCGCTCTTGAGCTTCTTATCGACCTTGGTCTGCGTGGCGATACCGGCGTGGTCGGTGCCCAGCACCCAGCGCGTGGACTTGCCGCGCATGCGGGCCATACGGATGATGGCGTCCTGGATGGAGTCGTCGGTGGCGTGGCCCATGTGGAGCTTGCCGGTCACGTTGGGAGGCGGAATGGTGACGGTGCAGTCGCCCACGCCCTCACGGCGCTTGTAGTAGCCGCCGTCGAGCCACTTCTGCAGGATCGCCGGCTCGTTGGTCGACGGATCGTAGTTCTTGGGCATCTCTTCCATATATCTCTCCCTTGCCCGTCGGGGAGGAATGTAGGCCCGATTTTCGCTCGGTCAGGTCCTGGGCTCGCTCGAAGACCACATTAAGTGGTCTTCGGCTCGTGCGGAATCTACGAAAATCGGGCCTACATTCCTCCCCTTAGGTATCGATTACTTCAGTCTGATATGACTTCGCTGAGGCTTAAACAAACACACAGAATAACACAGGTAGTTGGGGTTATTGCGTATATATAAAATAGCCTCCGACCGCAGGTGGTCGGAGGCTATTTGCAAGCACGTTTTTGGCTGGTTTAACCGTAGATGCGTTGGGGCTGTTCTTCGCCCTTTACGGAGGCTTCGGTCACAACGACCTTGGAAACGCCCTCCTCGCTGGGCAGGTCGAACATCGTCTGCTGTAGCACGTCCTCGCAGATGGAACGCAAGCCGCGGGCGCCGGTCTTGCGGGCAAGCGCCATGCGGGCGATCTCGTGCAGGGCGGCGTCCTCAAACTCCAGGTCCACGTCCTCCAGCTGGAACATTTTGCGGTACTGGCGCACCACGGCGTTCTTGGGCTCAGTCAGGATCGACACCAGGTCGTCCTCGTCGAGCGCCTGCGTCTGGGTGACGACAGGCGTACGGCCCACGAACTCGGGGATCATGCCAAAGGCGTTGAGGTCCTGCGGGAGCACCTGACGCAGCAGGTCGTTCTCGTCGACCGAGGTGGGGCCGGCGATCTCGGAGTTAAAGCCCACGCCCTTGTTTCCCACGCGATCGGCGATGATCTTGTCCAGACCCACGAAGGCACCACCGCAGATGAACAGGATGTTGGTCGTGTCAATCTGCAGCAGCTCCTGCTGGGGATGCTTGCGGCCGCCGGTGGGCGGAACGCTGGCCACCGTGCCCTCAAGAATCTTCAGCAGTGCCTGCTGAACGCCCTCGCCCGAGACATCACGAGTAATAGAGAGGTTCTCGGCCTTGCGGGCAATCTTGTCGATCTCATCTACGTAGATGATGCCCACCTGCGCGCGCTCAATATCGCCATCGGCAGCATTGATAAGCTTGAGCAGGATGTTCTCCACGTCCTCGCCCACATAGCCGGCCTCGGTGAGCGCGGTGGCATCGGCGATGGCAAACGGCACCTCGAGGATGCGCGCGAGCGTCTGGGCCAACAGGGTCTTGCCGGTACCGGTGGGACCGAGCAGCAAAATGTTGGATTTGGCGAGCTCCACCTCATCCATATCGTTGTCAAACTGGGCGCCCATGCCCGAGGCCTCGTCAAGGGCGGACACCGCGGCGCCGCCCTCGATCACGCGGCGATAGTGGTTGTACACGGCCACCGACATGGCGCGCTTGGCGTCCTCCTGACCCATAACATAGGCCGAAAGCTCGTCATAGATCTCGTGCGGCGTCGGCACGTGCGTGATGACCTGGCGATCGTCCTCGAGCTCAAAACCCTCGGTCTCGGGGTCCGCGGCGGGTTGGGATGCAGCCTGGCCGTGGTCGTTGAGGAAGCCCGGCAGCTTGCCGTTGCGGGCGGCGTCCATAAAATCCGAAGCCAGCGACTCCTCCAGAATCTCGGAACAGGCGGCGACGCACTCGTCACAGATAAAGATGTTGGTCGGGCCCTTAACAAGGCGACGAACCTGGCCCTGCTCTTTTCCGCAGAAGGAGCAGCGGATGGGGTTGCCGTTCTCGTCAAAGTTGTCCTGCATGTTTCCTGCCATCCTAGGCGTCCTTCGCGGCGAGATCGCGCGAGGTGACGATACGGTCGATCAGACCGTAGTCGAGGGCCTCAGAAGCGGTCAGGTAGTTGTCGCGCTCGGTATCGGCCTGGACCTTTTCGATAGGCTGGCCAGAGGCGTCGGACAGGATCTGGTTGAGCTCGCGGCGAGTCTTCTTGATCTCCTCGGCAACGATCTCAATCTCGGTCTGCTGACCCTGGGCACCGCCGCTGGGCTGGTGAATCATGACCTTGGAGTGCGGCAGGCAGAAGCGCTTGCCCTTGGCGCCGGCCGAAAGCAGCACAGCGGCCATGGACGCGGCCATACCGACGCAGATGGTGGAGACCTGCGGCTTGATGAAGTTCATGGTGTCCAGAATCGCCAGGCCGGAGTAGACCTCGCCACCGGGCGAATTGATGTAGAGCGAGATATCCTTCTCGGCATCCTGGCTCTCAAGATGCAGCAGCTGGGCAACGACCAGGTTGGCGCTGACGGAGTTGATCTCCTCGCCCAAGAAAATGATGCGGTCGTTGAGCAGGCGCGAATAGATATCGTAGCTGCGCTCGCCGCGCGGCGTCTGCTCGATAACGTATGGCACGAGGGCGGAATCGAACTTGGCGATCATACGCATCTCCATTTCTCTTACGGACCAATAGTGGTTCTAGATAAACGTACGGTGCCCGCATGCTATGCATTGGCTGGCACCGTACGAAGCAACCGGATAACCGGCTTATAACTTTACCCCATCACGGGCGCATCCATGCGCTCGCGGAAAAGGTGGCGAGAATTACTCGGCGTCCTTGGCGGTCTCGTCGACCTCGGTCACCTTGGCGTTCTCGACCAGGTGGTCGACGGCCTTGGAGCGACGGATGGACTCGCGGACGGCAGGCATACGGCCATCGGCGATAAACTCGGCCTTGGAAGCCTCGACGTCCTTGACGCCAGCCTTCTCGAACTCGGCGTTGACGTCGTCCTCGGTGACCTCGATCTTGAGCTCACGGGCGAGGGCGTCGAGCGCCAGGGACTCGCGGGCAACGTCGTTGGCCTGCTTGTGCAGGTCGCCGATGAACTGCTCCATGGTCAGGCCGGAAGCCGGCAGCCAGGTGTCCAGGGTCATGCCGCGGGCAGCGAGGTTGGACAGGAAGTTCTGGCCAAGCTCCTCAAAGACGGACTGCTCGTAGTCGGCGTCCATCTCGTCGAGCTGCAGGCGCTCGGCGAGAGCGGAGACGCAACGGTTCTCCTTCTCGGCCGGGAGGCGGGAAGCCTTGTCCTGCTCGATCTCAATCTTGATGGCGTCGCGCATGGCGTCGATGCTGTCAAAGCCGAAGTCGGACTTGACGAGCTCGTCGGTGAGCTCGGGGGTGTTGCGGACCTTGATGCCCTTGACGGTGACCTCGACGGTGTGGGTCTCGGCCTCCTCGCCCTCCTCGACCTCGTCGGTCCAGGTGACGGTCTTAACGTCGTCAACGTTAGCGCCGATCAGGGCCTCGTTGAACTCCTTGGGGTTGCTGTCGCTACCGGCGATGAGCATGCGGCCCTCGGCGGCAAAGTTGTCGGCGTTCTCGACGGCCTTGAGGTCGACGGTGACGTAGTCCTCGGCCTCGACGGCGCGACCCTCGACGTCCTCGAAGGTGGCACGGTAGTTGAGGAGCATCTCAACCTGGTTGTTGATCTCGGACTCGGTGACCTCCGCGGGAGGCATCTCGATCTCGACGGCGTCGAAGGAGGAGAGCTCGGCAGCAGGACGCAGGGAGAACTCGACGGTGTAGGTGTAGTCCTCGTGATCCTTGGCGAGGTCGAGCTCCTTGTAGTCACCGCTCTTGGTGGGGACGATGTCCAGCTCGTTGAGGACGGCGGGCTCGTTGGCGGCGATCAGGTCGTTGGTGGCCTGAGCGAGGGTAGCCTCGGCGCCAAGAGCGGAGTCAATGACCGGACGGGGAGCCTTGCCGGCGCGGAAGCCCGGGAAGCGGTACTTCTTGGCGGTGTCCTTGTAGGCCTTCTTGATCGCGGCGTCGACGTCGGCGGCCGGGATGGTGACCGTAGCGGTGAGCTTGGCGTCCTTGACGTCAGAAGCGGTGATGTTCAACACGTTCCTCCTCATACTGCCCAGCTTATCTGAGGTGCTGGTACCTTTATGCAACAAAGAGTCGCGACGGCCGAAGCCGACGCAGATGCGTTGGTGCGGGCGAAAGGACTCGAACCTTCACGGGAATCCCACCAGAACCTAAATCTGGCGCGTCTACCAATTCCGCCACGCCCGCATGAGCGCACAGACTAGGAATGATAGCAGATACGAACGACAAGCGCACGCACACGTTTTACAGGCTCACGACCTCACCACGAGTGCAAAAGGCGGGGCGAGTTGTCCCGCCCCGCCAATTACGACTTGTTCGCTGACCTGTTACTCCCCCAGCAGGGCCTTCTCGGGCGTGATCGGCAGCGAGCGAACCTGGTGGCCGGTGGCGTGTGCCACGGCCGAGGCCACGGCGGCGAGCGGCGTGTTGATGACGACCTCACCGATCGACTTGGCGCCAAACGGGCCCGTCGGCTCGTAGCTCGGCTCAAAGGCCACGCGAATACTGCCGATATCCAGGCGCGTGGGCAACTTGTAGCTCATAAAGTTGCCGGTGCGCAGGCGGCCGCGGTCGTCGTGCTCAACAATCTCGTAGAGCGCGTGACCGATACCTTGGGCAATGCCGCCCTCGGCCTGGACGCGCGCGAGCGCCTCGTTGATCACGGTGCCGCAGTCAACGGCAGCGGCGTAATCCACCACGGTCACCTTGCCAGTGGCCTTGTCGACCTCGACCTCGGCAATACCGGCCATAAACGGCGGAGGCGAAACGGGCAGGCAGGCAGAGGCATGCGAGGTGAGCGCGTCGCCGCCCGCAATGTTCTTGACACACAGGTTGGCAAAGTCGCGCAGCGTAAGGTAGCGACCGCGCTCGCGAGCGGCGCGCTCGTCGGACAGGCGCACGTACTGGCCGTCGAATACCACGTCGGTAGCGTCAACGTCCCACATCTCGGCGGCCTTGGCGCAAATCTTCTCGCGCAGCTCGGTCGCGGCGTTCTTGGCTGCCAGGCCCGTCACGTACGTGCCCGAGCTCGCGTACGAGCCGGCGTCGAACGGCGACACGTCGGTGTCCACGCCGCGCACCACGATCAGTGAGCTCTCCACGCCCAGCTCCTCGGCGGCAATCTGCGCCAGGATCGTGTCGACGCCCATGCCGTTATCGGTGGCACCGGTGCCGATGGTAATGAAGCCGTCCTCTTCCAGGCGCATGTCGATGCCGGCGATGTCCACGTTGGAGATGCCCGAGCCCTGCATGGTGAGCGCGCAGCCCAGGGCGCGCACGCGGTCGCCCAGGTCCACGGCCAGCGGCTTGTCGCGCCAGCCGATCATGTCCATCGCACGCAGCAGGCAGCGGTCGAGCGCGCAGGCATTGAGCTTCTCGTTGTAGTACTGCGGCATGGTCTCGCCCTCGCGCACGATGTTCTTAAGGCGCAGGTCGGCGGGGTCCATGTGCAGCATGTCGGCGAGCTCGTTGACGGCACTCTCAACGGCAAACTGGCCCTGGGTGGCACCGTAGCCACGATACGCGCCGCCGCGGTTGGTGTTGGTGTAGACGGCGTCCCACCTAAAGCGGCTCGCCTTCACATGGTTGTAGATGGGCAGGCTCTTGTGGCCCGAGAGGCCGATCGTCGTGGTAGCGTGCTCGCCGTACGCGCCGGCGTTGGACAACGTGTGCAGATCGATGGCCGTGATGGTGCCGTCGTTCATGGCGCCCAGCTTGACGGTCATCTGCATCTGGTGACGCGAGTTGCCCGCAGTGATGGTCTCCTCGCGGGTGTAGCAGCAGTAGCTCGGACGGCCAGTCTGCTGGGTGACGAACGCCACGAAGATCTCGCAGCAGCCCGTCTGCTTGGAGCCAAAGCCGCCGCCGATGCGCGGCTTAATAACCTGCACCTGCGACTGCGGAATGTCGAGCGACTGCGCGACCATGCGGCGCACGTGGAAGGGTACCTGCGTAGAGGTGGTCACCGAGATGCGGCCGAACGCGTCGGTCGTCGCGAAGGCACGGAAGGTCTCCATGGGCGCGGTCTGCGTAGCCTGGCTGGTGTAGGTGCGCTCAAAGACGATGTCGCTCTGGGCGAAGGCCTCGTCCAGGTCGCCAAAGTCGCTCGTGCCGCTGCACACCAAGTTGCGCGGGACGTCACCGCCCTGCGGGAACATAAAGGTCACGTCGCCCTCGGGGTGGACCACGATGTCGTTATCGAGTGCCTGGGTAAAGTCGAGCAGCGGCTCGAGCACCTCATAGTCGACCTTAATGAGCTTGAGTGCCTTGTCGGCGGCCTCCTCGGTCTCGGCGGTGACGATCGCCACCTCCTCGTTTTGGTAGCGCACGAGGTTCTCGAGGATCAGGCGATCGTAGGGACTCGGCTGCGGATAGCTCTGGCCGGCGATGGTAAAGCGGCGCTTGGGCACGTCCTCGTAGGTATAGACGCCCACGACGCCCGGCACCTTAAGGGCGCGAGACGTATCGATGGAGCGGATCTTGGCGCGGGCATACGGGCTGCGCTTGAGTTTGACGATGAGCGCGCCGGCGGGCACCATATCGCCCGTGTAGACGGGACGGCCCTCGAGCAGCGCCTTCGAGTCCTTCTTGGGCTGCTTGTGAGTAATCTGCTTGTACGCGACACCGTCGCAGCTGGTGTCGTTGACCGGAAGCTCGGGCATCTCGAAGCCCACCTGCACGCCGGACTCGTTGAGAAAGCGGACAATGGCGCGCAGCTGGCTCTCGTAGCCGCTGCAACGGCAGAGGTTGCCAGCGAGCTGGCGCGAGAGCTCCTCGCGCGTAGCGACGAGGCTCGGGTCCTCCTTGGCAGCGCGGGCGAGCGCCAGCACGTTCATGATGAGGCCGGGGGCGCAAAAACCGCACTGCTCGGCGCCTTCGGCAGCCATAGCGCGGGCAAGCGCCTCGGACTCGGCCTTAAGGCCCTCAAGCGTGGTGATGGAGCGGCCCTCAACGCGCGCGGCGGGAACCGAGCAGCTCAGCACCGGGTCGCCGTCGAGCCACACCGTGCACAGGCCGCAGTTGGTGGTTTCGCAGGCACAGCGAACCGACGCGCAACCCTGCTCGCGCAGCAACGCAAAGAGCATGGTGTCGGGGGCAATCTGAACCTTGACCTTGCGGCCGTTGAGCGTAAAGGAAAGATCGATGAGTTTGGCAGCCATTAGCGCACCTCGCTAGAATCGACGCCGGGCACGCGGCGGCAGGAATACTCGTCCGTGGCAAATTTAGGGATCTGCACACACTCGAGCTCGCGGGCAAGCGCGGCCGAAAGCTCGATGCCGGCGGCGCGGCGCACGGCCTGCACGGCAAGCGGCGCCGAGATGCGACGGCGGTACTCGGCCGAACCCCACAGGTTGGTGCCGTAGCTCAGCGCGCGTACGGACACGGCAAGGGCACGAAGCTCGTCCTCGGAAGGCTGCTCGTTCACCAGGCCGCATGCCTCGCCCTGCAGCAAGGTCGCGCGCAGCGGGCGGGCACCCACGGTGACATGCCAGCTGTTGTCCCACCAGGCAGCGGTGACGTTTAAGGAGGGGAAATCGGTCGCGGCCTTGCGCACGGCCTCGTAGCTCGCGCGGTAATCGTGCTTGACGACCACGATGTGCTCGATCACGTCGCGCACATAGCCCATGTCCACGAACTCCGCGAGCGGCACGCGGCCGGCACCCGTCAGCTCAACATACGAATCGAGCGCCAGGAAGGCCGAGAGCACGTCCGAGAAACCAAAACGGCCGTAGATGCTGCCGCCTACCGTGGCGGTGTTGCGCAGCTGCACACCCACGATGTCATGGACGGCAAACTCAAAAACATTGTTGACAAGCGCGTTGAGCTCGGCATGGCGCTCGAGCTGGCGCAGGGTGCACATGGCACCGATGCGAAACTCGGTCTCGGTCTCCTCGATCTGATCGAGTCCGCAGGCCGAAAGGTCAATCGCCGTCGCCACACGACGCGAACCCAGGCGCATCCAGATGCCGCCGCCCACAATCTTGTTGTTGCGGTTCTTCTGTAAGAGCTCATAGGCTTCGGCCGCGTTTCCAACACGGACGTAGGAACCGAACTTGAGCACGTTCTCCCCCATCTCTCCACTTGTCCAGTACTTTTAAGTGTACCAAACGAGGGGCCGCAACTCATGCCGAGACAAAATGATCCGTTTTCCTCCGTCCCCTTTGGATCAAAAAAGGCTCCCGGCGTTGAGCCGAGAGTCTCATCACATGCTATGTCAGGCAGGGATTAGCAGACACCCTGGGCGAGCATGGCATCGGCGACCTTCAGGAAGCCGGCGATGTTGGCGCCCATGACAAAGTTGCCCTCCTGGCCATACTCCTTGGCGGTGTCGTCCACGTTGTGGAACATGCCGCGCATGAGCTGCTCGAGCTTGCCGTCGACCTCCTCGAAGGTCCAGGACAGGTGCTCGGCGTTCTGGCTCATCTCAAGGCCGGACACGAGCACGCCACCGGCGTTGGCAGCCTTACCGGGCATGAAGGCGACGCCGTTCTCCTGGAAGTAGGTCGTGGCCTCGATGGTCGTAGGCATGTTCGCACCCTCGCCGACCACCTTGCAGCCGTTGGCGACGAGCGCCTGGGCGTCCTCGAGCAGCAGCGTGTTCTCGCGAGCGCAGGGCAGCGCGATGTCGCAGGGAAGCTGCCACACGCCGCGGCCGTCGCCCTCGTGCCACACGGCGTTGGGCTTCTCGTCAACGTACATGGCGAGCGTGACACCCTTGTCGTGGCCGGAGCGCTTCTTGTTGTAGACGTGCTCGAGCACGGTGTAGTCGATGCCGTCGGGATCCTCGACCCAGCCGTGGGTGTCGGAGCAGGCAAGCACCTTGCCGCCGAGCTGGGAGACCTTCTGGACAGCGTAGATGGCGACGTTACCGGAACCGTGAACGACGACGTTCTTGCCCTCGAAGGAGTCGCCGCGGCTCTTGAGGTACTCGTCCACAAAGTAGGCCAGACCGTAGCCGGTGGCCTCGGTACGGGCGAGCGAGCCGCCAAAGGAGAGGCCCTTGCCGGTGAGGACGCCGGTCCACTCGTTGGTCAGGCGCTTGTACTGACCGAACAGGTAGGCAACCTCGCGGCCGCCAACGCCCAGGTCGCCGGCGGGAACGTCGGTGTTGGGGCCAATGTGGCGATAGAGCTCGGTCATGAAGGACTGGCAGAAGTGCATGATCTCGTTGTTGGACTTGCCCTTGGGGTCAAAGTCGGAACCGCCCTTGCCGCCGCCCATGGGAAGGGTGGTCAGGCTGTTCTTGAGGATCTGCTCCAGGCCCAGGAACTTGAGCATGCCCAGGGTGACCGTCGGGTTAAAGCGCAGACCGCCCTTGTAGGGTCCAATGGCAGAGTTGAACTCGACGCGGTAGCCGCGGTTGACCTGGACCTTGCCCTGGTCGTCGACCCAGGGGACACGGAACATAACGATGCGCTCGGGCTCGACAAGGCGCTCCAGCAGGGCGGCCTCCTCGTACTCGGGGTGGGCGTCGAGCGCCGGCTGGATGGTGCCGAGGATCTCGGTCGCGGCCTGGATGAACTCAGGCTGCTCGGGATAGCGGGCCTTGAGCTCTTCGAGAACTTTCTGCGTGTAGCTCATGCTTCCTCCAATTGATGGAAAAGAAAGGTGTCGTTCGCGGCACCCCATGCGCCGCGAGCTTTATCGAGTATGGATAATATCGCACTGTTGCAACAAAGTTACGTATAAGCCGACGAGCGGATGTTTCGTTTTGATTACGATGCAGGTAGAAGCGTTTTTGAGAGTCTGACGTGCAAAACCCGTGTTTCAAACCTGTTTCGTCTACGTGTTCCAAACCACCACATTGGGCACCTTTGTGGTGGTACTGGTGGTTAGAGGACGAGCTGATGGTAGTCGGCGGGGGTTATGCGGCCTTCGGTGGCAGCGCGGAAGGCGGCGAGCGCATCGCCCGAGAACGGCATGGCCCAGCACAGGCCGCAACCTGCGGTAATGGAGCCGGGCAATGGCATGATGCGCCCGGGCACGCCAGTGGCAAGGCACAGCTGCTCGCATTCCATCACATCGAAGGTGCTATCGAACGACACGATAATCTTGCGTTCGTGGTCGAGGGCATCACCGGACGGGCCTTCGCGGTGTGCCTCACGATACGCCGCGGCGGCCGCTTCCTCTTCCGCAGTATGCCCACAGCCACCGCAACCGCAGGTACAGGGCTCGGACCCATCGCAATTGCAGGGTTCTCCGGTGTCGGGACAGATATCGTGAGACATGGCATCTCCCATCGTCTAGGCGAGCAGCTCGGCTGCCGCAAACTCCTCGGGTGTATTGACGTTTTCGAAACAGAGCGTCGAGCCCGCGACCCTAACGATCTGCGGCTCATCCATATAACCAGCCTGAACGCGATTGATCAGGCAGCGAATACGCTGGCGGTCGCTGGCGAGCAGCTCTTGGGCAACCGGCGCACACGCGTCACGGCGCCAGACGGCGCACAGCGGCTCAATCCCCCGCTCCTCGCGCGGCACGCACACGTCGAGCGGGCCTTCCTTGACCCGATCCGAAAGAGCGCCGATCAATTCTGGTGAGACGAACGGCATATCGCAGGCGACGATCGCCGCGAGGGGCAACCGAGCGGCAGCCAGCGAGCTCGCGATGCCACGCATGGCACCCGCCGACCCTTCAAGGTCCGTTACCACGCGTGGCACAAGACCGCCAAACGTGCGCTCCTCAAGATAGGCAAGCTCGTTGGGACGCGAGGTCGTCACGACCAATTCGCCGGCAACTTGCGCCAGCCGACCCAGCACGCGTTCGATGAGCGGCTCGCCGCAAAACGGCATCCGCGCCTTGTCGCAACCCATGCGCGACGACAGCCCGCCCGCCTGGACGACGCAAGAAAGATCGGCTCGTCTTACGGTAGTCATACGGCAAAACACCCCCATCGGCATGCTCGAAACCCGACGCACGAAGCTAAATACCGCCACCGAAATAGCGGCGCTACGGAAAGTCCGTGCAAAAACAAAACAGCGCCTTTGCGGCACGCAGCAAGACCGCGAGCACAAAAGCGCTGGTAGCGTGTGGCGGGAACGTATGTGAATCGAACACATCCAAGACGTTTTGCACGCCTCGCAACGGTTTTGAGGACCGCGGAGCCCACCGGAGCCCATCCGTTCCCAAGTGCGGCGGTATTTTACCAAAGCGAGCAGCCAATCTAGCGCAGGGAGCGCAGGCCGCCGGCATCCTTGTCGAGCACCGTAAAGCGCACGGCATCCAGGTGTTCCAAGATACTGATGGCGCGTTTGCGCGACACACCAAGGGCCTCGCGCAGCACGCTCGTGGTAGCAGCGCCACCGGCGTCGGCAATGGCAGCGGCGACGAGCTCACGCGCGCGGGCCTCAGCGGCAGCAGACAGGGCCACATCACGCTCAATCTTTACGATGGAACGGTTGAGCGAAAGCTCGCGCAGGGCTCGCGTCATGGTGTCGCGATCGAGCTGCAACCGCTCGCCAACCTCGGGCAGCGTCGGCGCATCGAGACCGGCTTCGTCCAGTAAGGTAACGATACGTTCGCAAGCCTCGTGCACCACGCGCGACGCGGCGGCAGCGGAGTGCGGGTCGAACACTTCGGCGGCCTCGGCGGCGCACACGCCACGCGAGCAGCCCTCGGCAATCAGAGCTGCGGCAACTGCATCGTCTGCGGTAGGCCAAGCAGCATGGGCGACGGCGCCGGGCGTAAAGCCCGTCTCCTTGGGAGACGCCGCATGCATGGCGGACAGGGTCGCCGCCAGCGCACCCATCGCGGCATCGAGCGCGGAAGCATCTGCATACAGCGAGCCATCCGAGCCAGCAATCGCGCAAGCAGCGCCCTTCGCCACCAACTCGCGCAACGCTGCCTCAGCCTCACCAGCAACAAGATCGAGCGCCGCAGTAACATCGGCAGCCGTAACCGGCAGTGTCTGCAACGCCAGCCAAGCGTCCACACCGCCCGCGATATCGCCGGACTCGAGCGCCGCGTACAGCGCACGCTCCCCTTCAACAAGCTCGCGCGAGCGACGGCAACGCGAAAGCAGCACGCGCCCGCCGCCAACAAGCATTACGGGCGAATAGGACAGCACCACGGCATGGTCCCCGGCACGTAGCGGCAGCGAGTTTTCCAAGCGCACCTGAACAATACGGGTCTCGCCCACCGCCATGGGGGCCTCGCCCTCCATGAACATGATGCGACCGACAACCTCGGCCGTACCCGCCATCACGTGCACACGTGCACCCGACTCGAGCACGCGCGGCTTGGCTCCCTCGCGACCCAAATACGTAAACGTCATCATAAAGCGCATCGTCTGGCCAAAGTGGCCCGCCACGCCCAGCATCTCGCCGCGATCGAGCGCGGCGACACCATCGCCCACCAAGTTGAGCGCCACACGCTGACCGGGCAGCGCCTGCTGTGTGTCGCCATGCACTTGGATCCCGCGCACGCGACAGACCGTACGCGACGGCAGCGCGACGAGCTCATCCCCCACCGCGACGGGCGCATCGTGCAACGTTCCCGTCACCACGGTACCGGCGCCCTTGATCGTAAAGCAGCGGTCGATGGGCAGACGCGGCGCGGCATCGGTGCGCTCGGCACGGTCGCGGCAGGAATCCCAGCAAGCGGCAACCTGCTCGTCGAGCGCAGCCAGCAGGTCATCGATCCCCGCGCCGGTCTTGGACGACACGGGTACGATCGGCGCGTCCGCAAACACGGTACCCGACAAAAAATCATCGACGTCGAGCTCGGCAAGCTCGGTCATCTCGGCGTCGGCCAGGTCGCACATCGTCAGCGCCACCACCATATGCGTGACGCCCAACAGCTCCAGCACGTGCACGTGCTCGCGGGTCTGCGGCATCACGCCTTCGACGGCCGATACCACCAACACGGCAACGTCGATGCCCGTGGCACCCTGCACCATGGCGCGCAAATAATGTGCATGGCCCGGCACGTCAACCAGGCCCACGATCTTGCCACTCGGCAGCGCCAGCTCACCAAAGCCAAGCTCAACCGTCATGCCGCGACGACGCTCAACTTCCAGGCGGTCGGGGTTTTTACCCGTCAGCGCCTCGATGAGCGCCGACTTACCGTGGTCGACGTGCCCCGCCGTACCTACGATAACGGGACACTCCACCAGCGCTTGAACCTCACTCATCGAGCAATCGCCTTCTCAACGCATGCGGCAAGCGTCGACGCCGCTGTCTCGATATCGCGGTCGCCCACGAGTGTGCGCACATCAAACAAAATGCGATCGTGCGAGGTTCGCGTGACAACCGGCGTGTCGAAGTCCTGGACAAGCGAGCGCTTGAGCGCGTCGACCGTCAGGCGCTCGTCAACAAGACGCACGGCAACGCACATCGTCGGCAGTTCAACGGTAGGCAGCGAACCGCCACCAGGCGTCGAGGACTCCTCGACAATCTCCAACTCAACGGCGCACGGGCAACCGGCCTTATCGAGCCCGGCGACCATACGATCGCGCAGCTTGCGGGCACGTCGCTCCAGATGAGCCTGCGGAAGCGTGAGCATGCTGAGCACCGGAATATCGCGATGGGCAACATCGGCGCCGTCCATGTAGATTCGCAGCGTGGCCTCGAGCGCCGACAGAGCCAGTTTGCCCGGACGCAGAGCGCGCATGAGCGGATGTGCGCCGCAGGCCTGGACCAGATCGCGACGGCCCATGATAATGCCCGCCTGTGCGGCACCGAGCAATTTATCGCCCGAGCATGACACCAGATCGAGCCCTGCCGAAACAGAAGCCGGCGTAGTCTCTTCGCCGCCGCGCACCAAGATGTCGTCAGGCAACAGTGCCCCCGAGCCCTGGTCTTCATAGAACAGCAGGCCGTGCTTATGGGCCAGCGCGGCGAGCTCCTTTGAGCTCACTTCCTCGTGAAAACCCTCGATGCGATAGTTGGAAGGATGAACCTTCAGGATCATGGCCGTTTCGGGCGTGATGGCGCGCTCGTAGTCGCCCAGATGCGTACGGTTGGTGGCGCCGACCTCGACGAGCTTGGCGCCCGAGGCCGCCATGACGTCGGGGATGCGGAAGCTGCCGCCAATCTCGACAAGCTCGCCGCGGCTGACGATAACCTCTTTGCCTGCGGCATGGGTCGCCAGCACCAACAGCACGGCGGCCGCGTTATTGTTGACGACCAACGCGTCTTCGGCACCGGTTAGCGAGCGGATCAGTTGCGCAGCGTGCTCCTTGCGCGACCCGCGCGAACAGGTATCGACGTTGTACTCGAGCGTGCTATACCCGCGCGCAACCTCGGCCACGGCCTTGGCGGCCGATTCCGCGAGCGGGGCGCGACCCAGATTGGTATGGATAACGACACCCGTGGCGTTGACGGCAGGACGCAGGCTCGGCAGTGCGGATCGATGCGCACGCCACTCGATTGCCGAGGCCAGGTCGCGCTTAGAGCGCGGGGCGGCACCGGCGCGAATGGCGGAGCGCTCCTCGTCGAGCTCGGCCGTGACGGCGGCATGCACCACCGCGTCGCAGGTCTCCCCCGCCGCCTTCACAACCGGCCACTCTGCGAGCAGCTCGTTGACGGAAGGAATAGCGCGAAGGCGGGCGCGTACCTCATCGGACATGTTCTGGCTATCGCTCATATGAGGCCTTTCAAAACCAAAAAGTGAATCAATCGTTCGGACGTCAAGCAATCAGACAAATCGATCGGCTGAGTCAATCATTCGCTATTATCCTCGCGCGCCGCGATCTTTTCCACGCGAACGGCGTTTTCCTGGGTGAGCGCGGCGCCCGTCAACGGGTCCCAACGCAGCGGCGTATGGTCGAGCGGGCCCACGCCCAAGGCTTGAGCGCCACCGGCATCGGCGCCAAACGAACGCCCGCCGGGGGCGGCCGACGTAAAGATGCACGCCGGATGCAGATACGGCGTCGTCTCCACGCGCACGCGGTCGCGGCCCATATCGCTCACGAGTTCGACGATCTCGCCGTCGGCAATACCCATGCGAGCAGCGGCATCGGCATTCATCTGCACGGCATCCAGGTCCGATCCAGCCTCGGCGGCACCTTGGGCCGCAAGCCTGCGCGAGGTGTGCGACTCAAAGGGACGGTTGCCGCTAATGAGGCGAAACATCCCCGGGCCGGGCTCCACCATGGGAGCGATCCAGTTGGGCACACGACCCAGGCCGGCTCGTTCCCATACGTCGCTTACCAGCGCGATCTTGCCGCCGTCGAGCGGAATAACGGGCTCACCTGTGCGCGGCGGCAACGGCACGCCCGTATCGGCCCAGCCTCGCTCCTTGAGTGCGGCAAGATCGATCCCAAACGGTGCCACTTGGGCAGCCGCCAGATCGTCAGACGTAAACTGGAAATACTCGCCCACGCCACAGGCCTGCGCCAGACCGGCAAAGATCTCCCGACCGGGACGTGTGTCGTCATGCTGCACAGGCAGCACGGCGTTGCGGTAGAACACGCGCGCATCGTTGGCGCCCATCACTGTGCCCGCACCGCGGTCGGCCTCCAGATACGTCACGTCGGGCAGTACGAAGTCGGAAGCGCGCGCCGTCTCGGACCAGCGAATATCAATCGTCACGAGCAAGTCGAGCTGCTGCAAAATACTCAACCAAGCCTGCGCATTGCCATAGCCCGCACCGGGGTTACTGGCATAGACGATGAGCCCACGCAAATCGCCGGCCAGAATCGACTGGCCGATGGTCGTGCACAGGCCGCGCACCGGATCGACCAGTGGATAGCGCTCGGACCCCAACTTGGGCTCACGTGGCATCGACGGCGTCGCAAAACGCGCAGGGTCCAAATCGCCCAACGCAAGCGGCGTGGGCGGGTTGAGGGCACCGCCCGCGTGTCCGATGCAGCCCAGCAGTACATCGACCAGACAAATCGCGCGCGCGGTCTGGGTGCTATTGGCATACGCGATACCGATTCCACCATGAAAGCCCGCATCCACCACAGCGGCAGGCGCGGCGGCAGCCAGATCGCGCGCCGTCGCGATAATCTCTGCGGCCGGCACGTCGCACATCGACTCGGCCCACTCGGGCGTCCAAGCACGGGCCGCCTGCGCCAGCTCGTCAAAACCCATGGTATAGCGGGCAACGAACTCGTGGTCGTACAGGCCCTCGGCAATGAGCACATGCGCAATGCCCAGCAGCAGGGCCAGGTCGCAGCCCGGGCGCACGCGCAACCAGCGGTCGGCAAGCGCGGCCGAACCGCTGCGCCGAGGGTCAACCACGATAATCTTCGCCCCACGGCGACGGGCATCGTTGAGTGCATCAACGGCCCCCATCGTCGACGAATCGACAATGGAACGCCCCAGATACATGATGCAATCGGTGTGCGCCAGGTCGGAGGCGGGACTATAGCCCAGGCTGTGCTCCCAACCGGTAAGTCGGCTTACCTCGCAGGCACCGTCGGCACCGTATACGTTGGGCGAGCCCAGCGCATGCATAAAACGATACGCCCAGTAGCGGTCGAACGAGGGCACGCCGAGCGTCATACCCAGCGCGCGCGGACCATGCCCGTCAACAATCCCCCCAAGGCGCGCAGCGATCTGCGTGAACGCCTCGTCCCAAGTAATCGCATCGAACCCCGAGCCATCAGCTCGTCGGCGCATGGGGTGCAAAATCCGGTCGTGCTCGTCAAACGGCATAGACAGTCGATGGCGCCCGCGGGCGCACAGGGCACGCGCCGCGCACGGATGCCCCGACACCGGCAACTCGGCCACCACGCGACTATCCTCAACGCGTGCCGCAAAGGCGCAATCGGCATAGCATCCCCCGCATGTGGTCACCACGGCGCGACCGTCACGCTCCACAGCAGATGCCATCTCGATTACCCCTTTCACAAGCCAAACACAACAGGCCAACAGCCCGACAACGAGCCCCAGACCCAAAAAGCCTCCCGCACGGCAACGCCCCGCGGGAGGCCCAATGTCAAACAGACGGTATCTTACGCCTCGGACTTCTTAGCGTAGATAAACCAGTAGCCAAGCGCGACCAGAACCGCGCCGCCCACGATGTTGCCCAGCGTGGCGGCGGATAGGTTAAACGCAATGCCCGCGGCGTTGAGCGCATCGGCGCCGGCGACGTCGGCACCGTAGCCGCACGCGTGCATCACGGCGCCCATGGGCAAAAAGTACATGTTGGCAACGCAGTGCTCAAAACCGCAGGCCACAAAGGCGGCGATGGGCAGCAAAATGCCCACAACCTTATCGACCACGGTCTTGCCGGCGGTACCGAT
>CABUXM010000024.1 GCA_902495545.1 uncultured Collinsella sp. | reverse complement strand
CGCTCCTCCTCGAGCTTGCCCGGATCGTCACTACCGCCAAAGTCGTGCACGTGCGGGAAGATGCCTTCCTCCATGCCGGCCACGAACACCGCCGGGAACTCCAGGCCCTTGGCGGAGTGGATGGTCATCATAGTGATGGCATGCGTCTCGCCGGCCAGGGAATCCAAGTCGGAGCGCAGGGCCAGCCACTCCATGAGTGCCGGCAGCGCCTTACAGGTGAGCGGACCGTAGGTGCGCTCGATCTCGTCGGCATGCACGGCGCCCGCCGGCAGCTCAGTCGGCGCGGCATACGCGTTGCCCGCGATGGCGGCGGCCAGGGCATCCTGCGGAGAAAGCGCCGGAGCGGCCAGGCTATCGAGCGGATTGGAACCCGCGGCATCACGCGCGCCAACGAGCGCCTCAAACGAAGACACGGGCGCAGACGGGCCGGGCTCGGGCGCAGGCGCGCTCACCACAACGGGCTCGGGCTCAACGTCGGCGGGCACATCGGCAACACCAGCAGCGCGCAGCTCTTCCAAGCTCTCGAGCGTGCCTTCGATATCCTCGTGCGTCTCCTCAAATTCGGCAGCGACACCCAGGAATTCCTGGATGTTCTCGGCGCGGCTCTCGGACTCCATGGTGCCCTCGGCACGGAAAGCCTGCAGCAGGCCCGTCTTATCGACAATCATCTCGACAACGTCCTTGAGCTCGCCGTCCATGCGGCGACCCTCGCGCACCAGCGACACAAAGCTCGACAGGCCATTGCGCACCTTGGCGCTAAACATGCCGGTTTCGGCGCACGCGATCTCGCAAGCCTGGAAGAACGAGCAACGGTTGTCGCGCGCCAGCTGCTCAATCTTTTGAATCGAGGTGGAGCCGATGCCGCGGCGCGGCGTGTTGATGACGCGCTTGACGCTCATCTCGTCGGCCGGGTTCACGATCATCTTGAGGTAGGCCATGACGTCGCGGATCTCGGCACGGTCGAAGAATCGCGTGCCGCCCACGATCTTGTAGGGTACGCCTGCGCGCAGGAACATATCTTCGAGGATACGAGACTGGGCGTTGGTGCGGTAGAACACAGCGATATCGTCGTAACTCGTGCCCTTGGAGTGCAGCTTTTCGATCTCGCCGGCAATCCAGCGGCCCTCGTCGCGCTCATCGCTTGCCTGGAAGGCCTGGATCTTCTCGCCGTCGCCCTCAGCCGTAAACAGACGCTTGTCCTTGCGTTGCGAGTTGTGGCGCACCACGGCGTTGGCGGCGCTCAGGATATGACCCGTAGAGCGGTAGTTCTGCTCCAGCTTAACGGTCTTGCAGTTTTTAAAGTCCTTCTCAAAGTCCAGGATGTTGGTGATGTCGGCGCCGCGCCAGCTATAAATGGACTGGTCATCGTCGCCTACGACCATGAGGTTTTGGTACTTGGCGGCCAGCAGGTTGGCGATCTCGTACTGGACGTGGTTGGTGTCCTGATACTCGTCGACGCTAATGTAGCGGAAGCGCTCCTGGTACTTGTCGAGCACCTCGGGGCGGGTGCGCAGCAGCTCGAGCGTGCGCACGAGCAGGTCGTCGAAGTCCATCGCGTTGGCGGCGCGCAGGCGGCGTTCCAGCTCCAGGTAGACCTGTGCGGCCTTTTTGTCGTTGGGGCTGTCGGCGGATTTGAGCATGTCCTCGGGGCCGATCATGGCGTTTTTGGCCGAGCTAATCTTGCTGCGGATCATGTTGATGGGGAACTGCTTTTGCTCGATACCGAGCGCCTGCATAATGTCGCGCACCATGCGCTTTGAGTCATCGTCGTCGTAGATGGTGAACTGACCGGTGTAGCCCAGCAGGTCGGCGTCCTCGCGCAGCATGCGCACACACATGGCATGGAATGTGCACACCCACATGCCGCGGGTGCCGCTGGGGATGAGCGCTGCCAGACGCTCGCGCATCTCGGCCGCAGCCTTGTTGGTAAACGTGATGGCAAGGATCTGCCAGGGCTTAACGCCCAGGTCGCCGAGCATATGTGCGATGCGGAAGGTCAAGACGCGGGTCTTGCCCGAGCCGGCGCCGGCGAGCACCAGCAGCGGACCCTCAGTGGTCAGGACCGCCTCGCGCTGAGCGGGATTAAGGCTGTCGATGTCGACGAGCGGCTTGGCGGGCTTGGGTGCCGGCGCGGGAGCGTCGTAGATGTCGAGCGGGACGAGCTCGGGTTCCGGCGCAGCAGGGGCGGCATATGCATCGAGCGGCACGGGTTCCGGCGCGGGCGGCACGGGTACCGCGGCGTTCTTTTCCCAGGGCAAGGGCTGGGTCATGGGCGACTCCTCATCTGACGGACGGCGCGCCTGCGGGCGGCGCCATAGTTTGAGCCGTACCAGTATACCGAGCCGCGCGGACACCGACGCAAATCACACCACGACTCCGTGCGTCACCGTCAGGCCCGCCCCAGCGGATTTAGCGCAATGGGGTCAGGTTAGTCTGCACCATGTTGCTGCAAAGCAACCTGTCCCCATTGCACCAATCAGGGAGCCACCGATGTCACGGCAACGGCAGCGAGCGGCGGCCAGAACGAACAAATTGGCATGAAAAGAGGGCGGCATAGACCTTTTGGTCATGCCACCCTCTTTGAATGACAAGTTGTCGTTCTGGCCGCCGCGCAGCGTCAACCAAGTTACAGGCCGAGCATAGGCTCCAAGACGAAGAAGTACGCAAGCACCACGATGCCCAGAATGATGCGGTAGACGCCGAAGCACTTGAAGTCGTGACGGCGGACGAAGCCCATAAGCCACTTGATGGCGATGAGCGAAACCACAAAGGCCACAACGCAGCCCACGCCCAGGATGGCGACCTCGTTGGCACCGAACGTACCGCCCTTGATGAAATACTTGACCAGCTTGAGCGCACTCGCGCCAAACATGACCGGGATGGCCAGGAAGAACGTAAACTTGGACGCCACCGAACGCGTGCAGCCCAAAAGCAGGCCGCCGATGATGGTAGAACCGGAGCGAGACGTACCAGGCACCAGCGAAAGCACCTGGAAGCAGCCGATACCCAGCGCAGTCTTCCAGCTCAGGTCCTCGAGCGTGGCGATGGAGCCAAAGTCCAGATTCTCGTCATCGTCCTCATCCTCAGCGGTAGCCGCGGCGGGCGCCGCAAAGTGCGCACCGGCGGGACGTCCACCCGACACCACAGCACGCGAACCAAACGAACCGGCAACGGCCATTTCCTCGCGCTTGCTCGCGCGCCAGTTCTCGATCACGATAAACAGCACGCCGTACACAATGAGCGCCAGCGCCACGACGGGAGCATTGTAGAAATGCTCCTCCATCCAGTCGTTGAGCGGCAGACCGATCGCCGCCGCAGGAATGCAGCCGAGCACAATCTTGCCCCACAGCACCCAGGTGTCGCGACGGCCCTCCTTGCCCTTGCTGGGCGAGAACGGATTGAGCTCATGGAAGAACAGCACACAGACGGCCAGAATGGCGCCGAGCTGAATCACGACCAGGAACATATTCCAGAACGTCTCGCTCACGTTCATCTTGACGAACTCGTCCACCAAGATCATGTGACCGGTCGACGAAACAGGCAGCCATTCGGTGATGCCCTCGACCAGGCCCATGAAGGCAGATTTTAGAAGCTCGATAATATCCAAAGGGACCCCCTCGTTAGACACCCGCCGATATTGTTCTGCGGACGGTGCGGGCGATGTCCCATTATCAACCGTTGGCGGCGCGCCTGCGCCTACCCTTACCAAAAAACTCGTCCGTTCACAGAATTGCGAGCGGTCAAACCGAAATCCTTGGGTATAACTGCAACAAGATAAAGTGTCCGGCGGCCAACGCGCCCGCGCCCGCCCGACGCACGAGCCCCGCGCCCGTGCGATAGACCAAGGAGGAAACCATGAACGAGGGCTACACCAAGGTATTTGTTTCACTCGACGGTACTGAGCAGCAGGATTTTGTGCTCGCACGCGCCATCAAGGTCGCCGCGAACAACGGCGCCAAGCTAATCATCGGCCACGTTATCGATTCCACGGCGCTCGAGAGCGCCGGTTCCTATCCGGTCGATCTGGTCAACGGCCTAGAGGAGGCATTTAAGAACTCCATCGCCAAGCAGCTCGAAGAGGCCAAGGCCAATCCCGATATTCCCGAGGTCGAGGTCATGATTCGCGCCGGCCGTATTCGCGAGACGCTCAAGGACGAGATGCTCGACGTGGTTAAGCCCGACCTGGTGCTCTGCGGCGCCCGCGGCCTGTCCTCGATCAAGTATGCGCTGCTGGGTTCGATTTCGACGTTCCTGCTGCGCAACACGGACTGCGACATCTTGGTCGTGAAGTAGCGTTGCTCCCACCGGCCGCGGGGCCTGCGGGGTTTCCACGGGCACGTCCTCGCCGCGTTGCGGCTGCGGGATGTGCCCTTAGGAAACCCCTCCCGGCCCCGCGGCCTTCGCAGCCTTACTTCAACGAGTTGTCTGATAGAAAAATGGCGTGCCGCCCCGTTTGGGGCGGCACGTTTTTCATGGGCGGCACGTTTTTGTTTGGGCGGACGTCTGCCGCGTGCGTTACTCGAAGTATTGGAACTTGTTGGTTGAGAAGGCAAACGTGACGACAAAGCCTTCGCCGGGCTCCGATGCTGCGGTGACGTCGATGCCCATCTTGGAGCACAGGCGCGCCACCAGGTAGAGGCCAATACCCGTTGCACGCTTGGTGGTGCGGCCGTTGTCGCCGGTAAAGCCCTTCTCGAACACGCGCGGCAGGTCTGCCGCACACACGCCGCAGCCGTTGTCCGCGACGGTAAGCTCGATGCGCTCGCTCGCCAGACCCTCGTCCAGCAACGCACCCGAAAACACGATCTTTGCGCCGTCCTCACGCGCATTTTTAATGCTGTTCTGAATGAGCTGGCCCAGAATAAACTCGAGCCATTTCTCGTCGGTAAAGACCTCAAAGTCGAGGTTCTCGCACACCGGAGCCACGTGCGCCGCGATAAGCTCGCGCGCGTTGGCTTTAATCGCGCCCGTCACCAAGGTCTTGAGATCCCAGCGGCGAATCAGGTAGTCGCGCTCCACGACTTCCGAGCGCGCATAGTACAGAGCTTGGTCGATATAGCGCTCCACGCGGGCAAGCTCGCGTGCCAGATCGTCCACGCGCGACAGGTCGTCTTCGCTACCGTCCAGGTTTTCCAAAATCAGATGGGCCGCCGCCAGGGGCAGCTTGGCCTCGTGGACCCAGCTCTCGATATAGTCGCGATAGTCATCGGTCTGGCGCCTGCCTTCGACAACCTCGTCACAAGCGGCTTTGCCCACCCGGCGCAAGACCTCGTACTCGAGCTCGCCCTCGGCATAGGTCGGACATTGCACCATCTCCTGCACCCATGCGGGACTCTCGAGCTCCTCTGCCGCACGCTCCAGCTGGCGCAGAAAACGACGACGGCGCGCGTACTCGATCACGATGCCCAGCATGCCAAAGATAAAGGACAGGCCAACCGCCACGACCACGATAGAAACGGGTGCGCCGGCGACCGTCAGCACAAAGCAGCTCAGCAGCACACCGCACGTCCACACGGCGACGGGAAGCAGCGCATCTTTAAAGAACTTGCCAAACGACATAGCCGGCCCCTAGACCGAATAGCCCTGGCCGCGGTGCGTTGTCAAATACCCCTTGATGCCGATTTTTTCGAGCGTGGTGCGCAGGCGGTTGATGTTGACGGTGAGTGTATTGTCGTCCACGAAGGCGTCGGAGTCCCACAGGTCCTGCATGATGGCCGAGCGCGAGACGATCTTGCCCGCGCGTCTCAGAAGCAGCGAGAGAATACGCAGCTCGTTTTTGGTGAGCTCGGTACTGATGCCGGTTTGCATGTTGGTGACCATGGAGCGGGCGAGGTCGAGCTCCAGCCCCTTGTGGACGAGCGTGCTGCGCTCGCCCGCCGCCGCGGTGCGACGCAGCAAGGCATTGATGCGGGCCACGAGCACGCGCGCGCTGTAGGGCTTGGGAACAAAGTCGTCCGCGCCGAGCGTCATGGCCATGACCTCGTCAATCTCGGTCGTGCGCGAAGTGAGGACGATGATGGGAACCTCGGATTCGCGGCGAACCTCATGGCAGATATGCTGGCCGTCCTTGACGGGAAGCGTCAGGTCGAGCAGCACCAAGTCGGGCGCGGCGGCGAGAATATCGCGCGAGACGTGCTCGAACGATTCGCAAGCCTCAACCTCAAAACCGGCACGAACAAGGATATCGGCAAGCTCGCGACGAATGGGCTCGTCGTCCTCAACGATATAGATCAGCGCCATGGATTCCGCTCCCCTCTTGGTTGTCTTGCCACCATTATGGCTGCGAAACTGCAGGTGCGCGCCACGCACGTCGCCAAGGTGACAGAACTGTTCGCGAGCGGGGGCGTTTTGTCCGCCTTACGCTCGCGACGGGAACGGGGACCAAAATGATTATTAAATCCCCGTCCCAGAAAAATCATTTAGCGGCGGGCACGGAGCTTTTCGTAGCCGTCGGCAAAGAAGGCGACCGTGGCGGCGTCGGCCTCCGCAGCGTCCGTCTCGGTTGCGGGAACCACGCCATGCTCGTCGCTCACCAGGAACAGCGCGCCCTTAAGCTGCGCGGGAATATCTACGCGCGTGACCGGGATGTTCTTGGTCTGGGCCAACTGCTCGATGAGCGTCGCCGTGCCGCACAGGCACTCATCCGCCGGCGCCACAAAGGCCAGCTCACCGTTGTTGACGGCAGCAAGCAGCTCGGGCGCCACGCCGGTTTCGTCGGCCTCGGAGCGAGCCTCGGCGGAGCGGGCACGTAGCGCCTTGGCCGACGTATCGGTTAGCGGCTCGTACTCCCCCACCGTCATGGCGGCGTTGCCGTTGACGTCGATCACCAGCATGAGCACGCCATCGTGCGCGGTGTAATCGCCCTCGGCAAGCGACCACTCAACGTGCTGCTTGGCCCAGCTGAGCATGTTATGGGTAAGCGGCTCGCCCTGCACCAAGCGCTCGGACAGTGCGCGAATGTGGCGGTTGAGCATGGGCACCTTTTTATTGGACATGCGCCAACGGCAGACAAGCGCGGGCTTGTCGAGCGTAAACTTCTCGACCGCCTCCTGATTAGCGCAAAAGTCCTCGTACGCACGCTGATCCTCGGCATTGCCAAACAGCTCGGCATCATCAATCTGGGGCATGGTCATACCTTTCGTGTTAGTCATTCCGTCCTCTTATACCAAAAAGACGGCCCTCCAAACGGAGCGACCGTCTTTTGCAGAGATTATTTTGTCCCAGGGCGGAACTTAGTGACGGAAATGCCTGGCGCCCGTAAACACCATAGCAATATTGTGCTCGTTGCAAGCCTGGATGCTCTCGTCGTCGCGCTTGGAGCCGCCGGGCTGGATGATGCAGGTCACGCCGTGTGCAGCCAGCACGTCGACATTGTCGCGGAACGGGAAGAACGCGTCGCTTGCACAGGCAAAGCCGCCCTTCTCCACGCCCTCGCGCTCGCAGAAGTCCTCGGCGCGCTCGCAGGCAAGCAGTGCAGAGTCAACGCGGTTGGGCTGACCCGGGCCCATGCCAATGCCGGCCTTACCCTTGGAGACCAGGATGGCGTTGGACTTGACGCCCTTGCAGACCTTCCAGGCAAACTCGAGCTCGGCCATCTCGGCGTCGGTGGGCTTGCGGTCGGTGGGGAACGTAAAGGTCGCGGGATCCTCGGTCACGTGGTCGACTTCCTGCACCAGCATGCCGCCGTCAATGGAGCGCAGCTCCACCTGGGCGCCGTGGTCCACGCCGCCGGTGGCCAGCACGCGCAGGTTGGGGCGCTTGGCCATGCGCTCGAGCGCCTCGTCGGTGTAGCTCGGGGCGATGACAACCTCGACAAACTGCTTGTTCTGATCGGCAAAGTGCTCGACCAGCTCATAGGGAACCTCGCGGTTGCAGGCGATGATGCCGCCGAAGGCGCTCTTGGGATCGCAGGCGAAGGCGCGGTCGTAAGCAGACGTAATGTCCTCGGCAACGGCGGAGCCGCAGGGGTTCTGGTGCTTGAGAATCACGCAGGCCGGCTCGTCGAACTCGCGGACCAGGTTCCAAGCGGCGTCGGCATCCAGATAGTTGTTGTAGCTGAGCGGCTTGCCCTGGATCTGCTCGGAGCCCACGAGCGGGAACTGCGAGCTCGCGGTGTTCTCGCAACCCTCGGCAAAGCGATAGACCGTGGCCTTCTGCTGCGGGTTCTCGCCATAGCGCAGGTCGTCGACCTTCTCCAGCGAGATCTCGAGCTTGGCAGAGGTGTCCGCCACGTCGCTTGCCTGGGCGGCAAGCCAACGGGAGATAGCCGTGTCGTAGGCGGCGGTGGTCTGGTAGACCTTCACCTGCAGGCGACGACGGGTGGAAAGCGTGGTGCAGCCACCGGTCTCGTGCATCTCGGCCAGGACGGCATCATAGTCGGCCGGGTCGGAAATGACGGTAACGCTCGTGGCGTTCTTGGCGGCAGAGCGCAACATGGAGGGACCGCCGATATCGATGTGCTCGATGGCGTCTGCGAAGGTGACCTCGGGGTTGGCGACGGTCTTCTCGAACTCGTACAGGTTGACGACGACCAGGTCGATCAGCTTAATGCCGTGCTGAGCGGCCTCCTGCATGTGCTGCTCGGAATCGCGGCGGGCCAGCAGCGCGCCGTGAACCTTGGGGTGCAGGGTCTTAACGCGGCCGTCCATCATCTCGGGATAGCCCGTGAACTCCTCGATGGGGGTTACGGGAACGCCCGCGTCCTCGATGGCACGAGCCGTGCCGCCCGTAGAGATGATCTCGACGCCAAAGTCATCGACCAGCGTCCGTGCGAAATCGACGACGCCCGTCTTATCGGTAACCGAGATCAACGCGCGTGCGATCTTCACATCAGATCCCATGCAGTCCTCCTGTCTGGTACGCCGCCGTGCTCTGTGAGTCGGTGATACGTCGATCTGCAGCGCTCGCGCAGCGGCATTGAAAATACTGATTTAATGTAGCGCATCGAGCGCATCGATGCACCCCGCAACGGGCGCATGTGCAGAAAAAGTTTGCGAGCGGAGGGGATGGGCACGACACCGGGCACGGTGAGTTCATGGAACACAGGGGCACCATAATTTGATGCCAATGGCGTGGTAGAACTGTGCTCGATATGCATCCGCAAAAGAAAGAGGCACCATGGTCTCGCGGGTTCTCTACCGACCGTTTGATACCGAAGACTTCGACGCCATCGCGCTGATTCTGCAGCAGCTTTGGCATAATAATTCGGATAACGATGAGTACAACCGCCTTGAGGCCGCGTGCGACCTCGCCTATTGCCTTTCGTCATCGACGTTTTCGCAGGTTGCGGTGATTGACGGCGAGGCGCGCGGCATTGCACTTGCACGCGCAGGACAGAACTCCGGCGTCACTATCAACGAGCATTGGATGGATACCGAACGCGCGCTGCTATCGCAGATGCGTGAGCTAGAGCCCGATGCCTGCGCCGAGTATCTCTCGTTTGTGCGCGCAACCATCCGAACCAACAACCGCCTGCTCGAGAGCAGCCCGTTGCCGCACGACAACGAGGTCACGCTGCTTGCCGTGGATCGCGATGTCCATGGCCTGGGCGTTGGCACGGTTCTGCTCGATGCCGCGGTCTCGCACCTATCCTCGCTTGGAGCGACGAGGGCGCACCTGTACACCGACTCCAACTGCTCGTGGAAGTTCTACGAGCTGCACGGCTTTAAGCGCACGGCCACGCACCGCGCCAACCGCGAAGAGCGCCGCCACGACATGCCGCGCGAAAGCTTCCTCTACGAACTCGACCTAACAGCCTAGCCTCGGCAGCCACACCTGGTCATTTAAGTCTGTCCCCAATGAGTGGCCTAGGGGGTTTGTAGATAGCCGTGGTCAAAAAACATCAAATATGAGTACTGTTACCTTTTTAGTAGCAGCGATTTGGGGCATTTTTGATGCTTGCAGGCATGACGACCAGCTGCGCGAGCTGACGTAGCTCCCCAAATGTTCAATAAAATGGGCTCCTAACGAGAAGTATTCTCATTAGGAGCCCGTTATTATGTGCAAACATATGTGACCAACGCAGCAACAGTACTCATATTTGGCATTTTTTGTCCACTGCCCCTTGCGCGAAAGTCCTCAACGGAAAGTTTAGCCCGTTTCGATGCACAAAAATGGGGTAGATCTTCCCTGGCAACCGCCCAGAAAGATCCACCCCAAAGCAAGCGCTCGCTAGAACGTTCCGCCGCCGCCTCCGCCGACGCCGCCACCGCCGCCACCGGAAAAGCCGCCGCCGCTACCGCCGCTCGAGCTATCGGAACTCGAAGCCAGCTCGCGGATGGTCTCGTGATACACATCGTTAAACGAATCGAGCGGAGACTCGTTGCCGTAGTGATGGTAATACCACCAGTAGCAGGGGTAGTTGTCGTAGAAATCGTCGCTGTTGCGCAGGTCCGCAGGCACGGCCTCGGCCAGCTGTCGCAGCACTTCTTTCGAAACGCCCAGGGCAACGCCCATCACCAGCAGTTTGTTCCACAAGATCAGGTCGCTGGGGATGGCCTCCTTCAGGCGCGTAAAGTCCTCGAGCCAATGCTTGAGCGCCTTGCAGCGAGCCGCCACCTCGGCGCCCTCCGGCGTGTAACGGCGGAAGGTGCAGCTCAGGACAAAGCCCACAATCGTGACGGGGATCGAGATCATAGCGGCACCGACGTTGGCGTCCGCAAAGTCGGTATAGAACAGAGAGCCCAAAATGCCAAAGACAATGATGATGCCAAGAACCAGGCCGGCCACCATCGCGATAGTGCCATCCGATGCAATAAGCTCGAGCGCCTCCAGCTTGGCCTTAACTGTGCTCTGATAGTCCTCGAGCTTGTCGCCAACAGATGTGGTGCGCTCGCTAGCGTACTCCTCCAGCTCGCTAAACGTGCGCGAACGGACTCCGTCCTTATCGGGCTTAACGCCGGCGAAGAAGACCTTGAGCACATCGCGATCGATGCCGTCCTTCTTGGCAGCCTTCCAGGCCTCGTCGGTCACTGTGATGCGATACGTCTGCTCCTCTTTTTCGCGACGGAGCAGACCCTTCTTCTTGGTCTCGGTCGCTTCTTCCAGCTTGATCACGCGGTCGTCGGTCAGCTTCATCAGTGTGGCGATATATGCCTGATCGGGCACGTCGTTCCAGCTCATAAGAGCTGCAAGCACCGCGGGATGGTCGGCGGAGGGTACATCGCGGAAGTACTCGTCCTGGAAGAGCGGCTTGGGCTTGGGCCTGCGCAGCTTGAGCATCACGATCACACCGGTATAGGCAACCGCCACAACAACACACACCACGGCAATCGCGCTGGCAATCGCACGCGCGTGCTCACGGCGGGCGTTAGCTTCGTCGGCCCATTCCTTCTCTTCGCTCAGGATCGTTGACATGCGCTCTTCGCCCGAGGCGGCAAGCTGCGGCACCCAGTCGCTGGGGAAGGCGATGCGTGCCTCGGCGAATTCGCCCTGATGCACGCAGGGAATGGTATAGGTGACCATGGGCTCGTCCTCATCGAGCGACACGTCGCCCGTCAGCGGACCGTGGCCCCATGCGCGGAAGTTATCGCCTTTGACGGCCGCCGTCCCGGCAGCGGCATTTGCGAAACGCACTTCCATCTCGACATCGTCGGAATCCGCAGACCAGCCGTCGCCCACGAACTTCCAGTAGAACTCGGCGGTATCGGCCCAGTTCATAACCGCACCGGTCATGGTGTAGCTCACGTAATAGATCGCGCTGTCGCCGCTCTCGTGGGGGCTGAACACCTTAATCCTTACGCCGTCACCGGCCTGCTCGACCGTGTAGACGCCAGAATCGCCCTTGTTCGCGCTATCGACTTTGTTAAACGCGGTGTCCTCTTCCTCGACACTCAGCACGTCAACGCCCGCCGTGCCGCCCTGCTGGTTGGTGCCCGTATTGATCTCCCAAAACACGCCGTTGATGTCGTCGTCGAAATCAAACTGGCGTCCCTCGACAACGGTCAGCGATCCATCGGCCTCGACCGTGGCACTGATGTAGGTTTGGGTCATGGAATACCCGTCGGCACGTGCAACGGCGGGCAACAGCAGCAGCGCGCACGCGACGAGCGCGCAAATGGAAGCAAATCGCGCAAACGGGCAGCGCTGCCGACAGGTCTTGGCAACGGGGGCGTTCATAGGCACATCCTTTGACTGTGATACCAGTAGCGTCATTGTCCCACGTTTGCGGGTTCATGTGACGAACATCTAGGTCAGCGGAGTATCAAACGGGACGAAAGTCACGCCCGCGGCCGGCACCTGGGGACGTTCCTTATCTGCCGGCAATCTGGGACACTCCTTGGCATAGCCCGCTCCGGCAATAGATACCACTTCATAGCTCCGTCACAGGTGTAGCGGCTTTGTGTGGGCGCGGCGTGAGCCGATTAAGCCGGCGAGCGAGGGGCATAAAGCAGTTGAGCGAAAACGGTTTGCCCCTTTGCCGTTCGCTTGAGGATCATGTCCCCCTTTTCCGCGGAAACCCCGGCAGTTGCGAAGAGCTGCCGGGGTTTCTGTCGTTTGAGGGGTTGAAGGGGCTGAGCTTGGGGCGGCAATCGAGGTGTTGAGTCGGTGCCCGCCGCGCACAACACGCAGCCTCGGCAACTCGCGAGCATCGACGACGCCCCCCACCTCACCCCGCGCTATACTCGTCCGCATGGATATCAACGCACGCAACATAACAACGCCCGCTGTGGCCACATCGACGGCGCCCAACAGCAAGCTCGCCCCCGCCCTCGCGCCCGTCGTGGGCCGCTTCGCCCCGTCGCCCTCGGGCCGCATGCACCTGGGCAACGTGTTCAGCTGCCTGTGCGCATGGCTTTCGGCCCGCAGCCAGGGCGGCAGCATCGTGTTGCGCATCGAGGACCTGGACGATCGCTGCAAGCGCCCGGAACTTGCCGCCCAATTGATTGACGACCTAGCCTGGCTGGGGCTTGAGTGGGACGAAGGCCCCTACTACCAGCACGATCGCCTGGACTTGTACGAGGACGCCCTGCACCAGCTGCAAGACGCCGGCCTCACCTATCCCTGCTTTTGCACGCGCGCCGAACTCCACGCCGCGAGCGCGCCGCACGCGAGCGACGGCACGCCCATCTACCGCGGCGCCTGCCGAGGCCTTTCTGCCGAGGAGGTTGCCCGCCGCAGCATCCTGCGTGCTCCGGCCACGCGCCTGCGCGTGCCCGCCGTCGACGACCTCGCAGACGATGTGGTCGAATTCGTTGACCGCACGTACGGAGCCCAATGCGAGGCACTCGCCACCGAGTGCGGCGACTTTTTGGTGCGTCGCAGCGACGGCGTGTTTGCCTATCAGCTGGCCGTGGTGGTCGACGACGCTGCCATGGGCGTCACCGAGATCGTACGCGGATGCGACCTGCTTGGTTCCACGCCGCGCCAGATCTATCTGCAACATCTGCTGGGACTGCCCACACCGCGCTACGCGCACATTCCGCTGCTCATGTCGCCGGACGGCCGCCGCCTTTCCAAGCGCGATCGCGATCTGGACCTGGGCGAGCTCCGCACCCGCTTTGGCACACCCGAGGCACTGTTGGGATGGCTCGCCGGGCAAACAGGCATCGCGCCGGACACCACGCCGCGCTCTGCCGAGCAGTTGGTCGAGCGCTTTAGCTGGGATGCTATCCGTGCGCATCGGGATAACATCACTGTAACGGTCGAGTAGCCAGCCATCCCGCCCCTACGCAACATCCCAGGGCTGGAGCTCGTCGCCCAGGCGAACGATGCAGTCGTAGAGCACGGTATGGCGCTCGGCCGGGTTGGCATCCCGATGAAAATGCCCGTAGTACCAGCGCTTGTAGTTCAAGCGATCTTCCAGCTCATCGAAAAATGCCGTAAGCCGATCAACGGCGGGGCAATTCCAGCCGGGCGCCGGATAAAGCGTGGGCGAAAGCATGCGCGTGGAGCAGGTGTGGGTGATCACGTAGTCGACCTTCCAGCCCATGCTGTCGAGCTTTGCCCGCGCCTCCTCAAAGTTGCGCTCGTCCGGCAGCTCCTGCGGCCACCAGCTGGAATACGGAATGCGGTATTCCTTGTCCACGCTCGTGGCGCCGCCCATGGTAAAGACCGTTGAGCCGTCGAACTCAAAAACCTCGCCGCGCGTCAGACGCCGTATGGGCGAGGTGTCCGACAGACGCTGCGTCAGGCCGCCGTGCCACAGCTCCGTGGGACGCTCCGCCCAGTGGTCGAAACGCTCGTGGTTGCCGTCGACAAACAGCACGGTATAGGGGCGCGACTCCAGCCAGGCGATGTCGGCGCATTCCTCGGCAGAGAAATCCCACGGAAAGCCAAAGTCGCCCGCGATGATGAGATAGTCGTCACTCGTCAGACCATCCCCAAGATCCCAGTCGCGAAGCTTTTGCATGTCGACGCCGCCGTGAATATCGCCCGTCACATAGACCGTCATCGGATCACCACTTCCCTGTAAGTCGCTAGCCCACATTCTGCACGATCACTAAGCCAACCGTTCCAGCCCTTCCATCCTTTGGGACCTACCCCTCGCTCTTCCATCCAAACGGGTCAAACACCCAAAAGATCAGATCGAGCACGCCGCCGGTCATCATGGCGCCGGCAAGAGCCATGCAAACGCGCAGAGGACTGGCACTTCGGAGCGCGTCGAATGGCCCCAGAACAGCCAGCAGCGCGACCGCTGCGCCGGCAAGGCACAGCGCGAGGCACGGCCCCGCGTCCTTGACGCACTTCTTTGCAAGGTGCTTGGTGTTGTCACTCATCGGTATCGAACTCCTTAGAGGGTCATTGTTCAGATGCATGCCGCCGCGACGGAGCGGGACGGCAGGTTAAGTGTCACATGCCACGCGGACACAGCTGAAAGCCCTCGCGCAAAAAACAGCGCGCCGCAGGATTCGTATCACCTGTGGCGCGCCGAAAATGACCCGCTTTCCTCCGTCCCCAACGGATCAACTGAGTTGGTGCCGCTTGACGGAGAGGAAGGAGCCGGCGGCGTCACGAGCTGCGGAAATGTCGCCAGGCATAGGAAACAGACGCGCTTCAAACGCCCTAAGCCCCAAGCCTACCCATTAAGAAGTCGACTGCAGAAACGATTTTGATGCCGTCGATGTCGGTCGGATGGCTCCCCTGACGAACGACGACGATCTTCTCGTAACCGCCGGTAATCTTCTCGAGCGACCTGAGCTCAAATGGACGCAGCTCGCGCTTACGCGTCGCCTCCTCGTCAATCGACTCTGTGACCTGAATAAACTTACGATCCGAGCCGTCGCCTATCGCAACAAAGTCGATTTCGGCATCTCGAAGATGACCCGTGAAGACCTGGTATCCGTCATAGACAAGGCGATTGTAAACGGCATTTTCGAGAACACGCCCGCTGTCGCTGCCGCGATACCCATCCAAGAAAGCTCGAAGCCCCAGATCCTCAATGTAGAACTTGCCACCGGTCTTCAAAATGTCCCGACCCTTAATATCAAATCGGCGCGCGTGCGAGAAGATATAGGTCTCCTCAAGGGCAGACACACAAGTGTCCACGACGCCGTGCGAGGATTTCGCCCCGTTCTCTGCCAGCGTTCCAACGATCTTATTAATTGATGTCGGGTTTGAAATGTTATCAGCCAAGTAGGAAGTGACGCGGTCGAGCACACTCCTGCTCGTCACCGACCGTCTACCCCGACGCGCCTCGCGAGCCAAAATGTCGCGCCCGACGATTGTTTGGTACGTGCTCCAAATATAGTCCTTCATTTCCTGCTCCGGTAGCTTTGAAGCAGCGAGAAACGGCAGGCCTCCAAACGTAAGATAACGGTCGAGAAGATCGTCGAGCGCAACGATGTCCTCCCGACCAAAAACAGCGAGCCTATTCGTGACGTCAGTCGGACCAAGAAAGTCGACATATTCCGAAAAAGTGAGCGGATGCATCCGAATCTCGACATACCTGCCCGAGATTAAGGTCGCAATCTCTGACGAGAGGAGAAAAGCATTCGAACCCGTAACATATATATCGCAGTCCCGGTCGACACGAAGTGCGTTAATCGCCTTCTCCCATCCGGCAACCTCCTGGAGCTCGTCGAAGAAGAGATAGCACCTCTTACCAGCAGGCATTAGGCCGTCGACGTGGCGGTAAAGCTCTCGCCAATCACGCACGCCCTCCAGCTCAAACGACTCCATCTTAAAGGTCAAAAGACATTCGGATGGAACGCCGTTATCCTCAAGATGTTTGCGCATCATGTCCAGAAGCGTCGATTTGCCACAACGGCGCATACCCGTTACGACCTTGATGACATCCGCATCACGAAAGGCAATCAATTTCTCGAGATATCGATTTCTAGGGACCATCCGTTTATCCATCGCCCGCCCCAATCTGCAAGTTTTTCTCACAGCATGACAAGAACTTGCGAGTTTTGCAAGTTTTTCTCACGTAGCGACAAGAACCTGCATATCCGTCCGTGGCCATTTGCAGTCGGATTCCGGCGAGGCTATGACAAGCAACTTGCCACATGGCCGACACGGAGCCATGGCATGCGCGGAATCTTGGGGGCAGGACTTCTCCCAGCAGCCTATAAGACGAAAACACATACACATAGATAGAGAGAGGCCCAGCAAGACACGGCACCAAGGCCGCAGCCACAAACTTGAGTAGCCGATAGTCTAAAAATCACATACGCCCAAAACACGAACGATCGATCTGTTATCCTGGCGCCAACATAGTCTTTCGAAAGGTTTGGCCGGGATGACTACGCAGCAGCAGATTGATATTGAATTCGACTCGCTTGCACGCGAGAACGATTCACCCAAGCTCATCGCCAACTCAAAGGCGACAGGCGGAACACTACTATCCGTTATCAAGGAGCAGCTCTCAACCTGCGGCTCTTTTGACTTTTGCGTAGCGTTTGTTGCAGACGGCGGCCTTCAAATCCTGGTCGAGACGTTCCAGGAGCTCAAGCAGCGTGGCATTAAGGGCAGGCTGCTCACGTCCACCTATCTCAACTTCAACTCACCCGATGCCTTTCGCAAGCTCCTGGAATACGACAACATGGAAGTTCGCGTATTCCAGGGTAATCTGCATGCCAAGGGATACATTTTTGATAAGGGCGAAACCAGCACGGTCATCGTCGGCAGCTCGAACATGACGCAGACCGCCCTCACCTGTAATAAAGAATGGAACGTGCTGTACCAGACTGTCGAGAACAGCCGCCTACTCAGCGAACTGAGGGGCGAGTTCAATTCGTTGTGGAACGACACCTCAACCGTTTTGCTTTCCCAAGACTGGATTGAGAACTATGCCGCATATCGATCGGCACATCCGTCAAAGCCCAAATCGAAACCGACGTTCCAGGCAACTGTTAGCCCAACCACGAACGACCTCGAAGAAATCAAGCCCAATAAAATGCAGCAGCGCGCCCTTGAGGCGCTCGGCGTAATCCACCGCAAAGGCGAGACCCGTGCATTGCTGGTCTCGGCAACCGGCACTGGCAAGACCTTCCTTTCGGCGTTCGACGTGCTCGCAACTAAACCCCGGCGCATCCTCTTTCTTGCGCACCGCCGACGCATTATAGACGCCTCCCGTGTAGGCTACGAACGACTCTTAGGTAGTACCTATACGTTCGACACCTATCAAACTGGCAAGAATATAAGCAATGCCACCTGCGTGTTTGCCATGTGTTCTTCGGTCGCCAAACATCTGAGCGGTTTCCGTCCCGATGAGTTCGACTACATCGTCATCGACGAGGCCCACCGCACGGGATCTCAGAGCTACCAATCCATCATGTCGTACTTTACGCCTCGGTTTTATCTGGGCATGACCGCTACACCTAATCGCACCGACGGCTACGACGTCTTTGCCCTTTTCAATCACGTCATCGCGTTCCAGATCACGCTGCAGGACGCTTTGGCCGAAGAGATGCTAGCCCCCTTCCATTATTTTGGCATTCACGATCTGGAGATTGACGATGAGACGGTCGAAGATACCGCTCTGTTCGGGCGTTTGACGTCCGATGAACGCGTGCGTCACATCACCGAGAAGATCGAAGAATATAGCGTCGCCAAAAGCAACCGCAGGGGCTTAATTTTCTGCAATCGAAACGCCGAGGCCGAAGAACTGTCGCGCAAATTCAACGTTCTCGGATATCGAACGGCTGCGATTAGCGGTCAAGATTCCGATGAAGTCCGCGATGCCGCGATCAGCCAACTTGAAGCCGGCGAGCTCGAGTACATTTTCTCGGTCGATATTATGAACGAGGGCGTCGACATCCCCTCGCTCAATCAGATCATCATGCTTCGACGCACCGACTCCGCAATCATCTTTGTTCAGCAGCTCGGACGAGGTTTGCGCCTGAATGATGGCAAGGAATACGCACTGGTACTAGACTTTATTGGCAATTACCAGAGCAACTTCTTGGTGCCCATCGCGCTTTCGGGTGACAAGACGTACAACAAAGACCGTCTGCGTCGTCTCGTCCAAGAGAGCGATTCGGCGATCCCCGGATGCTCAACGGTAAGCTTCGATCGTATTTCCGAAGCTCGCATCTATAAGGCCATCGACGGCGGCGACTTTACCTCCGTCAGATTTTTGAAGAACGAATATCTCGACTTGCGTCAGAAACTCGGCAAGATTCCATCGCTGCTCGAATTTGATCGTAATGGCTCCATCGATCCGCTGCTTATCTTCAAGAACAGCGGTCTGGGGTCCTACCACGCATTTCTTTCCAAATACGAGCCGGGCTACACAGTCCATTTTTCCTCTGATCAAACCAAGATTCTCAAATTTATTTCTCAAAAGCTCGCCGCGGGCAAGCGATTTGAAGACCTCTATTTGCTTCAAACGCTCGTCGAAGCCGGACACGAGGGCTACCAGCATATGCGCGAGGCTGCGCTTAGGAACTACCGCGCACAGCTTAAGGACAGCGCCGTTAGGTCGGCAATCGCAGTCCTTAAGGGCGACTTTGCCACTCCTAAGGATTTCGTTTCCCTGCTTATTGACGATGGAGCCGGACCTCGTCTGACCGAAGCGTTTGCAACCGCCCTGCGCAACGCAGAGTTCAAGCGTCAGATTCTCGAGGTGCTGGATTTTGGTATTGCGCGCAACCGACTCGACTATGCCGAGACGTACGAAAACACAAATTTCGTTCTCAACGCCAAGTACACGTACGAAGAGGTTTGCCGCTTGATGAACTGGGAAAAGAACATCAACGGCCAAAATCTTGGCGGCTACTTCTACGACGAGAAGACCAATACATTCCCCGTATTTATTAACTATGACAAGGCACCCGACATTAGCGAGTCCATTCAGTATGAAGACCGCTTTGTTTCGCCGAGTAAGCTAGTTGCAATCTCTAAGAACAACCGCACGCTCAACTCCCCCGAGATTCAGCGACTGCAGACATGGCCAGGAAACGGCCTGAAGACGTATTTGTTTATGCGTAAGAACAAGGACGATAAGGGCGGTAGGGAGTTCTATTTCTTAGGCGAAATGCATCCGGCCGGCGAGTTCGAAGCTATTAAAACTAAGAGCGGCGACAACGCCGTCGAAATTGAATATGAGCTCAATGCGCCCGTGCGTCAGGACATTTACGAGTTTATGCTCAGCGATCTGAGTGAGACAGAGTAACAAAAAGGAGTGGGTCGCCCATGTGGCGCCCGCTCCTTTTTGCTTACTTAAGCCCGAGTTTCTTTTCGAGTTCCCTAACGACTTTAACGTCCGCCGGAAGCCAATCGACATCCCACAGGTTATTGGTATCGAGCCACTTCATGTCCTCGTGAGCGTGCTCTTTGAACTCCCCCGAAAGGATATTAGCCAGGTAGCACTGCATCGACAGGTGGAACGTCTCGTAATCGTGCTCAACCGTGCACAGATAGTCGAGATTGCCGATCGTGACCTCGAGTTCCTCCTGAATCTCGCGCACGATCGCCTGCTCGCCGGTCTCGCCCGGCTCGAGCTTGCCGCCCGGAAACTCCCAGCCATCTTTAAATTCTCCATAGCCGCGCTGGCAACTCAGGATTTTTCCGTCCTTCTGAATAATCGCCGCTGCAACATTGATTGATTTCATAACTAGCTATCACCTCTCCAGTTGAGCCCAACCAGTATAGGTGATCGACCGCCCGCCATGTCCCAATCGCCTAAAAACCGCCCGCTCGACCAACCCTTGACACCGCTTTACTACCAGCACCCCATCCCCCGCTATCGAGATCTGATACTTTTCCCACCGCCGCGCAAAAACTCATCCAACATTAATCTTGGCTCAAGAATCGCTTAATCTATAACCTGCACTATAGAGTTCGACCAAGGGCGGGGCGGCGTCACGCAGGCCGCCGAACGCAACGCTCGCGCCCGGGCAGATCGCCCGGCGTCGCGCCCATCGAACGAAAGGACAGGTCATGGACGACCTCGAAAAAGTTGAAACCATCCGCACCAAGTGCAACGTGAGCTACACCGATGCCAAGACGGCGCTCGACGCCGCCGACGGCAACGTTTTGGATGCCATCATTTGGCTCGAGTCGCAGGGCAAGACGCAGACCACGTCGGCGCACGCCGCCACCGAGTCCGAGCCGGTCGACGAGCCCTCGGCCGAGATGGTCGCCGCGCAGGCCGCCTACGAAAAGTCGAGCGAAAAGACCGACTTCTCCAAGAAGATGGACAGCGTGTGGGAGTACCTCAAAAAGCTCTTCCGCCTGAGTCTGGACACCAAGTTTATCGCCACGCGCCGCGATGCGATCATCCTCAACATTCCCATCCTGATCCCCATCGTCGCGCTGTTTGCCTGGGGCGCCACGATATGGCTGATGCTGATTGGCCTGTTCTTTGGCATGCGCTACCGCATCGATAGCGACGGCGACGTACCCGGCAGCATCAACAACCTTATGAATCACGCTGCCGATGCCGCGGACGACATCAAGCAAAATCTCAACGACGACAAGTAATCGCAGACGGGGGCACGCATGGCACGGATCCTAATCGTAGAGGACGAGGAGAAAATCGCCCGCTTTGTGACGCTCGAGCTGGAGCACGAGGGCTACCAGGTGGAGCACGCCGCCGACGGCCGCACCGCCGTGGACCTGGCGCTGGAGCGCGACTACGATCTGATTCTGCTCGATGTGCTGTTGCCGCAGCTCAACGGCATGGAGGTGCTGCGGCGCGTACGCAAACACAAGGATGTGCCGGTGATCATGGTCACCGCGCGCGATGCCGTGATGGACAAGGTGGCCGGGCTCGACGCCGGTGCTGACGATTACCTGACCAAGCCGTTTGCGATTGAGGAGCTGTTCGCACGGATCCGCGTGGCGCTGAAGCGCTCGGAGGCCGTGCGGGCGGCTTCCGGCGCCGAGACGGGCATGGCGGCCGGCGCGGGCGGAGACGCCGCTGCAATACCCCCGGTCAGCGACTCGACTCGAGCTTCCGCCTTGCCCTCCCCCGCCACGCTCGCCGTGGGCTCGGTCGTACTCGATCCCGACCGCCGCGAAGTCACGGTCGGCGGCTCGCCCATCGTGCTGACTGCCCGCGAGTTCGATGTCCTCGCCCTGCTTATGGCGCATGCCGAGACCGTGCTCACGCGCGAGCGCATCGCGCACGAAGCGCTGGGCTACGAATACGTGGGCGACACCAACAACGTCGACGTGCACATCGCGCACCTGCGTGCCAAGATCGAAGACGCCGGCGGCGCCCGCATCATCCAAACCGTGCGCGGGGTGGGCTATGTCTGCCGTGCGTAACGCCGAGGCCAAGCGCGTCACCTCCATCGCCCGCGCCATCAACTGGGGCTATATGTGGCGCCGCCTGATGAGCTACGTCTGGCTCGATCTGCTGCTGATGGTGATTGCGGCGGCGATCCTCGTCTATGGATACAACCAGACGCTGCCCGACGACGCGTTTACCGCAGGCTGGATTCCCGGCACCACCGTTCACGGCATGTCGCTGACGCCCGCACGCGGCTGGAACCCGGCGACACTCACCTATACCGTCGAGCTTGCGCGTACCACCAAGACCTTCCCCCTCGCGCAGGACCTCGTCGCGCTATGGCCTCTCTACCTTGTCGTTGTGGGTTGGCAGGTCATCAGCGTGCTCAACATGCTCGGCGGCGCCCGCCGCGTGCGCCGCACCATGGCGCCGATCAACGATCTGGCGCTGCGCGTGGACGAACTCGGCCGCATGCAGCTCTCCGGCGGCAAGATGGAAACGCTGGAGCAGGCCATCGAGCGCGCAAGCGTCGACTCGCCGAGCGTCACCACCGGCGACGCCGACCTGGCAAGCATCGAGGTCGCGCTCAACCGCCTGCTGCGCCAGATGCAAGAGGCAAAGCTGCAGCAGATGCGCTTTGTCAACGACGCGAGCCACGAGCTACGCACGCCCATCGCGGTGATTCAGGGCTACGCGAACATGCTCGACCGCTGGGGCAAAGACGACCCGGACGTGCTGGCAGAATCTATCGCGTCCCTCAAGGCCGAAAGCGAGCACATGCAAGAGCTCGTGGAGCAGCTGCTGTTTTTGGCGCGCGGCAATGCCGGGCGCACGGTCCTGCGGCGCGCAAATACCAACCTTGCCGCACTGGTCGACGAGGTATGCGAGGAATCGCAGATGATCGATACCGAGCACACGTATCGGCTGGCCTTTGACGCTGCGCTTGTCAGCGACCCGCGCTGCGACGCGCCCGTCGACGTGGCGCTCGTGAAGCAGGCTCTGCGCGTGATCGTGCAAAACGCCGCCAAGTACTCGGATGCGGGAACGACCGTCACATTTGGCGTAGCGCCGGATGCGGGCGCGGGCACGATCGACATAAGCGTTGAGGACGAGGGCATCGGCATGAACCAGGAATCCGCAGCTCACGCGTTTGAACGGTTCTACCGCGCCGACAATGCACGCGATGCCGGCGCACAGGGCTCGGGTCTGGGGCTTGCCATTGCCAAGTGGATCGTCGATAGCCATGGCGGCGTCATTGGCGTGACCTCAGTCGAGGGCGTCGGCAGCCGCTTTACGATTCGCCTGCCGCGCTAGGAAGCCCCTCGGCACAAATAAAGGGATAGGGCCACACGGCCCTATCCCTTTTTGCTAGCTATGGCAGCTTGTGCGCTACTCGCGGCACAGATGCACGGCGAAACCGGCGAACTCGCGCTTAAAGTACACGAGCTTGGTGCTACCGTCGGGCAGCAGCGCGCGCGACTCTTCGTTGACCTCGAGCCCGCGCTCGGCAAACCACTTCTCGGCCGCATCAATGTCGTTGACGGCAAAGCCGATGTGGCCCTTGGTGCCACGACCATTCTGTTTCATGACCTCGACCAGCGAATCGTTAAAGTACGAAACCGGGGTCTCGATGACGGGCAGACCCATCATCGTCGAGAACAGCTCCGCGATCTCCAGGGCGTCTGCCGGGTCGGTGGCGTTAATGCCCACATGGGCAACGCGCATGCCAAAGAGCTCGACCGGATTGGCGTTCTGCTCACTCATGCAGTCAGCGCCTACTGAGCCATGACGTCAAGAACGGCCTTCTCGGCAGCGACGCGGTTCATGCCGGTCATGAAGGGCACGCCGCTCACGTACGGGCAGGTAAGGCCCTCGGGGGCAACGGTGGTGGCGATCAGCAGATCGGCGCCCTCGTCGCAAACGTCCTTGGCCTCGGAGATGGCGCACTGCACGATCTCGTACTTGTCGGCGTAACCGTTGGCGTCGAGCATGGTGGCGACCTTCTGGGCAACGAGCGTGGAAGTAGCAGCGCCAGCACCGCAAGCCAAAACAATCTTCTTCATAGGTAATGTCTCCCTTCATGGTTTACTTTAGGTAAGTGTACCGCAGCGAGCGATGGCACTCGGCCTCGATGCGCTTTTATGCCAGTTTGCTTGCACGCCGCGTATAATACATCTAGCACGTGTTGTCATACCGCTCGCTTTACGAGCGACTAAGGACTCTAAAATGCCCGATTCCCGCACCCTCTGGACCGCCGTCGTCATTATTTGTATCGCCATATCGGTGTTCTTTAGCGTAAAAAAACGCACCACGTTTAAGCGCCTGCAACAGCTTATGGCTGCCAAGCAGTGGGACGAGTTCGATCGTTTGCTCGATGGCAAACTCACCAGCATGCTGTACCCGCGCTATAACCGCGACTACCTGCGCCTGAACTCCTATCTGCTGCGCGAGGACCACAAGCGCGCCGACGAGATGTTCGATTTGCTGCTGGGACTCAATCTGCCCAAGATGCAGCGCGTCGACCTGGTGATTAAGGCCTTTAACTACTACGTTGGCCAGGAGGACCGCAAAAAGTCCAAAGAGTTGTTGCACGAGATCAAGGGCTTTGAGGGCGGTCAGGCCGAGGCAGTTGCGCACGAGTGTCAGCTGATGTACGACACGATGATCCTCAAGCGCCACAACGACATTCCCGAGCTGGAGCGCATGCTCGAGGACGTCGGCGACGACCCGGTCAAGCGCTGCCGCTTGGAGTACCTGCTGGCCCTGCAATACCAAAACAAGGGCGACGAGGCCAAGTTCCAAGAGTTCCTCGAGAAGTCGGGCCAACACTCGATGGCCGTCAACGCGTAACAGACGGCTTGTGCTAGACTTCTAGTCTCACGGGGGCGTGGCGGAATTGGCATACGCAGGAGACTTAAAATCTCTCGCCGCAAGGATTGTGGGTTCGAGTCCCACCGCCCCTACCATATG
>CABUXM010000023.1 GCA_902495545.1 uncultured Collinsella sp. | reverse complement strand
GTGCGGTAAGGGCTACCGCACGGGCCGATACTCAAAGCCCATTGTGGCACCCCGAGCCCGCGGAAAGAAGCTGCGCCGCGGGGGAGGCGGCCCCCAATGGCTTTCTCATATCGTCTTTTGCAAAAATGGAGGCCCACCATGAGCGAACTCTCCGTCTTTGTTGACGAATCTGGCGACCTCGGAGGCGTCTCCAACTACTACCTCGTCACCCTCGTTTTTCACGATCAAAACGATGCAATCGTTGAACGCATTGACCGCTACGAGCGCGCCCTGTCTCAGTCCTCGCTTCCCAATACGCCTTTTCATGCAGGACCCCTACTGAATGGAAACGGCGACTACAAAGATCTTCCTAAGGAGCAGCGAAGGCACATGCTGAGCGCATTTCGCGCGTTCATCCAGCATCTCCCCATACGCTACCTCTGCCTGCAGTACCGAATGAGCGAATTCGCCGGCAATCAAAACGGTCTCGCGGAGAGAATGAGGCGAGACCTCACGGTTGAACTTTTCGACCATCTGGAATTCTTCCAGCGATACGACACCGTTAAGATTTACTACGACAACGGTCAACCGATCGTAACGGAGGTCATCCATTCTGCACTCGAGTACGTTCTAGCAAGGGACGTCATCGTATACCGAGAAGCCACGCCGCGAGCCTACCGGTTATTCCAAGTTGCCGACTACATCTGCACGATCGAGCTAACGGCTATCAAGTTTGACAGCAAGGAAGATACAAAGACTGATCGGCTATTTTTTGGAACCCGAAGGACGTTCAAAAAGGGATTTCTCTTATATCTCAGGAAGAAAAGGATGAACTGACCCGGGGTCACCAGTCGTCAGACGCTCCGCAGTCGTCATCAACGGCAAAGTCGCGGAGGTCGAGGCCTTCGCGTTCGGCTCGGGCTAGGAGCTCTTGGGGCGACTCGTCCTCGATATCCACTACGTCGAGCATAGCGGCCGGAAAGTCCACGCCGGCCGCACTCCCCGCGCGGTCGAGCAGGCTCTCGCGCAACTGGTCCACATCAACGTCGATCTTCATGGTGAAACCTCCCGCCAAACCAGGCCCTTACTCGTCAGCGCCAAGCACTTCCACAGCAGCAACAAAAGCCGCAACCTGCTTGTCGTCCATCTGCGCAGCCAAACGCCCCACTGGCTCGTCGTAGGCGTACTGAACCTTATCGATAAAGCAGTCCCAAGCACGCTCGTCCACACGAACGGCGGCCTCGCAATACTGGCTGAGCTTTTTGAGTCCATACCAAAACGCATTCACATGGCGCATAGGATCCTCATCCAGCACACCATCGTAGCGACGCCCATTAAACTCACGCATGCGCGCCACGGCAACCTCGAGCGAGTCGCCGCCCTCGGTCGAAGCCTCATCCACAAGCTCGGGAATCGGAACCTCACGGCGAACATCATGCCTTGTAGTGCCATCGTACTCGCCCACCAGCACGTCTTCGTCAAGCCGTGAATCGTAGTCTAAATAGCTCGAGCCCCGGCAAATCCCATGCGGTGAGCCAGAGCCAAACGCACAGAACAACCCACCGTCGGCAACAACACGACGGTAGGTATCAAACGACTTCTTAACCTGAGCGAGCAACTCGGAAAGCTCCCCGGCATCGCACGCCGTCTCACACGCAACGCACACAGACTCGGGCAACGATACCGGCTCCACCGTGCTCCCCGCAACGCGGGCGGCGCGCTGGCCCCGATACGCCTGCGCCGCCAAGCGCGCTCGCTGCGCAGCGCCGCGCACGTTCGTAAGTTCACGCTCCAACGCCACGTCACCAGCCACATCGCCAGCCAAATCGCCCGTAAGCCCGTCAGCGTCCTGCGACCCTGTCGCACTCAGCTCGGACTCAAACGTCGCCGTGATCATGCCCGCAAGGTCCGTCGCATCGGCGGCACAACGCAACTGCTCCAGCTGCGTACACAGCAGGTCGGCATCCAAAGGCACGGCATCCACAACGCGCACGTCACCCAGCCGCGCCACGTCCTGCAGCACCATAGCCCCCGCAGCATCGTACGCCGCACGCACCTTGTCCGCCGTATTAGCCCGCAGCTTTACCTCGATAAACGCAAGCGTCTGCTCCAAACGGGCCAGCAACTCGGCCTTGTCCTCCATGCGCAAAAAGGCAGCATAGCGACGCTCCATCCGCAGCGGACCAACAATGCCCGCCTGCTTCCGAGCGCGTGCAAGCACAGCGCCCTCAACACGACGGACATACCCGTCAACAGCCCGCACGGCAGACTCACGCGCAGCGCGCTCGGCGGTCTCGACGCCCCTAAGCACGCCCAACAGCTCGCGGGAGCGCGCCTTGCGCACCAACTCCCCGCAATCGTACTGCTCAAGCGCCGTCTGACGCTTGGCTACTGACTCAAAGCCAAACAGCTCGTCGAGCAGTTCACCAACAGAACGCTCGTCCGCCATGACAGGCCCCCTCACGCACTACGCACCAACATGTTCGCGGAACGCCCGAACACCGGACGCCCCGCACGCCCGTACTCCTACAGATCCAGAGCCTTCTTCGCGGCGTCGACGGGATCGCCATCCATGTAGAACACCGGACTCAGTCCCGAAATAATCTCGGACGAAACACTCTGCAAGCCCGCGATGGCGCTCAGCGGCAAAATCACGCGCTTGGCGCCGGCGTTTTTGGCCACGCGCATAATGTCCTCGAGCCCTCGGATCTCGTCCATAGAACCCGACATGCGCAAGATTCCCGGAATCGCCAGTGCGGGCATCACCGGACGGTTGCACGCCGCGGAGCACAGGCCCACAAACTCGGCGAGCGAAACTTCCTCGGACAAACCCTTGCTCTGCAGGTCGTTATAGAACAGCAGATAATCCTTGGAGCCAATGTGCATGCCCGGTGCCACGCGGTTCGCCAGGTTCACAAAGTTGTCGAACGCGGCCTCCAGCGTATCGCGCACCGGCTTGTTAAAGGCGACGCCCTCGTGCTTAAACTTGCACTCGCCGGCAACCGCCTTGTTCTCCAGCTTGTACACGGCAACCTCGCCGCCCTGCGACCTGCCCACGCCAAACACGTGACCGGACAGCAGCGGCCCGTCGGGAATCAGCGTGTCCTCGCTCTGCTCGGGCACGCGCACCACATGCACGTCCTGCGGATTGTCGGCATCCATATAGCCCAGGTTGACGTCGATAAACTCGACGCCCGCCATAATCTTGAGTTGCTCCTTTACGCGGCGGCGGCCCTCGATGGCGTAGTCCAGCAGCCAGCGCACGTCGTCCTTGTCCATAGCCTCGTCGGGGAACAGCAGCTTGGCCAGGCCGCTAAAGGTCTTGCGCACGGCGATCTCGTCACGCTTGTTAAAGTCGCTGTTAAAGCGGAAATAACGGTCGATATGGTGCGTAAAGTCCTTGCGGCGCATCTCCTTGCAAAACTCCGACAGGCAGTCGGTGATCAGGCCATAATGCCCGGTCAGCAGGCTCGACCGCATCTTGGGAATCTCCCAGCCCGGCAGGTAGTAATGGATACGGTCGAAGAAGGCCGAATCGTTGTTAAACTCCGGCGGGAACGGATCAAACAGGTGCGTGGTCTTAAGGACATTTTGCACGGTGTCGTTGATGTTGCCCTCAAAGACCATGGAGGCGTCGGCGTTAATCTGGTCGCGGCCGCGTGCGTAACTGCCACTCGCCATGTAGTCCTTCATGATCTGCACGGCGTTGGTGTCCTTAAACCGCATGCCGGCGACCTCGTCGAACGTCACGCAATCCCAGTGGCCCACCAGGCCCACGCGATCGGCGCGCATGGAGTTCATACGGCCGAACAGGTTGGCCGTGGTGGTTTGACCGCCCGAAAGCAAAATGGCGTAGGGCGAGACCTCTTTGTAGATGTGGCTCTTACCAGTACCGCGGGGACCCAGCTCGCACAGGTTGTAGTTGCGCTCGATCAGCGGCACCATGCGCTCGATAAAGTGCAGGCGCTCTTTCTCAGAAAGCTCACTGGGCTCATAGCCAGCGGAGCGCAGCAGCATGTTGAGCCACTCGTCGCGCGTAAAGTGCTGGCGCTCGTCGACCATGGCATCCAGGTCCAAGTTGGGCATCTGGATGGGCGTGAGCGACGCCACGCTAAACGGAGAGTCCTCGGGTCCGCGCTTTTTGCGCTTGGCCTTGGAGCGGCGCGGCGCATCGTCGCCAAAGACCTCCATGCCAAACTCGTCTTCCTCATCCAAGGGGTGACGATACTCAATGCTCATGATGCACCAAATTCCACCCTGCAGAATCTTGGAATAGTCGCGCACGTACTCGGCCGGCATCACAAACGGCTCGATGGTCAGATTGGCAAACGAAGCCACGTAGATGTCTTTGTACTCGTCGAGCTTGGCCGTCACCTTGTCGATGATGGTAAAGCGGCCCAGTTCGCGAATCTTGGACTTAATCCGCTCGGACTCGTCGGGACGCACGTAGTTATCGGTGAGGATCCTGCGGATGCGATCCAGGCCCTCTGCCACGGCTTCCTCGTCATCGGTCGAGCAGTACATGCCCAGCAGGTACTCCAGCACAAAGGTGGGCACGTTGGCGCCGCGCTTCATAAGGGCCGTCAGGTCCTTACGCACGATCTTGCCAGCAAAGTGCTCAAGCAGCTTGCCGTCCAGCCCATCCATGTCGTAGCCGTCGTCCTCGGGAGTCTCGGCCACGGCCTGGGCATAGCCATCGGTCGAGGATTCGTCCTCGGCACTCTCCGCAGCCTCAACGGGCGCAGCGGACTCTGCCGGCTCCGGGGCAGGCGCAACAACCTCAGCCGCCGGCGCCTCCACGGGCACCACGCCTTCCACCGGCACATCCACATCAATCGAGGGGACTTCCCACAGATCGTCGTCATTGCTATCAAACATAGGGCACACTCCTAAAAACCAAAATCAGCAACAGGTGCAAACGAAACAGCGATGGTGTACGTCTCGCGCCAAACGATCTTGCCCGTCTCGCGCTCGCGGCAGACCAGATAGTACGGACCCTTGGCCGAGAATCCATCCGCTGCATGCAACGCAAACTTGGCATGCACCACGCGCTCCTGCGAGTTAACAGAAGTCTTGTTAGCATGCGCCTTGACCGTATCGCTCACCTCGTTGCCACTTGCATCGGTAAACACCAGCTCGTACTCGCACGGCAAGACCTTACCTTGGGCAGGTTCTTCCTGGATCAAGTTGACCGAGAAGAGCGAGTTGGTCACTCGGCGTCCCTCACTTAGTACGCGCAGCGTCGCCGCGCGCGTGTCGACAAAGTCCTTGGAACCCGAGCGCGCACGCCAAAATCCGATAATGGGCACGCAGAGCTCCTGCAGGCTCATGCCGCCGTGGACGTAGTTGTTAGTGCCGCCGGGACGCTTGAAGTGCACGTTCTCGCGCGGGGCAAACCCCTCAAAACCGGCGCCCAAACGTCCCATGTCAACATTAACAAACACCTCGCGTGCCTCGTCCGAAAGCTTGGCCACGGCCTCGTTGGGCACCACCAGATGACGCTTGCCGTGCATGACGGGAGCGTCAAGGAAGGGAAGATCTGGCTTGCCGAGCATCTGACACTCGCTGAGCTCCCGGCGCGTGTAGATAAAGCCGTGATCCGCCGTTATAACAACACGCGCGCCCGGGGCGTCGGTGCACACGCGGCGCGCCAACGTGGCAAGCTCCTCTACGGTGTCCGTACAGGCATCGAAGACGTCATCCTGCGTAGCGGCCTTCTCGCCCGTGGCATCAATCTTGTTGTGATAGAGGTAGACAAGTCTTGAGTCCTTGAGCATCGCCTTGCGCTCGGTTCCCGCCATGTTGAGGTATGCGCTCGAGCGCAAAGCGCGGGCTGTAGGCTCAACGTGGGCAAGCACGGCCTCGCGCTGCGGAGTCGTCGCAGTGGGCATGTCGTCAGCCAACACAAACGCGCCATCCTCTGCAAGCTCAAGCACCTGGTGCGGCAGCAGCGCAGGCATGCCCACCTCGGTAATGGAGGGAAAGACCGCCTGCATGCTAGAGACCTTGACGTTGCCGCCGCGTTCGCGCTCGAGCAGCGCCGCAACGTCGCGGGCAACCTCATAGCGCAGCGCATCGCTCACGATAACGACCGTTGTTTTGGCAGAACCCACAAAGACGGGTAGCACATGCCAGTAAAACTCATCCTGCCGTGCGGGACCATCGATGTAGCCGCAATCGGCCCACTCCCCTTGCGCAGCAGCCGCCCAGCAGGCATTGGCATCCGCCAAGAACCAGTTGCTGTAGAGATTCTCCGCCCAGTCCGCCACGGCGCGGGCAGGTTCCTCGAGCGCATCGCACTCGACGGAGCGTGCCCGCAGATACGCGGTGCACATATGGCGATAGGCAGCGTCCATGGCATACCATTCGGACGTATAGGCATCCCACACCTGCTGGGACTGCGCCAGATGGAACCCACCCGCGTGCGTCTGCCTAAACGCGCACATATCGGCCACAGCGACAAGCAGGTCAAAGTAGCTCTCGACACGACGGTACCAGCTTAGGTCGCAACGGCGCACAGCAAAGGCACGCGCATCCTCAACACGGTCTGCACCTTGCGCAAACGAGCAGAACAGCTGCGAGAGCACAACCTCGTTGACGCACGGGAACACATCAAGCGAAGCCAGCGCATCGATCGGCAGGGTCTCGAACCGTGCAAAGAGCCCGCGGGCATCCTCAACTAAACGACAAATCTCAAATAGGTCCTCGCTCGATGCCCGGGCATCGGCGGCCTGGTCCCACGTACGCACCGCCTCAAGGCAATAGGGGCCGTAGGCGGGAGCCATATAGTTTTCGAGCCCCATGAGCGCTCCCTCGGGAAGTGCGGTGGATGCCGCCGTAAGAAGCACATGGGATGCAAGCATAAGCAGTGAATCACGCTCGTGCAGCGGTCCATCAAACCCATAACAGCGCAGCATAAAGGCAGCGAGAACATCGCGCACACAGTACTTATCCACCAGCGCGGCCAGCGCCTCGGGACCCTCGTGCAGCAGCGTGGCCATGCAGCCGCGCAATACAAACGCGGGCCGCGCGTCGCCCGGTTCCTTGCCGCCAAAGATCACCGTAAGGATTCCGAGCTCGATATCGGATGCACCCGCGGCATGTGGAACGCATGCGACAAACTTAGCGCAGCGGGACTTGGCGACAAAGAACGCCTTGTGCGCTCGCAGGCTCTCGCGCACGGCATCGATATTCTCGATACCCAGCTGATCGGCCAAAAGCGAAAGATAATCAGCTTGAAACCGGTCAGCATACAGCTCAACATCGGCAAGCCAATCGCCCTCAAGCCTGCCGCGCGGGCAACGGCGATACAGCAAGATATCGCTCACAAGGTCATCGCGGTTGACGAGCTTCTTGACGGCAAACATGCGGCCCTCGCAGGCTTCAACAAACCGCACTGGGCGCTCAAAGTCACCGTGAGCGGGCATAACGCCGTCATCAGTCCCCGCACCGTCGAAGCCCTCGGCGGCCAAACGTTCAAACTCAGGAGCAAACTCGCCGTCCGCATCGTGCCAAACCACCACACGGCGGGGCATGCATGCGAGCAACGGTTGCAAAAACCGCAGCTTGAGCTGTTCTTCTACATCGATCTTGGGCATGAATATCCTTACCGTATCTGCAGTTACTTAATCTTTGCTAGCACATCCTGAAACTTGGCGTAGTTGACCTTGACGCCGTCATCCAGGTCGATCTTAATCATCTGGTCTGCCAAGTGGTGCAGTTTCTCCTCGTAGCCAATGGTCTCTTTGAGCTGGTCGTTAAGCTTTTTGACGCGCTTGTCCAAGCGCACGCGCTCGCCGCGCTCGGCACCAGCAAGGGCATCGTTGGCATAGCCGATCTGGGCACGGTAGCGCTCCTGCTGCTCATGCACATAGTCGGTGCGGATGCGAGCCAACAGGTCGGGCTGATAGCGATGCATGTAAACAAGGCACTTGAAGCCGTTCTTTTTGCCACTGTCGAACAGCCAGTAGATGGGGCGCTTCTTATAGGTCTGGCAGTGGTCCTTAAAGAAGTCCTTCAAAAAGTAGGTGCGGATTACCTCGCGCGAGGTACCCCTACCGCCGAGCGCCTCGGCAATAAAGGCCAGGTTCTGCTCGAGCGTCTCCTCGCCATACACGGTGCGCACAAAGTCGATAAAGTAGCGCACGATGTCGTCGTCAAAGTACTCGTCGTCGGTGATGGGCAGCACGTTGTCGCCATCGGGCATAAAGGTCACGTGATCGGGGTCGGGCATCTTGGCCAGATAGTCGTCGACCGTGGCGCCCTGGTCGGCCAAGACCAGACCGTCCACGTCCAGCGAATAGCGGCCAAATATGCAGCCCACGGCATAGCTAATGAGCGAGGTGATCTCGTCGCGCTTGGTGCGCACGTACTTGTTGCCCTTGTAGCTCTCGGGGATCTCGTCAGCGGTATCAAAGATGCGCGCCACCGAGACGTACTTGTCCTCGACCTCGATGGGCACCTCGCCCTCCATGTTGTAGATCTTGGCAAAGATTCGGTTGAGTTCCTCCTCGTTAGCGCGAAGCTGCTCGAAGCGAGCATTGACCTCGGCCTTGCGAGCCTCGTATTTATCTTGAAGTAAAGTGGCCATATTTGACCGCCCTCTCATTTAAAAACGCCGACTAATTTCATTTAAAAGGTCACTTTCGAGAGACAGCGAGTCTCTTTGCGATAAAAAACGTTGGAAGCTCATCCGACACACCGTTCTTCGCAATCAAAGATGAAGCATCTCTTACTCACTGATTTGCGTCACCAGTATGTTCCCATTTTCGATTAGAACGTGAATAAGCAATAAGCCCTTGAGCCTTCAGCTCGCCAAGTAATTTATCTAAATTACGCTTAGATAGCTCACAGTCCTTCCCGAGATCGTCTTTATTTGAGTAAGACCCCTTCGATATTCGAGACAAAACTAATTGGCGTTTGTTTTCCCACTCCCGTTCTGAGGTCTCTTTCTTGCGGGCAATTTCTTCCGCCTCGTATATAGCCTCGGACTTAACCACAGCAATCCAATCAATGAGAGTGCTGCATTTAAGAAATAAACGAGAACTCACCTCAAATGAATCCGCTCCAATGAGATCTTTTCCTGGCATACCGTTTTCAAAAGCAATGAAATCCACACCGTTCTTTTCGACCAATTGAAAGCGACAATGTGCCAACGAATTTCTAATAATCCGAAATAAATCAAGCACAAAATTGCTGTTGATGAGCGCCACAACGCGATTTGAGGTACAAGTTGAAGCAAAATTGCCAGGCATATCAGCATCAACAAACCTATTTTTCATCTCTTCTTTTCGTGTGGCCGTAAATAGCGTCGACCCATCGCAGAGATTGGCCACTTCCAATAATCTTCGGTGAAGGTACCCGGATTTAGGAGGAACACTTTCGGCCCATCCATAATCGAGAAGCGATATCCCTCTGCTACTCACACCTTTACAAGGAGATTCAACCAGAAAAAACTGAATAATAGAACCCATGACATCGTTATGGTCATTAACCTTAACAGCCTTTATCCAGCTTGGCTTAGGTTCGACATATTCAATTTTTGTCTTATCGACAGGCTTGCGCCTCTTCTTTTCAGCCATGGCGATCACCTAGACAAGAGGATTACGTTTAAAATCCCAAGAGGTTTCAAACGAATCGTAGTCCGCCTTTGAAATTGAGCGAGATTCTTCAACGAGTGAACAGACAGTCGGCTCGGCAGCCTCATCTTGGATGATTGGCAACTGACCGATTTGGCCTACCTCAAAGTTTAGAGTCGGCGACATAAACGCCAAATCAATTTCGGCAATGGAACAGTTGCAGAAAGCCTGGATGTATCGGAGCTCGTTCGGCTCCGCAAAAAGACATGCTCCAGCTACCTCAAAAAGCATCCCTCGAGGCGCAAACCTAAAGGAGGCGAGGCTGGAAGAAATTTTAGACCAGGAAACTGCGGGCTTGAAATAGTCGTTCTGGTTCTTGATCACAAAATCAGGTGTAGAGAGATAAGTATACTTGGACAGAATTGCTTCCTTCATCTCCCGACCGTCATCAAACCAGTTAACCACCTCGTCGTAGTCACCCCACCACTTTCGATAGGAGCCGCCCCGAATAATCGGGAACCAACGGGAGCCACTCTGCTTTGCCTCAGGCCTGCCGCTACAATCTCGCGATGTGTTGGAAGGCGCTACTTCCCACCATTTCCTCAAAAAGCGGCCATTATCGCTCGTCGCCAAGCCCTGTCGCGGAGTAGCAACAGCATCGAGCCTCCTTCCTTTTGTGAACGATTCAACAAGGGCATCACTGGCCCAGTAGGCTATGGGGGTGCCGGGGATCTGCTTGAAGGTCTCGGCGTTACGGCGGTAGAACCAGCCGCAGTCGGGGTTTTGGATTGCCTCGAGGGCCTTGGGAGCCTGGACAGCGGCGCCAACGAAGTCAGAAAGGCGCACGTAGCCTCCCTTGTAGCCCTTGATGAGTGAGTTGTGAAACGTGTAGGTGCAGATGGGCACAGTCGCGCCAGCGAAGCCCGAGTACTCAAGTTGAATGAGGGAGGTAAGCGTTCTGTTGTCGATAATCTCGTTGCGGAGCTTCTCATAGCTTCCGATGAACATCCAGACGAAAGGCGACATGACTCCGCACTCGCCGTGGTCCTTGGCGAGACTGAACATGCGAACGACAAAGCTGGAGAAGAGGTCGCTCTTCACGTCGGGGTAGTTCTTCTTGACCCACTTGCTCATGAAGGGGTTAAAGCTGCTGCTGCCCATATACGGAGGATTCGCAACGGTGCAGGTAAAACGACGGGACAGCTTCTCGCAGATGGCGGCAGCGCTTTCGAGCTTAGTTTTGGCCGTAGCGGCAAAAAGGTCATCGGAACAACTCGCGGCGGCAGCCTTGAGCTCGTCGATCTCGTCCTCTGAGGGATTGAGCAGCGAACCGATCTCGCCCAAACGACTCAGCTCCTCGGCGAGCTTCTTGTTACCCGGCAGCTCGTCCTCCCCTAGCGGGATGCTCGAGAGCACGGTAACGTCGGCGCGAACGCCACGCCTAAAGAAGCGACGGTCGTGCTCGCGGGCGCACATGGCAAGCGCCAGCTCCGCGATCTGTGCCGCGCGGGAATCGATTTCCATACCTGCAAGGTTTTTAGTAAGAATGAGCTCGGGAATCTCGCGCTCACGATAGCCGCGCTCCTCGTACATATGGAAGAGCAGCTCAAACGCATAGACCAAGATATGGCCCGAGCCGCATGCGGGGTCGCAGAGGGTTATCTCCTCGGGACTCGAAATACGGATGAAGTCCTCGTGCTCAGCATCGGGCTCGATGTAATACTCCATGCGCTCGCGTAGCGAACTCCCCGGATTGTTGAGCATCCACAGACGGCCGAGCGAGTTCTCGACCATATAGCGCACGATCCACTCGGGGGTGAAGAGCTGCGTGGCGGGCGCGATGTCCGTCGCCGCTGCCTTGCGCTTGGACTTGAAGAACTCGTCTTTAACGTCGGCATTGTAGTACTGATACATCCAGCCCAGAACGGTCACGCCCTCGCGCCAGTCCTCGTCAGCGAGGACGGCATTGAGTTTGCCCACCACACTGTCAGCCATCATGAGGCCCTGGGGCAACAGCAGCTCCATGGCTCCGCCCACGCGTTCAAAGACGCCCGCCAGGCAATCGGCAAGCTCCTCGCACTGAGCAACAAACAGGTAGCGCCACAACGGTTCATCCAAGCCCGCCATCTTGAGCTCGGCTATGCGATCGGTATCGGCCGTCGTTATTTCCACGTCCAGTGCGTTCTCCACGGCCTCGCTGCCATGGCTGCCGTCCGCACGACTCAGCATGCGCATACGGCTGGGGAGCCATCCGCGTGCATCCATAAAGCGAATGGCCACGATGCGGTTGAACCAGGTGTAGGCCGCTCGGTCGCGCAGCGCCTCGTGACCCACCTCTGTCTGTATGCGCAGCAGCTCGTCACGCTGCTCAACCTCAGCAGGACTTAGGGGCAGGCCGTTGACGGTCTCGGACCCAACGGGCGAAGGTGCAGGTTCGGTGATGCCGTAGCGCACCATCTGTGCCTCCACGCCTTTGATGAGCTCTGTACGGGCCCAGGTGCAGAAGCTCTTAAGAGCAGAATCGTTCATGGTTGATGAGCCTTTCTAAACGCCATAAACCACCGGTGCTCGCTTTGGCACCGGTGGCTCCGCGAGTTAGTTGATACGAATCTCGTCGTTTGCAGCGAGCTCCTGCATAAGGCGGGAGCGCAGGTCGTCCACGTAGCGCTCCACGTCCTCTGCGGACAAGAGGCGACTCGGCTTGGCCAAATCGGCGCGGCGCACGGTCTTGATCTTGCGCTGGGGCTTAGACGCGGGCACGGGCGCAGACGATGCGGCGCCCTTGTTGGAGATCTTCTTGACCACCTCACCCGTACTCGTGACCTCGATGGTGCGGCGCTCGTTGTCCATTCGCATGTGGGCCTCATCCACGGCGTCGTATATCTTGTTGGTTGCAGCAACGATCCAGTTTTCCCAGTTTGCCGCGAGGGCGTTAAGCTCGTTGAGGCTCTGGACGCCATGGGCGCGGTTCTTGAACGACTCATACCTGGTGTTGGCGTCCGCGATGGCATCCTTGGCCTGCTTGACAAAACCTTCTTGGCTCTCGGCCTGCTTCCGCAAATCCTGCAGGTCGTTTTCGATACGACACAAGAACTCGTTGCGGCGAATGCCCAGGTGCTTTTTGATGTCTTCCTCGACGGGTGCCATCAACGGCTGAAGGTCTTTAATGCGGCCGTAGGGCTTTGGGTCTTTGAGGATCTCGCGTACCTTTGCCACGTTCTCCACAGCGTTGGGAATGTCATCGGAGGCATACTCGATGCCCTCGGTGCGACTCAAGAAATCCTTGGCGTGGTCAAACGCTGTTCGTTGGTTGGACTCGAAGAACTCAACCACCTTGTCAAAGTCTTCCTTGGCATCGAACAGGCGGTCCTCGTGCTTGGTGAACGTGGTCAAGAACGCCTCGGAATCGCTCTGGTCCTTAAGAACGTCGACCACCTCCGAGCGCATCTTCTCGCACTCGTCCTCACCGGGATACGGGTAGGCCGGCTTGATACCCGTGTAGTAGTCGCGTGCCATGGCGACGCACACCTCACGCAAGCCCTCAAGGCGCTCCTTGAGCTCGGCCACGAGCTTATCCTCGTTGGAGGGCACGGTCTTGAGATCAAACAGGCCACGCATAAGCTCGCCCGTGGCGCGCAGCAACCGGTCGCTCATGCGCACGCGCAAACGCACCTGGGCCTTATCGGCATCCTTACGCAGGAGCGACACCATGCGGCTGTCGTTAGCTTGAACCGTCTGACCGCCAAACAGCACCTGCGCGCGCTGCTCCACTACAAGCTGCGCCACCACATTTGCGATGTCAACCTCGCGCCAGCCATAGGGCTTTTGCTGGTACCTGCGCTGGATATCGCCCATAGCGGTATCCAGGTGGCGCTGGTGCTGAACTTTGAGGTAGTCCTCGACCTCCTTGAGCGCACGCGTGTTACCCGCGTCCATGCCAGCGAGCCCCGCTTGAACGTTGCCCGCCAGAGTGGAGCGGATATCGGAATCGCTCGTGACCGGCGCGCCGATATAGTCGGCCTTTTCAAAGACCACATCGCACAGCTGCGCCAGCACTTGCTCAAAGACCTGAGCGGGTTTGGCCGCGCGGACCTCAATTATGCGGCCGTTGACCGCGCAACGTGCATGGAGTACGGCCTCGCTCAAAAGGACATCGGCCTCTTTCTCGTTATAGGCTGCCTCGCGCATCTTGGACTCGACGATCTGGCGCGTACTCGGCTGAAGCTCCTGGAGATTTCGCGTCTTGGCGTACTTGCGGATCTTGGCGGCGTTGACGAGCGTCTCCCAATAATCCGCCTCGTCGCTCAAAGCCACGATGGCTTTGCCCGAAGAAGCCAAGGCCAGCTCGGTATCGTCCGCACGGCCCAGATCGCTCGCCATAGTCGCCACGCAAAGCTCCATGCCGCCCATGCTGGCACCGTGGATTGAGCCGTCCACATAGCGGTCAAAAGGAAAGTCGTTGGCCCCGCGGTTGAGTTTACGCGCGGTGTAGATGCTGTCGAACAGGCGCTTTTTGATAGACTCGATCACCTGCGCGTTATCGACCGGAGTGCGTGCGATCTCCTGCGCTATCTCCTGCTCCTCGTCGGTGAGGAAGCTATAGGCATCGCCCTGGCGTGCCACGTAGTTCTCGCGCTCCAGGCGGGCAAGGGACTCCTTGACGCGGTCCTTGAGGGCGCGCATGTCCACGTCGAGGCCGTCGATCATGAAGATGGAGATGTTCTCGACCGTGGCCTTAACGTAGCCGATGTAACGAATCAGGTACAGGAGCTTGAGCACCTGAACGTCGTAGGGTTCAAGGCCCTTTGCGTCCTCGGCCGCACGGACCGCGCGGTCGACCACCTGGTTGATGCCGTGCTCAAGGTCTTTGGAAATAGTGTCGAAGAAGCACCAGAACGGCACGAGTGCACCGGTCTGGTCATACTGGATGGCCTGAGCGCTCTCCTGGAACGCGCTCAGCATGGAGCGCTCGCCCGTTGACATGTGCTTGGCCTTGACACCGTGCTTGCGCACCTCGGTCATCACGTCGGGCAGGAGCTTAAACTGGTAGCCCACAAACGGGTAGCTGGCCACAAAATCCTTGGAGTTGGCGTAGCCGGCAAGGTCGGAGCGCGAGCCACCCTCAAAGGTAAAGTTGTTTTTAAGCACGGCGGCGTCTTGCTCGTAGACCTGTGCAAGCATATCGGCCGTCGGCGCGGTCTTCTCGAGCACACGGCGCTGGATGACCTCGTCCACGCTGGAGCTGGAGAGCGAAAGGCGGGTATTGAAGCGGCCCTGGATCTTTGAAAAGTCGTTGCCCACGGGCAGGCTCAGGTTGTCGATGGCCTCCTGGCTCGTAACCATCACCCACACGCGGCCACCGCAGGCGGCACCCAGCTCCTCGACGACGGTCTGAAGGCTCAGCATAAGGCTTGGGTCCTTGTCGTTTGTAATAAACTGACCCACCTCGTCGACCATAAAGAGCAAACGGAAGTTGCCGCCGTGGGCCGCTGCCTGAGCGTCTACGTAGTCCTTGACCTTTTTGGCAAAGACATCAGGGGCCAAAACCTCGTCCTCAGAACCCTCGAGCCAGTTCCATGCGGCCTTTTCGCTCATGCCGAGCACGCTCTGCAGCACCTCGACGACGTCGTCCTCAAAGTAGCTGTAGGTATCGCGGGTCTGGAGCCAAGACTCGCCGTTGACGCGCTCAAAGGCCTCGCGGAACTCCTGGGTCTTGCCCAGGGAATCGATGTAGTCCTCGAGCTTTGCAAGCTTGAGGTCCTCGCCGTAGAAGCCGCGCGCCTCGTAGAACATGCGCTCAAAGCCGCGAAGCAGCGCCGTGGGAGCCGTATCGCCCTGCTTCCACTGGCCCGCCTTGCTATCGATGTTAAAGAGGATGGCCTGCGTGGGCACCGAGCAGGCGCGCTCCATGGCAGCCGCGACCATGGGGTCGACGATTTTGCCGTCAAAGTAGCGGATGGCGCTCTTACCGCCGATCTGGCGATTCTCGAGCAGGTAGCTCAGCATCTTGAGGAAGTGCGATTTACCGGAACCGAAGAAACCACTGATCCACACGCCGATCTTGTCGGTGCGCGCATCGATGGCATCGCCGTAGGCCTTGAAGAACGTGGCAAAGTGCCTCTGCAACTCGCGCGTCACCACGTACTCGTCAAGCTCTTGGCGGATGGACCCATCTTTTGAATCCTGGACCTTGACCACGCCGTTGATGGAGCGGTTAATGTCTTTTGCAAAGAGGTCGCGAATGATCGTGTTGTCCATGGGTGCTCCTTTGGGTTTGGGAACGTTATGGCAAAGGGTTGTTACCGGCGGCAGGGACTTGCCTGCGGGGAGCCGTGCTTACGAGATATCGATGGCGCGGTAGTAGTTGTCGGCCGGCAGACGGTTAAAGAGCTGGAAAGAAGAGCCGTTGAAACTGCCCGGATAGGCGGCGACCACAGGCACCTCATCAAAATCCGCAAGCATGCAGTGGAGAAGCGTGTGCATGCGAAAGAACGGGAAGGCCTCACCTGCACCGGTGAGGAGAATGACGTCTCCGGGCGCGAACGGCTCGGTCTGCTCAAGGATGTACGCGGCAACTTTCTCGGGCGAGGCGAACTTGGCCACGTCCTCGAGCACGCGCTGGGTACCGCGGCGCTCCTCTTGGCGTGGGATGGCCTTAAGGACACGGCGCTTTTCGAGAATTGCCAGCACGGCGTCGTAAAGGTTCACGACCTTGAGCGTGCACGGAAGCTTGTCGGCCTCGGCATCGCATGAAAGGGTGTCAAATAATGCACGCGCCTCAAACTCCAGCGCGGGGTCATAGCAAAAAGTGTGGAAGCCGATCTCATTGCCTATGCCCTTGTTGGCCAAAAAGTCCTCGCTGCACAGGCACTCGCGCAGAAGCTGCGCACGGCGCTCAAATTCCTGACAGGCGCGCTCGGAGCGGGCATGCGCCGCCACGACGCTCTTGCGGGAATGGATACCGATATTGGTGGTGAGATCGGTCGCCGGGGTGATAACAGGGTCGACGGCGCTTTTGACGGGAGCCACGCTACATCACCGCCCTGCCGGTAAGGGCCGCGATAAGCGACTGCTCGCCCAGCTGAACCAAGGCTCGCTCGACATCGGAATCGAGGAAGAGTGGTGACAGGCGCTCGGACTCCGGGCCCAGGCCTTCGCCGATAAGGCCAGCATGGCGGAGCGTCTGGCGGAGCGAGCCCTTAATGCGCTTGACCGTGGCCTCAGTCCAGCGGGCCGCGTCCGGATACTCCGTGGTAAAGCGTGTCATAAAGGCGTTGAGGTCAACCGCCGTAAAGGCATAATCGAAGTTTTGTAGGCGCTCCCCTACCTCGACGAGCACGAGCTCGCGCACGATATCGTAGCGGCAGATCATGCTGTAGAAGATGGCCTGGTCCGCCTGCGTGGGAGTGCCGGATGCCATGAGCCTGGTTAGGGATGATGCAGCCTCGACGGCGGTTTTGGGGTCGATGCCGCGCGCGGCGCATACGGCGTCCGTGGGCACCATGGCGTCAAGGCGGCGAAGGCACACGGTTGCGCGGTTGGCGACCATGCGCTCCGTGGGATATTGAAAGAGGTTCTCGCTCTTTACGCGTACAATGACCTGCTCGTCGCTTGCGCCCCGCATACGAAGGGCAGCGACGATGCGCATCTCATGCGGGAGGAATTGCTCGCGGGTGAGCACCCCCCCCCCGAACGCTTTTTGTGGTTACATCCACAGTACACGCTCCAAGGGTGTCAAAGGCTGTCACAAGTGCGCCGCAACCCGGCAGGCAGGCGCGGCGCACATGACAATAATCATACCTGTTGGTAAAAAAGTTACCACGCCCAGAGTGTCAAATGTTGAGCAACAAAATTTAATCCGGTTAACGGTCATTTTCGCAGCTTAGAAACTTTAACGAGGTCGCCCCAAATCACACTTGCCAGACAACCGCGCTTACGAATGCAGGCACGCACACGCCCAACGCCACCCTCCACTACACTCAACATAGAGTTATACATATGATTCTATGTAAGGAGTTTCATATGCCTGTCGTAAAGCCTATTTCTGATCAGACGCGCGCGCTAACTACCATTCAGGAACGCGAAGGTCACATTCAACGTACCATCGCTCATGGTTACGACGACCTCGCCAACGGTCGTGTGCGCCCCTGGAAACAAGCGAAGGCCGAGGCGGATCGGATGCGAGCCATCAGGTAAGGTCACCTCTCCCCCATGTAACCATCCTGTAAATCATAGCAGCGCACTCGAGTTTTACCGTGATGCGGTCGCGCCCGGCGCTCCACTGTGCTAAAGTATCCCGAACGTTCAAACGACTACGAGGGGGAACTAGAAGATGGCACGTGTGCACAACTTCTCAGCTGGCCCGGCCGCGCTACCTACAAGCGTGCTCGCCGAGATCGCCGACGAGATGATGGACTACCGCGGTTGCGGCATGTCCGTGCTCGAGATGAGCCATCGATCTAGCATGTACCAGCAGATCATCGACGACGCCGAGGCAACCCTGCGTCGCCTGCTGAGCATCCCGGACAACTACCGCGTCCTGTTTTTGCAGGGCGGCGCCACGCTACAGTTCGCGGGCATCCCCATGAACCTCATGCGCCGCGGCCGCGCCGGCTACGTCGTGACCGGCAACTTTGCCAACAAGGCGTACAAGGAGGCCGCCAAGTACGGCGAGGCCGTGCTGCTCGCGAGCTCCGAGGACACCAACTTCGACCGCATTCCCAACATGGCCGATATCAACGCGCGCATTGCCGCCGAGGACGCGGGCGACGGGCTCGACTACGTCTACATCTGCCAGAACAACACCATCTTTGGCACCATGTACCACGAGCTGCCCAACTGCGGCGATGTGCCGCTAGTCGCCGATGTCTCGAGTTGCTTTTTGTCGCAGCCGCTCGACGTTGAGCGCTACGGGCTCATTTACGCCGGCGCCCAGAAAAACGCCGGCGCTGCGGGCGTGACCGTGGTCATCGCGCGCGACGACCTCATCGCAGATGGCCCCGCCTTTGCGCAGACGCCGCAGTACCTGGACCTTAAGACCCAGGCTGCCAAGGGCTCCATGCTCAACACGCCCAACACCTTTGGCATCTACGTGTGCGGCAAGGTGTTCCATTGGGTGGAGCAGACCGGTGGACTTGCCGCCATGGCCGAGCGCAACTGGGCCAAGGCCAACCTGCTCTATGACCTGCTCGAACACAGTGAGCTGTTCCATGGCACCGCGCAGGCCGACAGCCGCTCCATCGCCAACGTCACCTTCCGCACCGGCGACGCCGAGCTCGATGCGGCCTTTGTCGCAGGCGCGGGCGAGCACCAGATTCAAAACGTCAAGGGCCATCGCCTGGTGGGCGGCATGCGCGCCAGCGTCTACAACGCCGTGACCATGGAAGACGCGCAGGCACTGGCCTCGTACATGAAGGACTTCGAAGCGCAGCATAGTTTGAGTCCGCGATCTAACTAGCCCGCAACGCGCGGGCCGACCAGCCACCTCAGACCACTTGTTATAAACAAATCCGCTAAGGAGTTTTTCATGCGCAAAATTAAAACCATCGACGACATTACCAAAGACGGCAAAGTCGAGTTTGGCGAGGGCTACGAATTTGTGAGCACCGCCGAGGAGGCCGACGCCATCCTGATGCGCTCCACCGACCTGCACGGCTACGAGCTGCCCGAGGGCATCCGCGCCATCGCCCGCTGCGGCGCCGGCGTCAACAACATCCCCGTCGAGGAGTACGCCAAAAAGGGCGTCGTCGTCTTTAACTCCCCCGGCGCCAACAGCAACGCTGTCAAGGAGCTCGTCCTGGGCATGCTGGTGCTCTCGAGCCGCGGCGTGGTGCAGTCGATGAATTGGGTGCGCGACAACGCCGACGATCCCGAGATCCAGGTCGACGCCGAAAAGGCCAAGAAGGCCTTTGTGGGCCGCGAGCTCAAGGGCAAGCGCATCGGCGTCATCGGACTGGGCAACGTAGGTTCCAAGGTCGCCAACGCCTGCGTCGACCTGGGCATGGACGTTTACGGCTACGACCCGTTCATTTCCGTCGAGCACGCGTGGGTGCTGAGCCGCGAGGTGCAGCGCGTGGGCACGCTCGAGGATCTCTGCCGCGGCTGCGACTACCTCACCGTACACGTGCCCAGCAAGGCCGACACCATCGGCATGATCAGCACCGAGCAGATCAACCTGCTGGCCCCGGACGCCGTGCTGATCAACTACGCACGCGAGACCATCATTGACGAGGACGCCGTCGACGCTGCCCTGCGCGAGGGCAAGCTGAGCTGGTTTAGCTGCGACTTTGCCACGCCCAAGACCGTCAAGATGCCGAACACGTTTATCACCACGCACTCGGGCGCCGGCACTGGCGAGGCCGAGGCCAACTGCGCCGATATGGCCATCAGCGAGCTCAAGGATTACCTGGAGAACGGTAACATCGCGCACAGCGTCAACTACCCCGCCTGCAGCATGGGCAAGGCGCGCGCCGCGAGCCGCATTGCCTGCCTGCATGCCAACGTGCCCAACATGATCGGCCAGATCACGGCCATCCTGGCCAAGGACAACGCCAACGTGCAGCGCATGACCAACGAGTCCGCCGGCGAGAACGCCTACACCATGTTCGACACCGATGAGCACCTGAACAGCAGCACGATCGAGGCGCTTAAGCAGATTCCGTCGATGTATCGCGTGCGCGTAATCAAATAGCGCCGGCTGATCTGACGGGCAGTTCCCCATGTGGCCTGCCCGTCACTGACATTGAATGCCTGCGGGGCGCCTTTCGCACGAGAGGCGCCCCGTTTTTGTGAGCGCTCCATTAAATGCACCGAGCCGCTTCTTGGCATACAATCTGTATGTTGACCTAACTATCTGTGAGGTGCCTATGGTTGATACAGATTTTGCTTGGCGGCTTACGCAAGGACTCGTGCGGATCGACAGCTCAGACCCGGGTGCGTATGAGGACGAGATTGAGCGCTATATCAAAGCGTTGGTTGAGGAACGGTTGGCGCAGCTGAGCCATCCGGTACTCCATGCCGTGCAGGTTGAGGAACTCGAGGTGCTGCCCGGGCGCCGCAACCTTATGGTCACCGTGCCGGGACTGAGCGACGAGCCACGACTCGTCTATATCTGCCATATGGATACCGTTACGCTGGGCGATGGCTGGGACGCGGACACGCCGCCGCTCGGGACGGTTGTGCGTAACGACAAACTCTATGGCCGTGGCGCCTGCGATATGAAGGGTGGCCTGGCCTGCGCCATTGCCGCACTGGTCCATACGCTCGAGCGCGTGGCGGCGGATGGCGCGTTGCCCCGCCGCGGCTTTTCGCTCATCTGCTCGGTCGACGAGGAAGATTTTATGCGCGGCTCAGAGGCAGCCATCGATGCTGGCTGGGTCGGCTCGCGTGAATGGGTGCTGGACACCGAGCCCACCGACGGACAGATCCAGGTGGCGCACAAGGGTCGCACGTGGTTCGAGATCGAGATGACCGGCGTCACGGCGCATGCGAGCCAGCCTTGGAAGGGCGCGGATGCCGTCGCCGCCATGGCCGAGGTCGTGTGTTCGCTCCGTCGCGCGTTTGTGGCGCTGCCCGCGCACGATGAGCTGGGATCTTCGACCATCACGTTTGGACAGATCGAAGGTGGCTACCGTCCCTATGTCGTACCCGACCGCGCCAAAGTCTGGGTCGACATGCGCCTGACCCCGCCGACCGATACGGCCGCCGCGACGCGCATGGTAGAGCAGGCCATCGCCGTCGCCGAAGCCGCCGTTCCCGGTTGCCATGGCAGCTACACCGTGACGGGCGACCGCCCCGCCATCGAGCGCGACCCAAACTCCCCCCTTCTAGCAGCGCTCAAGCGTGCCGCCGATGACGTGACGGACGCGGACACGACCGTCGGCTTCTTTACCGGCTACACCGACACCGCCGTCATTGCCGGCAAGACAGGTAATCGCAATTGCATGAGCTACGGTCCCGGGTCGCTCGCGCTCGCGCACAAGCCCAACGAATATGTGCCCCACGCCGATATCGTTCGTTGTCAGCAGGTGCTAATCGCGCTCGCCGATAACGTGCTCTGGGACGCGAGCGGCCAAGTTGGGGCATAATAAGCCGCGAACAAACCGACTCGTGCGTTAGGACCGCCCATGAAAGCACTTCCGTTTCCCTGCATCCGCCCGGCTCAGGACCGCGTGCTCGAGGCGCTGCCTACAATGGGCAGTATCCTGAGCAGCAACAATGCTCTGCGCGGAGCCATTGCCGATGGCCTGATGCTCAAGGACCCGGGCGCGGCGTATTACGTGTACGAATGCTCGGGCGAGCCGGGACGCGTGACGGGTGTCGTGGCGATTTGCCCGACGAGTGTACTTGCGGGCGACAAGAGCGATGCCAGCGCTGACGTGGCCGCCGCTGCGCGCGCGATCGCCGAGCTCAAAGTGCAGCCGCGCCCCGTGTCGCTCGCCTACGAGGCCTCGCCCGTCATGGATATCATCCTGGGCGCCGCCAAAGAGGGCGCGTCGCTCTACGCCGTTACCGACCCCGCGGGCATTACACACCGCGCGTGGGAGGTCAAGCGCGAGGACGCCGTCGGGGCCATCCGCGCTATGCTCGACCAAGCACCGGAGCCGGCACTGACCGACGACCCCGCCTACGCCGCCGCTCTGACCGGGGCGTCGCAGCTGCTGGCCGATGAGGCCCGTGCCGCCGGAACGTACACCGGCAAGGAGCCGTTCAACTTTACCGTTGCCGTGCTCTTCCCCGCCGCGCAGGTCAGCGGCGCCGCGCCGCAAGTTCCGACAGGTCTGCTCACGCACCAGGTCGCGCGGTTCTAGCAAGACCAGACCGCCCAGCACAATAATCGGCAGCTCAACAAACAGGGGGCGGAGATGCAGCAGGTACATGCATCTCCGCCCCTTTCGCGTCGAGAAGTTATGCCGGCGACCCGTGCCGCCGCGCTCGCGTTATCCGCGCTGCGGACCCGCAGTAGCCACGAGCGGTTCAAGCCCCAGCTCGCGCGCATAATCTTCCTGCGTAAAGACTTCGACCAGCTCAAACGTACCGGCCTCGTCGTCAAACACGAAATGCAGCACCGAGCAGTTGCCCGGTACGCGATCGCGCTCATCAGCCGCCGCACCCTTCACGTGGTCCATGAACTCCTTGATGGCCGAGCCGTGGCTCACCGCGAGCACGCACTCGTGGTCCGGGCGACGCATAAGATCGGTCAACGTCGCCACCATGCGCTCGCGCACCTGCATCTGGCCCTCGCCGCCAAACTGGCGATAGAAGTCGCGCCACGGGCGCTCGGGCATGAGCATCACGCGCTCGGCCTCAAAGTCGCCAAAGAACCACTCACGCAGGCCGTCCAGGCGCTCGTACGCCAAGCCCGGCCACAAGTTGGCGATAGTCTGCTCGGTGCGATGAAGCGTGGAGGTGTAGGCATGATCGGGCTCAATGCCGCGCGCACGTAAAAACATGCCGGCGCGCGCCGCCTGGTCGCAACCCAACTGCGTAAGCGGCGAGTCACTCCACCCCTGAATGATACGCTTGAGGTTGAATATCGTCTGTCCATGACGGACCAGATACAGATCTTTATTCATAGGGGTCCTTTCGTTCGTTACCAATCAAGGAGCGAAAACGCCCCGTCGCAATAGCCAAAATGAAGCACGGCTCCGTTGTCGGGTAGCTCTCCCCTGCCAGTCACATACTCAAGAAACTCCTGGCAGGCTGAGCCGTGGGAAACCGCCAGCACGCAGTCGTGCTGCGGCCTGGCCATGATGCGCGACAGCACCGCGACCATGCGCGCCCGTAGCTCGCCTTCAGACTCGCCACCAAAGGCCACCGGATAATCACCCCAGGGCTGCGGCGGCATATCGCGATTTGATGTGCCCTCCAGCGAGCCCAAATGCCACTCGCGTAGGTCATCGACCAGCTCTATCGAGCAGGCCTCGCCAGCAATTAGCTCAGCCGTACGCCGCGCCCGGCCCAACGGGGAGGAATACACACGGTCAAAGGTCACGCCACGCGCCTCAAACGCCGCGCGCGTCGCCAGTGCCTGCTCGCGCCCGCGCGCCGTAAGCGGCGAATCGTGCCCACCCTGCAAAATGTTCTGCACGTTGAGCTCAGTCTGCCCATGCCGCACCAAATACAAATCTGCCACACGCCCTCCTCTCGCACCACCGCAAAGGGGACAGGTACCTTTGTGGTGGTTTACCGCCGGATCACACCGCGGTGACGCTCAACTACAGCAGTACGTCGGCGAGCGAACGCTTGGGTACGTGGTGCACCTGTGCCTCGTCGCGCCAATAATTGATGGAGCCATCGGGGTTGGAATCGATCGCATCGATCACCTGCGTTTCGGCCGGAACGCCAAACGCCATGATCAGCTTGAGCTCATACTTGTCGTTATCGAGCCCCATGGCATCGATCGCGTGGGGCGTAAAGGCCTTGAACATGCAGGCAGCCACCTCGGGCGTGGCGCTGCGGGCGGCGAGCATCATCGTCTGCGCGGCAATGCCCGTGTCGACCTCGGTAATGGGAGCGGCGGGCTTGCCCGGAACGGCGCGCTCGGCAAGAATCGCGATGTAGCCGGTCGGGCGCTCGCCCTCATCGGGACCCGACCAATCCTTGAGCGCACCGGCCCATGCAAGCTCGTCAAACACGCGAGCGCAGTCCTCGGAACCGCCCACCACATGAAAACGAAGACGCTGAGCATTGGCACCACAGGGAGTCAGGTGCGCCAGCTCCGCCAGCTCAAGCAAAAGCTCACGCGGCACGCGCATGGACTCGTCAAAGCGACGGCACGTGCGGGCGCAGCGAACCAACGCATCAAACGCTTCCAGACCGAGCTTTTCGCAACCTTGCTTTGCCATCGACTCCGCGCTCGACGGCGCCGCGGGAACTGTTTCGTTCATAGGGACCCCCAATTTCGGGCAATTGTTCTTAGGAAAATCTAACCTAAAACGTAGGCAATAGCGAACAGGGCTGCAATGTTCTACACCTGTTGAATAGAAAATCGCGACGTGGGGAACAACGGAAACAATTCGGGGCCTTTGGGTTACGTTTCGCCCTCCCCGACCCATACGCCAGCGCCTTTAGGCGATACTGGTTGTAACGATCAAGGCTTACGCCGCACGGAAAGGAGACATTATGGGCATCTTTAAGAACGATGACCAAAAATCGAGCCAGTTTGGATTTGACGAGAAAAGCATGGCGGGCAAAGCCGTCAAGGCCGTACGCTGGAT